>NZ_JBSFMT010000018.1:0-151946 GCF_053599695.1 Streptomyces sp. NPDC000878 | reverse complement strand
CCCTACCCGTCCCATCCCGTTCCTGGGGGCTGCCGCCCCCAGACCCCCGCTTCGGCCTGAACGGCCTCGTCCTCAAACGCCGGACGGGCTGAAAAACCAGCCCCGGCCGGGGCTGAAAATTCACGTCGTTCGGCGGCGGAGGGTTGCTGCTCCCAGGGTTAGGACCAAGAGGGCGCAGGTCGCGACGATCAGGGAGTCTCGTACGAAGTTGGTTGTGATGTCCGTGTGGGTGAGGACCTCGTTCATGCCGTCCACCGCGTAGGACATGGGGAGGACGTTTGAGACTGCTTCCAGGGCTGGGTGCATGGTGTCGCGGGGGGTGAAGAGGCCGCAGAGGAGGAGCTGGGGGAAGATCACCGCCGGCATGAACTGGACCGCCTGGAATTCCGACGACGCGAAGGCCGAGACGAAGAGGCCCAGGGCCGTGCCCAGGAGTGCGTCCAGGAGGGCCACCAGGAGCAGGAGCCAGGGGGAGCCCGTCACGTCCAGGCCCAGGAGCCAGACCGCCAGGCCTGTGGCCAGGGCCGACTGGATGATGGCCAGGATTCCGAAGGCCAGGGCGTAGCCGGCGATGAGGTCGCCCTTGCCGAGGGGCATGGCGAGGAGGCGTTCGAGGGTGCCCGAGGTGCGCTCGCGCAGGGTGGCGATCGAGGTCACCAGGAACATCGTGATGAGGGGGAAGATCCCGAGGAGTGACGCTCCGATGCCGTCGAAGGTGCGCTCGCTGCCGTCGAAGACGTAGCGGAGGAGAAGCAGGAGCAGGCTCGGGAGCACGATCAGCATCGCGATGGTGCGTGGGTCGTGGCGGAGTTGGGCCAGTACGCGGGCCGCCGTGGCTGTCGTACGGGAGGCGTTCAGGGCGGTTGTGCGGGGGCGGGTCGCGGTTGCGGTGGTCATTGCTGGGGCTGCTTCCTCTTTGTCTGCTCTGTCTGCGGGTTCTTCGCTTCGTCCACCAGGTGCAGGAACGCCTCTTCCACCGTCTCCGTCGCCGTACGGGTGCGGAGGGCCTCCGGGGTGTCGTCGGCCAGGAGTTCGCCGGCGCGCATGAGGAGGAGACGGTGGCAGCGTTCGGCCTCGTCCATGACGTGGGAGGAGATCAGGAACGTCGCTCCGCGGGTCGTCGCGATCGTGTGGAAGAGGGCCCACAGGTCTCGGCGGAGTACGGGGTCCAGGCCCACCGTCGGCTCGTCCAGGACCAGGAGTTCGGGGGCGCCGAGGAGGGCCACCGCCAGGGAGACGCGGCTGCGCTGGCCGCCGGAGAGGTTGCCCGCGAGGGTGTCGGCGTGGGTGGAGAGGTCGACGTCGGCGACGGCGCGGGTGACGTTCTGGTGGCGGCGGTCGGCGGCTGCGCGGCCGGGGTCGAGGATCGCGGCGAAGTAGGTGAGGTTCTGGCGGACCGTCAGGTCGTCGTAGACCGAGGGGGCCTGGGTCACGTAGCCGATGCGGTTGCGGAGGGTTGCGTGGCCGGCGGGGTGACCGAGGACTTCCAGGGTGCCGGTGACCTTGGCCTGGGTGCCGACGATCGCGCGCATGAGGGTCGATTTTCCGCAGCCCGAGGGTCCCAGCAGGCCGGTGATCTGGCCGCGCGGGACGGTGAAGTCGAGGGCTCGGAGGACTGTTCGGGTGCCTCGTACGACGGTGAGGGCTTCGGCCTGGACTGCTGGGACGGCCTTGATGGCTTGGACTGCTTCGACGCCTTGGATGGCTTCGACGGCCCTTCCAGGAGGGGGGTCGTTGTAATTCATCATGTGATGAATAATGCTCGTCGTTCGGCGGCTCGTCAAGGCGGTAGTGCGTCGCGGGTGGGGGCGCAGGCGCGCTGTGGGGTGATCGGAGGAGGGGCGTCCGGTTCGGGTGACTCCGGGGGCTTCCTTTGATTCCGGTTCTTGGTGGGGAGCCGTACGAAATGGGTGGTGTGTCCGGTCTCCTTGCCGACAAGGGGTTTCATTCGCCCGCTGGCGGCGGTGTAGTCGGAGGTGTATTCGCCATGCGCCTTGGCGTGCGCAAGGCCGATCTGTTCGCTTCTCTCGTCGTCTTCCTCGTCTCGCTGCCGCTGTGTGTGGGCGTCGCCGTCGCCTCCGGGGTGCCCGCCGAGCTGGGGCTGGTCACCGGGATCGTCGGTGGGCTGGTCGCGGGGGCGCTGCCCGGGAGCAGCCTTCAGGTGAGCGGGCCGGCGGCGGGGCTGACCGTGCTGGTGTACGAGGCTGTGCGGGCGTACGGGCTTGAAGTGCTCGGTGTGCTCGTGTTCGCGGCCGGGGTGGTGCAGGTCGGGCTCGGGGCGTTGCGGCTCGGGCGGTGGTTCCGGGCCGTGTCCGTGGCGGTCGTCCAGGGGATGCTCGCCGGGATCGGGATCGTGCTGGTCGCCGGTCAGGTGTACGCCCTCGGTGACGTGAGCGCGCCCGCGAGTGCGCTCGGGAAGCTGGGCGGGCTGGTCTCGCTTCCCGGGGACGCGGATCCCGTGGCGTTGGCCGTCGGGGGCGCCACCATCGCCGTACTGCTGGTGTGGCGGCGTTGGGCGTGGGGGACGCGGCTGGTGCCCGGGGCGTTGGTGGCGGTGGCGCTCGCGGCGGGGGTGACCTGGGGGTTCGACCTGGATGTGCGGCGGGTCGAGGTGCGGGGGCTGCTGGCTGCCGTACGGGTGCCGGAGGCGGCGGATTTCGGGCGGCTCGTGGACGCGGGGGTGATCGGGACCGTCGTCGCGTTCGCCCTGATCGCGTCCGCGGAGTCGTTGTTCAGTGCGGCGGCCGTCGATCGGCTCCATCAGGGGGCGCGGACGGACTACGACCGGGAGTTGGTGGCGCAGGGGGTCGGGAACGCGGTGTGCGGGGTGCTCGGGGCGTTGCCGATGACCGCGGTGATCGTACGGAGTGCGGCGAATATCGGGGCGGGGGCGCGTACGAAGGTGTCACGGGTGCTGCATGGGTTGTGGCTGCTCGGGTTCGCGGTGGTCGTGCCCGGGGTGCTCGGGGTGATTCCCGTGGCCGCGCTGGCCGGGCTGCTCGTGTACGCCGGGTGCAGGTTGGTGCCTGTGCGGGAGGTGGGGGTGCTGTGGCGGGGGCATCGGGGGGAGGTGGTGGTGCTGGTGGTGACGGCCGGGGCCATTGTCGTGGGGAATCTGATCGTGGGGGTGGTGGTCGGGCTCGCGCTGGCCGTGGGGAAGGTCGCCTGGGAGATCAGTCATGTGCATGTGGAGGTTGGTGAGCAGGGCGGCGGTGTCGGTGGTCACGGTGGCTGTGGCGGTGGTGTTGTTGTCGTTCGGGTTGTCGGGCATGCGACGTTTTTGCGGTTGCCCAAGTTGCTGGATGCGTTGGAGTCGCTGGAGGAGTTGCCTCGGGGGCGTGAGGTTCGGCTGGAGTTGGGTGGGCTTCGGCATGTGGATCATGCGTGTGCGGCGGCTTTGGAGGGGTGGGTTGCTGGGCGGGAGCGGGGGCGGGGGTCGGGGGTGGATGAGGGTGCGGGTGCCGGTGCAGGGGTGGGCGGGTCAGGTGGTTGAGGTTTTCGCTACCAACAGGTCTACGTCGTAGGTCTCTTCGAGCGTTTCGGTCGGGAAGAGCTTGAGCAGGAGGTTGCGTTCCTCGGCCAGGAAGGCGGCGGCTTCCTCCTTGTCGTGGACCAGGAAGAGCGAGTGGCTGCCGAGGTTGGCCAGGTGGGTGTCGATCGGGACCCGGCGGCTCCAGCGGAGTTGGCGGCGGGCGAAGTCGAGGTGGCCTGAGGGGTCTGCGGCGCGGAGGTGGGCGCTGTGCTGCTCCAGGGCCGTGTCGATGCCGAAGAAGTACTGGATGCGGTTCGCCTGGGCGCCGATCCAGGGGATGTCCAGGGGATACGTGTTCCACCACAGGGCGAGTGCGCCGCCCGGGCGCAGGACGCGGAGGGCTTCCGGGATCGCTTGGTCCGGGTCGGTCCAGTGCCAGGACTGGGCGTAGGTGAGGAAGTCGACGGAGGCGTCGGCCAGGGGGAGGGCGTTGCCGTTGCCTCTGACGATCGGGACGTCGGGGAGGGTGCGGCGGAACTGGGCTGCCATGCCGGCGCCGGGTTCCACGGCGATCACGTGGGCGCCGTGGGTGTGGAGGAGGGCGGTGGAGATGCCGGTGCCGGCGCCGATGTCTGCGACGCGGGAGCCGGTGAGGGGGTGGGCGGCCAGGTGTTCTATGGCGGTCAGGAGGGCGGGTGGGTAGGAGGGGCGGTTTTGGGCGTACTGGGATGCGGCTGCGTTGAAGGAGGTGGCTCGGGAGGGGGTGGGGGGTTGCGTGGGCGGTTGGGTGGAGGCCGTCATGTGGACATGGTGGCTGGGGGTGTTGGTGGGGGGTAGGGGTTTGGAGAAGAGTTGGGGCTTGGGTGGGGGCGAAAGAAACGCAGCCGGAGTCCCTCTCAGGGGCTTTGTCTCTTTGCCGAGTTTCCTGTTCGGCGGGTGGATTTGCGGGTGTGGCGGTCGCGTGACGTCTCGTATTCCTGGCGGTTCAGGGACTCGCCGGGGGCCTCTCGCAGGGAGCGGAGGAAGTACGCCGTCAGGGAGCCTACGAAGCCGATCGTCAGCAGGCCTCGGAGGGAGGCCTGGCGGGTCGGGTCCGGGCGTTTGGTGAAGGCGCCCCAGGT
This sequence comes from Streptomyces sp. NPDC000878, assembly GCF_053599695.1. Lineage (NCBI taxonomy): Bacteria > Bacillati > Actinomycetota > Actinomycetes > Kitasatosporales > Streptomycetaceae > Streptomyces > Streptomyces sp. NPDC000878. Next base: position 147,353 of record NZ_JBSFMT010000018.1, on the reverse strand, counting down.
GTGGCCGAACGCGAGTGCGCTGCAGGTGGCGAACATGATCACCACCAGGAGGGTTACGAGGCCCCCTACCTCCGCGATGCGCAGGCCCTCGTACGCGAAGCGGAGGATCAGGCAGGATGCCGCCGTCGCCGCCAGTGAGCCGACGGCCACCCCCACCCGGCGGGCCGTGTAGTCGGCGTCGTGCTCCACCCAGGTCGTGCCGAAGAAGCGGATGGGCTCGGGGCTGGGGCCTGTGTCGCCGCCCCGGGCGTTCTTGTCGCTCACCCCTCGATTATCGCCAGCCGGGTACCGGCACCGAATGCCGGTACCGGTACCCGGGTGGATCACGCGGTCAGGAGCAGCGCGGTGCCACGTAGCCGTCGCTGCCTGTCAGGACGTACGCGTCCGAGACGTACTGGCCGTTGTCGATGTTGTCCCAGATGTTCGACGTACCGTACGGACCGGCGATCGCCTCGCCGGGGCGCTGGCAGTAGATCGGGACCTGGGCGCCCTCGGACAGGACGCGGACGATGGTGTAGCCGGTGCCGGGGCCGCTGCGGACGTTGAGGCGGTAGCCGGGGGCGACCGAGTAGTACCGGACGGACGTTGTCGCCGCTGCTGCCGCTGCCGCGGTCGTGATCGTCAGCTCCGTCCTCGCACCCTTCGTCTCGTCGGCCGTTCTCTCCTCGATGCTGTCTGTGGACATGAAAAAACCTCCCCCGTTGGACCCCATGACTGCCATGGGGTCCCGTTGATACCCCTAAAACACGCCATGAAACACATGTACGTAACTCGTACACCTGCGTCCGCAAGCCGCCTCTGTCCCGTCAACCTCATCGACTAGGCTCCGTCCGTCGCGCGCGCGGCCGAACAGCACGGGGGTGAGTCCATGACGCCACAGCGGAACTCCGGACCCGGCGCGGAAGCGGAACTTCCGGAGTACGCCGGTCAGTACCGTCTGAAGTCACGGCTGGGTTCCGGCGGCATGGGCGTGGTGCACCTGGCCCGGAGTACCTCCGGGATGAAGCTCGCGGTGAAAGTCGTGCATGGCGAGTTCGCCAAGGATCCTGAGTTCAGGGGGCGTTTTCGGCAGGAGATCGCCGCCGCCCGGCGCGTCAGCGGTGCCTTCACCGCGCCCGTCGTCGATGCCGATCCGGATGCCGAACAGCCTTGGATGGCCACCCTGTTCATCCCCGGGCCGACCCTCGCCGACGAGGTGAAGCGGAACGGGGCTATGAACCCTGGGCAGTTGCGGCGGCTCATGGCCGGGCTTGCCGAGGCGCTGCGGGACATCCACCGGGTCGGGGTCGTCCACCGGGATCTCAAACCGAGCAATGTACTGCTCGCCGAGGACGGTCCGAAGGTCATCGACTTCGGCATTTCTCGGCCGAAGGACAGCGAACTGCGCACCGAGACCGGCAAGTTGATCGGTACGCCGCCGTTCATGGCTCCCGAGCAGTTCCGGCGGCCTCGGGAAGTCGGCCCCGCCGCCGACATCTTCGCCCTGGGGTCGGTGATGGTGCACGCGTCGACCGGGCGCGGGCCGTTCGACTCCGACAGTCCGTACGTCGTCGCCTACCAAGTCGTGCACGACGAGCCGGACTTGACGGGCGTACCGACCAACCTCGCTCCGCTGGTGCTTCGTTGTCTCGCCAAGGAGCCCGAGGACCGGCCCACTCCCGATGACCTCATGCGGGAACTCAGGTCGGTTGCGGCCTCCTACGACACTCAGTCGTTCATACCCGAGCAGCGGAGTGCCTCCCGTACCGGTTCCGGCCCCTCCCCCGCTTCCGCTGCCCCTTCTCCGGCTTCTCCTCGCTCCCCCTCTCCTCGGCGGCAGCTCCGCAAGCGCGTCCTCCTCGCCGCCGGTGCGCTCGTTCTCGTCGCCGGGGGTGTCTTCGCCTCGGTGCAGATGCTCGGCGGTGATCCGGTCACCGCGCCCACGGGGGATTCCTCCGGTGGCGGTACGACGACGACCGCCGCCGCCGGTTTCCGGGGCTGGGCGGTGCGGCCGGCCGGCGATGGGGACGCCGGGATGCCCCTGTGCTCGTCCGGTGGCGGGAAGTTGTTCTGTGCGCAGAAGGGGCTGGTCTCCGCCATCGACCCGGCCGACGGCACCGTCCTGTGGCGGCACCCGATCGACTCCTCCCTCGTGCTGAGCCGCCCGCCGGTCCTGTCGGGCGGGCTCGTGCACCCCCCGCTGGACGAGGGGCCCCGGCTGGAGGCGCTCGACCCCGCCACCGGCGCCACCCGCTGGCAGGAGACCGTGTCCGACCGGGTCGGCCTCGGGTACGCCGGCGGTATGACCCTGCTCAACCGCGCCGACGGGAAGGTCACCGGCGTCGACAGCGCGTCCGGCGACAGCAAGTGGAACCGGCGGATCGCCGATCTGAGCGGGCCGCAGCTGTTCTCCTTCGCCGGTGACCAGCTCGCGTACGCCACGAGCACCGCCGAGGACGGGGACAGCACCCGGGTCGCCGCGCTGGACCCCGGTACGGGCGATGTGCGCTGGCAGAAGCGGCTGGACGGGGAGCTGCGGCCCATCGGCACCACCGCCGAGGGCGCCTCCGTCTTCTTCGCCGCCCTCGACAGCGTGTACGGGGACACGGTCGCCGTCGTCGACTACGACCCGGAGAGCGGGGCCACGCGCAGGGTCGACGTGACCGTTCCGCTCCCGCGGGCCCAGGGCGCCGTGCGCGGCAACGTCGTCTATCTGATGGCCGCGGGAGGTGCGCTGACCGCCGTGGATCTGAAGGCGGGCAAGCAGCTCTGGTCGCTGCAGACGTCCGTGAGCCTCGGCTCGGCGCCGGCCGTCGACGGACGGTACGTGTACTTCACCGCCGCCGACGGCCGGCTGCTCGCGGTGAACGCCCGCACGGGGACGCTCGTCGGGCAGACCTCGCCCCGGCTCGGCGCGGCCTCGGACACGATCGCGGGCGCGCTGCCCGCCCCCGTCGTCGCCGACGGCCGCGTGTACGCGAGCGCTCCCGACGGTTCCGTCTTCGCCGTGGACGCGGCGGACCCGGCGCGCTGGTGACGGGCGGCGGCTGAACCACGTACGACACCTGACTCAGGTACGGGAAAGGGCCGCTCCTCGTGATCAGGAGCGGCCCTTTCCCACAGGCAGGCAGAGACAGACGTACAAGCCAGACGTACGAGCGTCAGCCCAGCTTCGACACGTCCCGGACCGCGCCCCGGTCGGCGCTCGTCGCCATCGCCGCGTACGCGCGCAGGGCCGCGGAGACCTTGCGTTCGCGGGAGACGGGGGCGTAGACGCCGTTCAGGGCCTCGCGGCGGGCCGCCAGTTCGTCATCCGTGACCAGGAGTTCGATCGTGCGGTTCGGGATGTCGATGCGGATGCGGTCGCCGTCCTTGACGAGGGCGATCGTGCCGCCGGAGGCCGCCTCGGGGGAGGCGTGGCCGATGGAGAGGCCCGAGGTGCCGCCGGAGAAGCGGCCGTCGGTGATCAGGGCGCAGGTCTTGCCGAGGCCGCGGCCCTTGAGGAAGGAGGTCGGGTAGAGCATCTCCTGCATGCCGGGGCCGCCCTTGGGGCCCTCGTAGCGGATGACGACGACGTCGCCGTCCGTCACCTGTTTGTTGAGGATCTTCTCGACGGCCTCTTCCTGCGACTCGCAGACGACCGCGGGGCCCTCGAAGGTCCAGATCGACTCGTCGACGCCGGCCGTCTTCACGACGCAGCCGTCGACGGCGAGGTTGCCCTTGAGGACGGCCAGGCCGCCGTCCTTCGAGTACGCGTGTTCCGCGCTGCGGATGCAGCCGCCGGCGGCGTCCGTGTCGAGGGCCTCCCAGCGCTCCGACTGGGAGAAGGCCTCGGCGGAGCGGACGCAGCCGGGGGCCGCGTGCCACAGTTCCAGGGCCTCCGGCGACGGCGAGCCGCCGCGCACGTCCCACGTCTTCAGCCAGTCCGCGAGAGACGAGCTGTGAACCGAGTTCACGTCCTCGTTGAGCAGGCCCGCGCGGTGCAGTTCGCCGAGGAGGGCGGGGATGCCGCCGGCCCGGTGCACGTCCTCCATGTAGTACGTGCGGTCCTTGGCGACGTTCGGCGCGACCTTCGCCAGGCACGGCACCCGGCGCGAGACCTCGTTGATGTCGTCCAGGTCGAACGCGACACCCGCCTCCTGGGCGGCGGCCAGCAGGTGCAGGATCGTGTTGGTCGAGCCGCCCATCGCGATGTCGAGGGCCATGGCGTTCTGGAAGGCCGCGAAGGTGGCGACGTTGCGGGGCAGGACCGTCTCGTCGTCCTGCTCGTAGTAGCGGCGGGTGATGTCCATCACCGTGCGGCCCGCGTTCTCGTACAGCGCCTTGCGGGCCGTGTGCGTGGCCAGGACCGAACCGTTGCCCGGGAGGGCGAGTCCGATGGCCTCCGCGAGGCAGTTCATCGAGTTGGCCGTGAACATGCCGGAACAGGAACCGCAGGTCGGACAGGCGTTCTCCTCGATACGGAGGATGTCCTCGTCCGAGATCTTCTCGTTCACGGCGTCGGAGATCGCGTCGACCAGGTCGAGCGTACGGACCGTGCCGTCGACGAGGGTCGCGCGGCCGGACTCCATCGGGCCGCCCGAGACGAAGACCGCGGGGATGTTGAGCCGCAGGGCGGCGTTCAGCATGCCCGGGGTGATCTTGTCGCAGTTGGAGATGCAGATCATGGCGTCGGCGCAGTGGGCTTCGACCATGTACTCGACGCTGTCCGCGATGAGGTCGCGGGAGGGGAGGGAGTACAGCATGCCGCCGTGGCCCATCGCGATGCCGTCGTCGACGGCGATCGTGTTGAACTCGCGCGGGATGCCTCCGGCGGCTTTGATGGCCTCGCTGACGATGCGGCCCACCGGCTGGAGGTGGGTGTGGCCGGGCACGAACTCGGTGAAGCTGTTGGCGACCGCGATGATCGGCTTGCGGCCGATGTCCGCGCCCGGTACACCGGAGGCGCGCATAAGGGCGCGGGCGCCCGCCATGTTGCGGCCGTGGGTGACTGTGCGGGACCTCAGCTCGGGCATCTTCGCTCGCCTCGCTACATCAGAGAGTTATGACTGAAGTCGAGCGTACGCCGGTCGTTCCGGTTGCCGACATGGTGTCCGAAATGCGGGATGAGTGTCTCGTTTCCGGGTGCGGAGGCTTGGTGGCCGGGTGCGGGTCCGGTGGGGGCTGGTCGCGCAGTTCCCCGCGCCCCTTAAAGAGCCAGGTGGGCCTGGATTACAGGGGCCACCCTTTCGATGATCTGCTCCGGGTCCGCCGACGCCAGGGGTTCTACCTTGATCACGTAGCGGAGCATCGCGATGCCCACCAGTTGGGCTGCTGCCAGTTCGGCGCGGAGTTCCGCGTCCGGGAGGTTCAGCTGGGCGGCTACTCGGCGTAGGAGCTGGGTGGAGATCAGGCGGCGGAAGACTCCGGCCGCGGCCTCGTTGTTCATGGCGGAGCGGACGATCGCGAGCAGTGCCTTGCGGGTCGCCGGGTTCTCCCAGACGCCGAAGAAGAAGCGGGCCAGCCGCTCGCCGACGCCGTCCAGGGGGCCTTCGGCGATCGAGCCGGGGGCGCTGAGAAGGGGGCCGGCGGCGACCTCGATCGACGCCTCGAAGACCTGCTCCTTCGTGCCGAAGTAGTGGTGGACGAGGGCCGAGTCCACGCCCGCCGCCTTGGCGATGCCGCGTACGGACGTCTTCTCGTACCCCCGTTCGGAGAACTCCTCGCGGGCTGCCGTCAGGATGCGGTCGCGGGCCGCGGGGGCGTCCGCGGAGTCCGTACGGGAGGGTCGTCCCCGCCCTCGGCGGGGGGCCGCGCTGGTCATGGGCGCGGGACCTTCACGGCCGAGGCCAGGTGGAGGCGGGTGAAGGCGAGCGCCTCGGCGAGGTCGGCCTCGCGCTCTGCGCTGGACATCGCGCGGCGGGTGTTGACCTCGATCACGACATGGCCGTCGAAACCGGTGTGCGCGAGCCGTTCGAGCAGCTCGGCGCAGGGTTGCGTACCGCGGCCGGGGACGAGGTGCTCGTCCTTGTTGGAGCCGTTGCCGTCGGCGAGGTGGACGTGGCCGAGGCGGTCACCCATGAGGCCGGCCATCTCCATGGCGTCGCTGCGGGCGGTCGCGGTGTGGCTCAGGTCGATCGTGAAGTGCCGGTAGTCGTCCTTCGTGACGTCCCAGTCGGGGGCGTACGCGAGCATCTCGCGGTCGCGGTAGCGCCAGGGGTACATGTTCTCGACGGCGAACCGTACGTCCGTCTCGTCGGCCATGCGCCAGATGCCGGTGACGAAGTCGCGTGCGTACTGGCGCTGCCAGCGGAAGGGGGGGTGTACGACGACGGTCGTGGCGCCGAGCTTCTCGGCTGCCGCCTGGGCGCGCTGGAGTTTGATCCAGGGGTCCGTGGACCAGACGCGCTGGGTGATGAGGAGGCAGGGGGCGTGGATGGCGAGGATGGGGATCTGGTGGTAGTCGCTCAGTCTGCGCAGGGCTTCGATGTCCTGGCTGACCGGGTCCGTCCAGACCATGACCTCGACGCCGTCGTATCCGAGCCGCGCGGCGATCTCGAAGGCCGTCGCCGTCGACTCCGGGTACACGGAGGCCGTGGACAGCGCGACCTTCGCATCCGGGATGCGTACGACTGGCTCCGCCATGGGGACAGGTTACGGGGTGCGTTGGTTGGTCGGGGTCGGGGGTCTACTCGCCGTTGGGGTTCGGTGATTGGGCGGGTGCGGGTTCGCTGTGGCTTGTCGCGCAGTTCCCCGCGCCCCTAGGTGGGTACCGCCCAGGTCGCCCGAGAGGTGCCGGAACCGGACCGTTACTCCGTGCCCATGTGGGTGCCCATGTGGTCCAGTCTGCGGAGGATCACGCCCTCTCGGAGGGCCCAGGGGCAGACCTCCAGGGTCTTCACGGCGAAGAGGTCCATCGCCGCCTCCGCCACCAGGGCGCCGGCGACCAGCTGGTTGGCCCGGCCCTCCGAGACTCCGGGGAGGGCCGCTCGTTCCGCTGTCGTCATGGCGGCGAGTTCGGGGACCAGGGACTGCAGGGACTCGGCCTTCAGTTCACGCTGGACGTAGAGGCCCTCCGTGGAGCGGGCCGCGCCGGCCAGGCGGGCGAGCTGCTTGAAGGTCTTCGAGGTGGCGACGACGTGGTCGGGGGCGCCGAAGCGGCTGAACTCGCCCACCGTACGGGCGATCTGGGCGCGGACATGGCGGCGCAGCGACCTGATGTCGTCGGGGGCGGGCGGGTCGCCGGGGAGCCAGCCGGCGGTCAGGCGGCCGGCGCCGAGCGGGAGGGAGACGGCGGTGTCGGGCTGCTCGTCGATGCCGTAGGCGATCTCCAGGGAGCCGCCGCCGATGTCGAGGACGAGGAGCTTGCCCGCCGACCAGCCGAACCAGCGGCGGGCGGCGAGGAAGGTGAGGCGGGCCTCCTCGGCGCCGGTCAGGACCTGGAGCTCGACGCCCGTTTCGGCCTGCACGCGCGCGAGGACGTCGTCGGCGTTGCTGGCCTCGCGCACGGCGGAGGTGGCGAACGGCAGCAGGTCCTCGACGCCCTTGTCCTCGGCGGCCTGGAGCGCGTCCTGGATCACGCCGACGAGTTTGTCGACCCCTTCGGGGCCGATGGCCCCGGCCTCGTCGAGGAGTTGGGCGAGCCGCAGCTCGACCTTGTGCGAATGCGCGGGCAGCGGGCGCGCGCCGGGGTGCGCATCCACCACCAGCAGATGCACCGTGTTCGATCCCACGTCGAGGACACCGAGTCTCATGGACGAAACGCTACTGCCAGCCGCAACCGCATCCGTCCCCGGAGCGGTGCCGGAAGGGGGTCCGGGCCACTTACCCTGGACGCGTGCCCAAGACGAAAAAGGCAAAGGCCGACAAGTCGGCAGCGTCAAGCCCCTCCGCGAAGTCCACGACCACCGCGAAGTCCACGAAATCTTCGAAGTCGGCCAGGGCCGGCGACGAGAAGGGGCTCGACTTCGCGCGCGCGTGGGTGGAGTTCCCTGATCCGGCGGACGACGAGCAGGTCTTCCGCTGCGACCTGACCTGGCTGACCTCTCGCTGGAACTGCATCTTCGGAAGCGGCTGCCAGGGCATCCAGGCCGGCCGCGCGGACGACGGCTGCTGCACGCTGGGCGCCCACTTCTCCGACGAGGACGACGAGAAGCGGGTCGCCGGCTATGTGGCGCGGCTCACGCCCGACATCTGGCAGCTCCACGACGTCGGCACCGAGTCCGGCTGGACCTCGGAGGACGAGGAGGGCTCGCGCCAGACCCGGCCCTACCAGGGGTCCTGCATCTTCCAGAACCGGCCCGGGTTCGCGGGCGGCGCGGGCTGCTCGCTGCACATCCTGGCCCTGAAGGAGGGCCGCGAGCCGCTGGAGACCAAGCCGGACGTCTGCTGGCAGCTTCCGGTGCGGCGGACGTACGACTGGATCGACCGGCCCGACGACACGCGCGTGCTCCAGGTGTCGATCGGTGAGTACGACCGGCGCGGCTGGGGTCCGGGCGGCCACGACCTGCACTGGTGGTGCACGTCGGCGACCTCGGCGCACGGCGCGGGCGACCCGGTGTACGTCTCGTACCGGCCGGAGCTGGTCGAGCTGATGGGCAAGGCGGGGTACGACCGGCTGGTCGAGCTGTGCGAGGAGCGGCTGGCCTCGCAGTTGCCGTTGCTGGCTCCGCATCCGGCCGATCCCGCCCGCTGACGTTGCCGGCTCCGCATCCGGCCGACCCCGGCCGCCGACCCGGCGCGGCGGGCACCTGCCCGACCGGCTGGGGCTCAGGAGACCGTCGCGGGGCTCGGGGTCTCGCTGCCGCTCGGTGGCGGTGACGAGCCCCCGGGGTCTGCCGGGGTCGAGGTCACCGAGTCCGTCGGGGTGGGCTCCGGGTCCGGTGAGGACGGTGGCGGGTCGCTGGGGGGCGGGGTGGCCGGCGCGGAGGTCGTCGGGTGCAGGTTCGGGGGCGGGGGGCTCGGGCGGGGCGGGCCGGGTGCGGGGGCCGGTGGGTTCAGCGGGGTCGGGTCCGGGGGTGTGGGCGCGGTGCCGTACCCCTCGATGGAGACGACGGCGGACGCCGGTGCGATCGACACGCGCGCGCTCCAGTGACCGGCCGGCTCGCGCAGAGGGTCGACGTACATCTTGATCGTGAACGACTCGCCTGGCCGCAGCGTTCCCGTCGAGCGGCTCGGGTAGAGCCAGGACGCCCCCGTGGACGCCGTCCAGCGCACGGGTGTGTGCCCGGACGCGGTGAGGGTGATGAGGGTCGTGTCGCCGTCGCTGGTGGCCTCCACGGTGAGCAGGCCCGGGCTCTCCTTCGCGCCGGGGACGGCGCTGACGACCTCCACGGAGACGTCCGGTGAGCCGGCGTCCTTCCTGACGAGGCCGGTGTCGGGGCCGGTGCCCGCGTTGCCCGCGTTCCCGGCGTTCTCGTAGCCGCCCGAGGTCTCGCCGTCGAGGATGTCGGGGCGCTGTGCCTCGCTCGCGGTGGCCGACCGGTCCCCCGGGAGGCCCTCGGCGGTCATCGGCGCCCCGCGGTAGGCCGCCCAGAGGGCGAGCACGGGGGCGGCGACCACGGTGGCGACGACCGTTGTCGTGACGGCACGCGCGCGTAGGCGGTCCCTCCGGGCGGCGCGGTCCTTGGGGTCCATCGGGAAGCCACGCCGGTCGAAGCGCGGAGCGGCGGCGCCCCGCGCGCGTGGGAGGTGCGCCATGGCGACGTGCAGGGCCGCGCGGGGTGCCTCCAGGACGGGCAGTTCGGCGGGCGTGACGGTGGCTCCGGGCCAGGCGCCGGGGACGGCCCGCTCGGCGGTACGGCGGCACCGCGGACAGTCGTCGACATGCCGGACCAGTTCGCGGCGCAGGGCGCTGCTGAGCACCAGCTGGTGGTCGCCGGTGAGGCGGGCGACGCTCGGACAGTCGCCGGTCTCGACCACGGCGAGGGCCGCGCGGGTGCGTTCGACCTCGCAGGCGGCGGAGGCGAGCAGTTCGCGGGCGGCGGTGGCGTCCATGCCGAGGACGGCGGCGACCTCGTGGGCGGCGAGCTTGTGGCGTACGGCGAGTTCGAGTGCCTCGCGCTGCTCGGGGGTGGTGCCGGCGGCCTCCGGCCAGGCGAGCTGGGCCAGTTCACGGCGGTGCGCTTCCCGGGCCTCCTCGGAGACGGGGACCGGGGAGGAGGCCTCCTGGGCGGCGGGGGCGGTGGACGCCTGCCGTTTTCCGCCTCCGCGCCGGCCGGCCGCGTGCGTGCTCTGACGTTTCTGCTTGGCCTCGGCCAGCTTGCGCAGACAGGCCCAGCGGGCCAGGGCGTACAGCCAGGCCCTGCGGTCTCCGGAGGACTCCGGGACGCGCGGGCTGCGGCGCTCGGCGAGCGCGAGGACGTCGCCGAGGGCTGCGGTGGCCGTGTCGTGGTCGCACAGGACGGACAGACAGTAGGTGAACAGGCCGTCCAGATACGGCTCGTAGCGCGCGGGCGGGCGCTGGACCAGCGTGCGCCCCGCCGCCCGGTCGCGCGCCTCACGGTGCGCCCGGTGTGCGCCGGTGCTGCGGGTCGGGGTTTCCGGACTGCTGCTCATCACCCGTGCGACCGTAGGCGTCTTACGACGACCCCTTCTCCCACCTTGAGCACATTTAATCCGTACGGGTGAAACGATCCCTCAATAGGGGACAGGAACCCTTGGTTCCGTGGCTCGTTCGCGATGTGACGTGGCCGATTCTCGCGGGGAGCACGGGTTCCGGCGCCCGTTGGTGACGGGGGTGTCAGTGGTCCCGGCTACGGTTCGTCCCATGGCTGCCCGTACGAAGACCGCGAAGGACCGTCCGTCCTACCGATGCACCGAATGCGGCTGGCAGACGGTCAAGTGGCTCGGCCGCTGCTCCGAGTGCCAGGCGTGGGGCACGGTCGAGGAGTACGGCGCGCCCGCGGTCCGTACGACGGCACCGGGCCGCGTGACCACCTCCGCGCTCCCCATCGGCCAGGTCGACGGCCGCACGGCCACCGCCCGCTCCACCGGCGTACCCGAGTTCGACCGCGTGCTCGGCGGTGGACTGGTCCCGGGGGCCGTGGTCCTGCTGGCCGGCGAACCGGGCGTCGGCAAGTCGACCCTCCTCCTCGACGTGGCGGCGAAGTCGGCGAGCGACGAGCACCGCACGCTCTACATCACGGGTGAGGAGTCCGCGAGTCAGGTCCGGCTGCGCGCCGACCGCATCAAGGCGATCGACGACCACCTGTACCTCGCCGCCGAGACGGACCTCGCGGCCGTCCTGGGCCATCTGGACGCCGTGAAGCCGTCCCTCCTGATCCTCGACTCCGTCCAGACCATCGCCTCGCCCGAGATCGACGGCGCTGCGGGCGGCATGGCGCAGGTCCGTGAGGTCGCCGGGGCGCTGATCCGGGCCTCCAAGGAACGCGGCATGGCCACCCTCCTTGTGGGCCATGTCACCAAGGACGGCGCGATCGCAGGCCCGCGCCTCCTGGAGCACCTGGTGGACGTGGTCCTGTCCTTCGAGGGCGACCGGCACGCGCGCCTGCGTCTCGTCCGGGGCGTCAAGAACCGTTACGGCACGACGGACGAGGTCGGCTGCTTCGAGCTGCACGACGAGGGCATCACGGGCCTCGCCGACCCGAGCGGCCTGTTCCTGACCAGGCGCGCCGAGCCGGTGCCGGGGACCTGTCTGACCGTCACCCTGGAGGGCCGCCGGCCGCTCGTCGCCGAGGTGCAGGCACTCACCGTCGACTCGCAGATCCCCTCCCCCAGGCGGACGACATCGGGCCTGGAGACGTCCCGGGTCTCGATGATGCTCGCGGTTCTCGAACAACGGGGCAGGATCAGCGCCCTCGGAAAGCGGGACATCTATTCGGCGACGGTGGGCGGAGTGAAGCTCTCCGAGCCCGCCGCGGACCTCGCGATCGCCCTCGCGCTGGCCTCCGCCGCGAGCGACACCCCGCTGCCCAAGAACCTGGTCGCGATCGGCGAAGTGGGCCTCGCGGGCGAGGTCAGAAGGGTGACGGGGGTCCAGCGCCGACTGGCCGAGGCCCACCGTCTGGGCTTCACCCACGCCCTCGTTCCGTCGGACCCGGGCAAGATCCCCGCCGGTATGAAGGTCATCGAAGTCGCCGACATGGGGGATGCTCTCCGGGTGCTCCCGAGGTCGCGTAGGCGAGAGGCCCCACGGGAGGCGGAGGACCGCCGGTAGACTTTGCCCAGGTCTCGCCCGTGCGTACGAACCCAGAGTGCGAAACGGGAGCACCCAAGAACCTGCGACCGGAGGAGTGCAGTGGCAGCCAACGACCGGGCAGCAGCTCCCGGAAAGTCCGGTGGGAGCTCCGGTGCCGATGGCCTGATGCGCGCCTCACTGAGCGCTGTGGCACCCGGCACCGCGCTGCGCGACGGGCTTGAACGGATTCTCCGCGGCAACACCGGCGGACTCATCGTGCTCGGCTCCGACAAGACCGTCGAGGCGATGTGCACGGGCGGTTTCGTCCTGGACGTCGAGTTCTCGGCGACCCGGCTGCGCGAGCTGTGCAAGCTCGACGGCGGCATCGTGGTCTCCTCGGACCTGTCCAAGATCCTGCGGGCCGGCGTCCAGCTGGTCCCCGACCCGACGATCCCCACCGAGGAGACGGGCACCCGGCACCGCACCGCCGACCGTGTGTCGAAGCAGGTGGGCTTCTCGGTCGTCTCCGTCTCCCAGTCCATGCGCCTGATCGCGCTGTACGTGGACGGCCAGCGCCGCGTCCTGGAGGACTCGGCCGCGATCCTGTCCCGCGCCAACCAGGCCCTGGCGACCCTGGAGCGCTACAAGCTCCGCCTGGACGAGGTCGCGGGCACGCTCTCCGCCCTGGAGATCGAGGACCTGGTGACCGTCCGGGACGTCTCCGCGGTCGTCCAGCGCCTGGAGATGGTCCGCCTCATCGCGGCGGAGATCGCCGGGTACGTACTGGAGTTGGGCACCGACGGACGCCTCCTCACCCTCCAACTCGACGAGTTGATCGCGGGCGTGGAGCCGGAACGCGAACTGGTGGTCCGGGACTACGTCCCCGAGCCGACCGCCAAACGCTCCCGCACGGTCGACGAGGCGCTCGCGGAACTCGACGCGCTCAGCCACGCCGAACTGCTCGAACTCTCCACGGTGGCCAAGGCCCTGGGCTACACGGGCTCACCCGAGACCCTCGACTCGGCGGTCTCCCCACGCGGCTTCCGCCTCCTGGCGAAGGTGCCGCGCCTGCCCGGCGCGATCATCGACCGCCTGGTGGAACACTTCGGCGGCCTGCAGAAGCTGCTGGCGGCGAGCGTCGACGACCTCCAGACGGTGGACGGCGTCGGCGAGGCGAGGGCACGCAGCGTGCGGGAGGGTCTGTCGCGGCTGGCGGAGTCGTCGATCCTGGAGCGGTACGTGTAGCTGGGCCCGGGGGGACTCCCCCCGTCCTTGCTCAGTCCTTGTCGAGTACGAAGGACGTCTGGGCCTTCGTGAACCCCTGGGCCTGCGCCTCGACCAGGTAGGTGCCGGCGGTGGCCGACCCCGCCTCCGGTGTGGCGCACTCGGGGGCGCTCGCCTTGCGGTCCCACTCGAAGGTGTACGTGATGCTGCCGCCGGCCGAGACCCGGAACAGCAGACCGGACGTGTCCTTGGGGCAGTCGTCCGAGGACCAGATGTCGTCGTCGCTGCTCGCCTGCGTGATCGTCACCACGGCCGACTCCGGGCCGAGGTCGATCTTGCAGTCGTTGGCGGAGGAGTTCCTGGCGACCAGCTGGAAGGTGGGCGTCTCGTCGGGCGCGTAGGCGTTCTGGACACTGCGCAGGCTCAACTGGACGATGCCGGCGGTGCAGTTGGGCAGGGTGGAACCGGCCGGAAGGGTGTCGCCGCTGCCCACGCTGCCGTTGACGCCGTCGTCCGTGCCGGTGCCGCCGCCTGTCCCGGCGGAGCCGCTGCCGCCGCCGGAGCCGGCCGAACCCTCCGAACCGGCCGAGCTGTTGGAGTCCCCGGAGCCCGTCGAACCGGAACCGGAGCTGGAGCCGCCGGTGTCCGTGTTCTCCGACTCGTCGCGTCCGCCCGGGGCTTGACTGATCGCGGGGCCCGAACCGGACGGCCCCGGGGTGATCGTCTGCACGGGGTTCTTGCCGTTGGCACCGTCCGTGCCGTTGTTCCCGCCTCCGCCGCCGGAGGCGACGACCCAGACGACCAGCAACGTCAACAGGCCGAGCACAGACAGCAGAACGGCCCTCCGTCGCCAGTAGATGGAGGAGGGAAGCGGCCCGACCGGATTGCGCATAGATCCCACGGCGCAAACTGTACGAGAGATCGGCCCGTGCACTCGCCCCACCCGCCGCCGGGCGCGCAACTTTTCCGGATCATCATCCCGGCGAGGGGGTGATGACGTGGCCGAACTCCTCCGAACCGCCGAACAGTTCACGCCCCCGCCGCCCCTACCCGTTCCCATCCTCAGGGGCTGCCGCCCCCGAACCCCCGCCACGGCCCTGAACGGGCCTTGTCCTCAAACGCCGGACGGGCTGACTGCATCTCCCGTGGGATAACCCCCGGACCCCCAGCAGAAAAACAGGCCGGCAGGGGTGACCGGCGCGGATGCCACAAGGCGAGCCCAGGCACCCCCCAGCCCGTCCGGCGTTTGAAGACAAGCGCGTCCAGCGCGAGCTTTTTTCCCGGCCCGCACCATCCAGCCCGTCCGGCGTTTGAGGACGAGGCCGTTCAGGCCGACAGCGGGGGTCTGGGGGCGCAGCCCCCAGGGGATGGGAACGGGTAAGGGCGGCGGGGGCGAAAAACACCCCACCGCCCGCCCCTACCCACGCCCTTAGAACGGCTCGAAGTCGTCAAACTCCTGCTGAACATCGTCCCGCTCAGCCTGCCGATCCCGCCGCCGCTGCGCAGCAGGCCGAGGCACCTCAAGCCGATGGTCCTCCCCACGCCGCCCAAGCATCTCCGCACCGGCCATGACCGTCGGCTCCCAGTCGAAGACAACCGCGTTGTCCTCGGGCCCGATGGCAACCCCATCCCCCGCCCGGGCCCCCGCCTTCATCAACTTCTCCTCGACACCCAACCGGTTCAGCCGGTCGGCGAGATAACCGACCGCCTCGTCGTTGTTGAAGTCGGTCTGCCGCACCCAGCGCTCGGGCTTCTCGCCCCGCACCCGGAACAGCCCGTCCTCCTCCTGGACGACGGTGAAGCCCGCGTCGTCGACGGCCTTCGGCCGGATGACGATCCGCGTCGCCTCCTCCTTGGGCTTCGCGGCCCGCGCCTGCCCAACCATCTCGGCGAGCGCGAACGACAGCTCCTTCAGCCCGATATGAGCGACGGCGGACACCTCGTACACCTGGTACCCACGAGCCTCCAGCTCGGGCCGCACCATCTCGGCGAGATCCAGCCCGTCCGGCACGTCGACCTTGTTCAGGACGACGATCCGCGGCCGGCCTCCCAGCCCCCCGTACTCCTTCAGCTCCTCCTCGATCATGTCGAGGTCGGAGACGGGATCACGCTCGGACTCCAGCGTCGCCGTGTCCAGCACATGGACGAGCACACTGCACCGCTCCACATGCCGCAGGAACTCCAGCCCGAGCCCCTTGCCCTGACTGGCACCGGGAATGAGCCCGGGCACGTCAGCGATGGTGTAGACGGTCGCACCCGCAGTCACCACACCCAGGTTGGGCACAAGGGTCGTGAACGGATAGTCAGCGATCTTCGGCTTGGCGGCGCTGAGCACCGAGATCAGCGAAGACTTACCGGCACTCGGATACCCCACGAGCGCCACGTCAGCGACCGTCTTCAGCTCCAGGACGATGTCCTGCAGCCCCCCGGGCACCCCGAGCAGCGCGAACCCGGGCGCCTTGCGCCGGGCAGAGGAGAGCGCGGCGTTTCCGAGCCCACCGCGCCCACCTTCAGCCGCGACAAAAGAGGTCCCGTGCCCGACCAGGTCGGCCAGCACGTTCCCCTCCTTGTCGAGAACGACGGTCCCGTCCGGCACCGGCAGAACCAGATCCTGCCCGTCCTTGCCGGACCGGTTGCCACCCTCGCCGGGCTTGCCGCTGGTGGCCTTGCGGTGCGGGGAGTGGTGGTAGTCGAGCAGCGTGGTCACGGACTGGTCGACGGTGAGGATCACGTCACCGCCGTGTCCGCCGTTACCGCCGTCGGGCCCGCCCAGCGGCTTGAACTTCTCACGGTGGACGGAGGCACAGCCGTGACCTCCGCTACCCGCGGCGACATGCAGCTCGACGCGGTCCACGAAGGTGGTCATGGGATGTGCCTCCAGTTACGTACGAAATTCTTCCGGCAGAAAGCTCTGCACAGGTGAAACACGCGAAAGGCGGACCCGCTTCCCGGGAGGGAAGTGAGGTCCGCCTCGCGAAAGCTTCCGATCAGCCGACTCAGGCGACCGGAACGATGTTCACGACGTTGCGACCACGGTGCGTACCGAACTCCACCGCACCGGCGGCCAGCGCGAACAGCGTGTCGTCCTTGCCACGGCCGACGCTCGCGCCGGGGTGGAAGTGGGTGCCACGCTGGCGGACCAGGATCTCACCGGCGTTGACGACCTGACCGCCGAAGCGCTTCACGCCGAGCCGCTGAGCATTGGAGTCGCGACCGTTCCGGGTGGACGATGCGCCCTTCTTGTGTGCCATCTCTCCTCAGTCCCTTACTTCGCAGCCGCGGGGATCTCAGTGACCTTGATCGCCGTGTACTGCTGGCGGTGGCCCTGACGACGGCGGTAGCCGGTCTTGTTCTTGTAGCGAAGGATGTCGATCTTGACGCCCTTGTGGTGGTCCACGATCTCGGCCTGGACCTTGATGCCGGCCAGGACCCACGGGTCGCTGGTCACAGCGTCGCCGTCGACAACGAGCAGCGTAGAGAGCTCTACGGTGTCGCCAACCTTGGCGGTGGAAATCTTGTCAACCTCAACGATGTCGCCGACAGCAACCTTGTGCTGGCGACCACCGCTGCGCACGATGGCGTACACGCGGATCTCACTCTCTCGCTCGGGAACGGCACCCCCGCAGTCCAGCCGCCCAGCAAAAGCGAGCGGCCTCTCCCGCCGCACCAAAAAGCCCGGTGCTCAGGAGGATGAAGGTTTACGGGGATGTAAGCGCGTCACGGATAAAGCTATGGACACGCCGACGGTCAAGATTACGGGCCCGGCCTGAACGGGTCAAACTGAGCCCGATTCCCCGCAGTCAGGGCACCCAAACACGGCGGTCCGCCCGGGTACCGCACCCGGACGGACCGCCGTAACGCAACTACCGGCAACTCAGCTACCGGCCGGAAGGATCAGCCCTCCGAGGCCGAACCCGTACCCGCCGACACCGACTCCTGCGCCGACTGCTCGGCCGCGGCAGCCGTCTTCTTCGACGTCGCCGCCTTCTTGGTCGTGGCCTTCTTGGCGGCCGTCGTCGTCTTCTTGGCAGCCGTCTTCTTGACCGCCGTGGTCTTCTTCGCGGCGGTCTTCTTGGCCGTGGTCGCCTTCTTGGCGGCGGTCTTGCGCGCCGTCTTCTTGGCGGGAACCGCGTCCTCGGCCTCGGCCTCGTCGGCAGGCGCCGCAGCGGCCTCGGTGGCCGCCGGGACGACCACGACGGCCGCCTCCGCGGACGAGGTGGGCGCGGTGGCCTTGCGCACGGCACGTCGCCGCGGCCGGGCCGGAGCCGCACTCTCGGTCGCGACGGCCTCGACAGGAGCCTCGACCGAAGCCGGAGCCGGAGCAGCCACCGGAGCAGCCACCGGAGCCGGCTCCACAACCGTCTCGGCGACGGTCGTCGTCACCACGGTCTCGGCCACAGCCTCGTCGGCCGCCTTCGGCGACCCGGCCGGAGCGGACACCTTGCGGGTGGCCCGCCGACGCGTACGCCCCTTGGGAGCCGCGTCGTCCTGCACCGCGACCGGCGCTTCGGCGACGGGCGCCTCGACCACCGGGTCCTCGACGGCCACGGGCTCGGCGTGAGCCACAGCCTCCGCCACGGCGACCGGCGCCGCATCCGGGACCACCGAAGCCTCGGCGACAACGGACTCGGCCGTACGAGCGTCAGCACCACGCCCGTGACCCCCACGGGACTCGCCCCTGGGCGCCCCCGCCGGAGCCGAGGCCCGACGGCTGGCGCGCCGCCTGGAACGGCCACCGCGACCGGCCGCGGCCTCCGCCTCGGCGGCACTGCTGTACAGCTCGTCGTCGGGCTCGAAGAAGGGCTCCGGCGCCGCGACCTCGGCGGCGACCTCGGCCACCGTCTCCTCGACGTCGTCGTCCCCATCCGCGTCCACGGTCACGTCGTGCTCGTGAGTGTCGTGGGCGTGCTCGTGCTCGGCACCGCCACGGCCGCGCTTCTTGCGCTTGCCGCCGCCTCCGCTGGAGGTCGGCTGCTCCATGTGCACGATGACACCGCGGCCGTTGCAGTGGACGCAGGTCTCGGAGAACGACTCCAGCAGGCCCTGTCCGACCCGCTTACGGGTCATCTGCACGAGCCCCAGCGAGGTGACCTCGGCCACCTGGTGCTTCGTACGGTCGCGGCCCAGGCACTCCAGCAGGCGCCGCAGCACCAGGTCCCGGTTCGACTCCAGGACCATGTCGATGAAGTCGATGACGACGATGCCGCCCAGGTCGCGCAGCCGCAGCTGGCGCACGATCTCCTCGGCCGCCTCCAGGTTGTTCCTGGTGACCGTCTCCTCCAGGTTGCCGCCCTGGCCGGTGAACTTGCCGGTGTTGACGTCGACGACGATCATCGCCTCGGTCTTGTCGATCACCAGCGAGCCGCCGCTGGGCAGCCACACCTTGCGGTCGAGCGCCTTGGCGAGCTGCTCGTCGATGCGGTACGTCGCGAAGACGTCGACCTCGGAGGTCCACTTCGACAGCCGGTCGACCAGGTCAGGGGCCACGTGGGACACGTACCCGTGGATGGTCTGCCAGGCCTCGTCACCGCTGACGATGACCTTGGTGAAGTCCTCGTTGAAGATGTCGCGCACGACGCGGACGGTCATGTCCGGCTCGCCGTACAGCAGGGTCGGCGCGTTGCCGCCCTTCGACTTCTTCTGGATTTCCTCCCACTGCGCCTGGAGCCGCTCGACGTCACGGCGCAGCTCGTCCTCGCTCGCGCCCTCGGCGGCGGTGCGCACGATGACGCCCGCGTCCTCGGGGACGATCTTCTTGAGGATGGTCTTCAGACGCGCGCGCTCGGTGTCGGGCAGCTTGCGGCTGATGCCGGTCATCGACCCCTCGGGGACGTAGACCAAGTAGCGGCCGGGGAGCGAGACCTGACTGGTCAGGCGCGCGCCCTTGTGGCCGATCGGGTCCTTCGTGACCTGCACGAGGACCGGCTGCCCGGACTTCAGCGCGCTCTCGATGCGCCGCGGCCCGTTGGCCATCCCCAGCGCCTCGAAGTTGACCTCACCGGCGTACAGGACGGCGTTGCGCCCCTTGCCGATGTCGATGAACGCGGCCTCCATGGACGGCAGCACGTTCTGCACCTTGCCCAGGTACACGTTGCCGACGTACGAGGTCGCCTGCTCCTTGTTGACGTAGTGCTCGACGAGCACGTTGTCCTCAAGGACACCGATCTGGGTGCGGTCGCCGTACTGGCGTACGACCATCACGCGTTCGACGGCCTCGCGGCGGGCCAGGAACTCGGCCTCGGTGATGATCGGGACGCGGCGGCGACCCTGCTCGCGGCCTTCGCGGCGGCGCTGCTTCTTGGCTTCGAGACGCGTCGAGCCCTTGATGGACTGCACCTCGTCGCTCGGGTGCTCGTCCCGCTTGGGGCGCGGCTCACGGACCTTGACGACCGTGCGCTCGGGGTCGCTCTCGGCGCTCCCGATCTCGCTCTCGCCGGACGAGTCACCGGCACGACGCCGACGACGACGCCGGCGACGGCTGCTGGCGGAACCGGACCCGCCCGGCTCGTCGCGCTCGTCCTCCTCGGCGTCCTCGTCGACCTGGTCGGCGGCGTCCTCGTCGGCACGCGCGGACTGCTCGCCCGCGTAGTCGTCGTCCCCGGAGTCGTTGTCGGAGTCGGCGGACTCACCACGGCGCCTACGACGGCCACCGCGGCGGCGGCGCCGACGTGAACCGGGGCCCTCGTCGCCGTCGTCGTCCGTGTCGGTGCTGTCCTCGGCGGACTCGTAGGCGTCGTCGACGCTCTCGGTCTCCTCCGGCTCCTCGACCACGACGGGCGCGGCGGCCACGGGCTCCTCGTCGGTACGCCCACGACGGCGGCGACGGCGCGGGGTGTGCTCCTCGACGACCGTCTCGGCGACCGGGGCGGCCTCGACGGTCTCTTCCTCGGTCTCGATCTCCTCGACGTCCTCGGCCGCTTCGGCGGCAGCCGCGGCGGCGGCGGCCCGCTCGGGCGTCTGGAACATCGGCTCGGTGAAGACGGGTGCCTGGAAGACGGCGACGGCAGGACGCGCGGGACGCCGCCCGTTCTCGCCGTTCTCGACGGCGGGCGCGGGCGCGGAGAACCCGACAGCGGCCTTACGGGCGACCCGACGACGCCCACGACGCGACGAGGCGTCCTCGGCGACGACGGTCTCGGGCTCGATCTCAGGCTTGGCGGCCTCGGCGACGGGCGCGGGCACCTCTTCCACGGGGGCGGCCGGAGCCTCGGCCTCGGCAACGGGCGCGGAGACCCGGCGCGTGGCCCGACGACGGCTACGCGGAGCGGGCGCGGCCTCCTCCACGGCCGCGGGCGCCTCGACGGCCGCCACGCTCTCCTCGCCGCTCTTCTCGCCCTGCTCGCCGCTCTCCTCGGCAGTCGGGGCGGATACGGCGGTCACGGCAGGTTCGTCAACGGCCTCGGCAGCCTTGGCGGGCGCACCGGCGGGCGCGGACGCGCGCCGGGTGGCCCGACGGCGCGTACGAGGAGCGGGCGCCTCGGCGGCAGCGGGTTCCTCGGCGTTCTGATCGATGATCTCTACGGTCCGGTCGGCCTCTGCGGCCGGTATGGCCGGCGCCGTGGTCTCGGCCACAGCGGCGGCCTCGGACCCGGCGACCGGCGGTCCCGCGGGGCGGGACGCGGCGCGGCGCCGTCGGCGCGGCGGCAGGGTGTCGCTGGGGGTGTCGTGTGCGGAACCCTCGGTGGGCTCCGAAGCGGCTTCGGTCGGTTCGAGCATGCGGGCGGTTCTCCCGTCAGGCTCCCGGGCTCCGCACCTGGTCCGGCTTGGGTGCCGGTGACGTCCGCGGCTCGCGCAGTGCGCGGTGCCGCCGTCCGGGGCGCGGGCGCCGCACGGGAGCTCTCTGTGTCCTGTCTCGCCGGTTCCGTACGCCATGTTGCGTACGGCCTGGCGAAAGTCTTGTGGTCGGTGCGCTGCCCGACCCAGGTGGCTCCCGAGTACGAGGGCGGCGCTACGACGTCCGTCCCTTCGCGGGACCTTCCTTACGCCGGTGCCTGCGACGCGGCGGCAGTCGGAGTGGCCATGGAGAGGGCCACCGCTGCCTCGCGGTCGGGCGCGAGCGGGTCGGTCACCGTGCCGGTCTCTTCATCGAACAGCCCCTGCGCCAGCCTGGTCACCCCTGCGGGGACCGGCGGCGCCAGGTCGGCCACGGCGCGAAGACCGGACAGGACGTCGTCGGGTCGAACGGCAGGCGTCACGTGCCGAACAACCAGCCGCAGTATCGCACAGGGCTGGGCGGTCGGCCCAGCAAGGGGCGCGGCGCCAGCCGCTCCAGTGGAGCCGACGCTTGCGGCGGGCTGTGGACTGTGCGTCTCAACACCTGACTCAGCACGTGCCACGGCAGGTGTTTCACCACCTGCCGCAACGCCTGTTACGAGACCTGTTTCGAGTGCCTCCAGGCCCGCGACCGCGCCCCGGGCATCGAAGGTTCTCATGCCGTTCTTGGCGAGGCGCTGGACCTCGACGGTCTCGGCGGCGTTGAAGAGGTCGACGGCGCGGCGCGCGTCCTCGGGCGCCACACCCTCCAGACGCAGCTCCCACACGGAAGCCGTGAGCCGGTCGGCGAGCCCGGAGGTCCGGGCCTCGACCGCGTCGACGATGTCGAGCCCGGTGGGCAGCGACTCGTCGAGCAGCTCGCGCAGCTTGTCGGGATCGCGCGCTTCGGTGAGCGCGATCTCCAGGTACTCCGCCTCACTGCCCGTGCCGGTGGCTGCGGCATTGGCGTACGACACCTTCGGATGCGGCGTGAACCCCGCCGAGTAGGCCATCGGCACCTCGGCACGGCGCAGCGCACGCTCGAAGGCGCGCTGGAAGTCACGGTGGCTGGTGAACCGGAGGCGGCCACGCTTGGTGTAGCGCAGTCGGATGCGCTGCACCGTCGGCGCGGGCGGCGGGCCTTCGGGCTGTCGCTTGCCCAGTGGAGTCAGTCCTTCGTGAGTGCGGTCGTACTGCTACCTAGAGTACGTCCGTCGACGTCTCCCGGTTCCCGCCGGTCCACGGCGACCGCCTCCTTGGGCTCCCCGAAGAGCATCCGCCGGAAGTCGGCCCGCGCCTGGCGTGCCGAGTCGCGCGCGGCGGCCAGCACCTGCCGGGTGACACGCCCCACACTGCGCGCGGCCTCGGCGGCGGGCCGCAGAACGGCGTCCCGTACGACATGCCCGACCGGCGTCAGCACCGTCAGGTACACCCAGCGCACGGGCTCCACGAAGATCCACCGAAGGAGGGTCCCCAGGAACCGCCCGACGGCGAGCGAGATGTACCCGGCGATACGCCAGGCATGCCCGAGCGCGCTCCAGACCTCCCGCCCGACGACGGCGAGGACACGTCCGACGGGCGTCAGCACCCAGCGCCACAGCGCGAGCGCGGGCAGCACAAGAAGCAGGCGCAGCACCCAGTACAGAACGAACCCGATCCCGGTGACCACCATGCTGACCAGCCACGCGACCCCGGCGACCACCATGCTGACGAGCCACGCGACCCCCCGGGCACACCAGGCGACGGCCCGCCCGACCGGCGTGAGGACCCACTCGTACAGCCACCGCGCAGGTACGACGACCAGATACCGCACGAGCCACGCGGCCACGGCGTACACCCCGAGCCCCAGGGCCGCCGCACCCGCCCCGATCCCCCGAAGCACCCACAGCACCGCGTGCCCCACAGGCGTGAGCACGCGCGCGTAGAGCCAGCCGAACCCGGCACCGATCCCCCGGCACACCCACCCGAGCCCTGCGCCGATCCCCCGGCACACCCAGGCGATCCCGTGCCCGAGCGGCGTCAGCACATGCCGGAAGAGCCACACCAGGGGGACGACGACGAGCACGTTCGCGAGCCACCCGAGCGCCTTGCCCAGCGGCACCACGACGTACCGCCAGAGCCCGACGAACGGCCAGACGAGAACAGCCCGGGCGACCCAGCCCAGCGCCCGTCCAAGGGGCCGCAGCACGGCATCAGTAAGAAGCCGCCATCCGACGACGAGCCCGTCCCACGCCATCCGCACCGGCACGACGAGCACGAGCACGACGATCCGCACAGGGATGCGAATCGCAACGACGAGACACCCTTCGGGCTGCCGTTCGGGCTGCCGTGCCTCGACCTTCGTGGCCGGTTTCTCCAGATCCATACCGACGTAGACGCGCGAGCCCCCCGTCCGGATGCGGTGTATCCGAAAAGTGATCAGGACGAGGGACAAGGGCCGTAAACCTACGACTTTTCCCCTGCCGGAATGCGCGGATGCCAAAATGCGCGCATGGGGATGCCGAACGCGCTGAAGTCGAACAGGCTGGCCGAGTACTGCACTTCGATCCTGGAGGAGCACAGCTGCCCATCGGCGTCAGTGGCCGTGGTCGAACACGGCGAGGTGACCCTGGCCGAGGCGTACGGCCTCGCGGACCTCACCACGCGCCGCCCGGCCACCCCCGAGACGGCCTACGCCCTGGCCTCGGTCACCAAGCCCATGACGGCGACGGCGATCTGCGTGGCGGCCGACGAGGGCCTGCTGGACCTGGACGCCCCCGTACCCGTACCGGACGACCACGGCTGGCCGGCCCCGACCGCCCGCCAACTCCTCCAGCACCGGGGCGGCTTCGGCGCCCACTACGACTTCCACTACACCGGCCCCGACACCGACGACCGGATCGACGCAACCCCGTACGCGAGACTGCACCGCCCCCCGGACACCGCCTTCGAGTACGCCAACCTCGGCTACCGAGCCCTGGGCCAGCTACTGGAAGCGGCGTCGGGCCAAGGCCTCGCGGACTTCGTACGGGAGCGGGTGTTCGAGCCCCTCGGCCTCACCGCCCTCCACCTGGGCCCCACCCACCCCGGCCCGGCTCCCTCGGCGACGCGCTACACCACCGACGGCCGCCCCTATCCGCCGTACTGCGATACCAGCCACCCCGGCGCCACCCTGGGCTGGGCCCCCGCCGCCCAACTGGCCCTCTTCGCCCAGTCGTACGACCGTCTGCTGAAACCGGAGACGGCGGCGGCCGTCCGCGAGGCGCACCCAGTAAACCCGGGCCTCGGATACGGGCTCGGCTGGTGTCTGTCACGCGGTACCGGTCCCCTGGTGCAGAGCCACGGCGGCGGGATGGGCGGAGTAGCGGCGATCGTCGTGACCGTGCCCGAGCAACAGCTGTCGGTGTCGGTACTGACCAACAGCACCAACAAGGCGGCCCGCGACAGCATCACCCACCACATCCTCACCACGCTCGTCCCCGACTTCTCCCCCGGGTCGATCTCCCCGATCACGGAAGACCCGATACGCCCCCTGCACCTGCCAACACCCCACTGGCAAGGCGCGATCAGCACCCCCGAGGGAGACATCCCGCTGTCGCTGAGCCTCTCCCCGGAGGACGACGTGGCCCGCCTGCACCTGAACGGCGAGACGGCGGAAGCCCCGGCAAGCGCGTCGCGCGCATGGTCTGTGCAGGCGACCTTCCCCCTGCAACTCCCCACGGCGGACGCCCGGATCAACAGCCCGGTCCTGGCCCTCCGCCTCCACCAGGAACCCGGGGACGGCACCCTTCACGGCGTGGCACAGGCCCACAAGTCCGGTGACACAGAGGGCCTGTTGGGTAACTTCCTCACGCACCCCTGCCAACTCCGCTCCCGCTGAACCCACTTGGCGCCCGGCGCACAGCTGCTTGACTGACCCCATGACGAAGACCCTCGGTGTGCCCAGGCCCGACCAGGCGTCCTACATGCTGCGCGCCGCGTCCGAGGACGCGGGCCGGGCGTACAAGCAGCGTCTGCTCGACCTGCTGGACCTCCGCCCGGGCCACACCGTCCTGGACGTGGGCTGCGGCCCCGGCACCGACCTCCCGGCACTGGCGGAACGCGTCGGCCCGACCGGCCGCGTCATCGGCGTGGACCAGGACTTGGCGATGCTGGCGACAGCCCGCGAACGCACCGCCGCCGTGAGCACGGTGGAGATCCGGGAGGCGGACGCGCACGCCCTGCCCGTCGTCCCCGGAACAGTGGACCGCGCCAAGATCGACCGGGTGCTGATGCATGTGCGGTCCCCGGCGGACGTACTGGCCCAACTCCGCACCGCCACCCGCCCCGGCGCCCTCGTCGGCCTGGCGGAACCCGACTGGGACACCCTGGCGGTGGACTCGGAGGACCTGGAGACGAGCCGCGCCTTCACCCGCTACACCACCGAGAAGGTCGTCCGCCACGCCACCATCGGCCGCAGCCTCGCCCGCCTGGCGACCCAGGCGGGCTTCCGCATCGAGGCGACGCTCGCGACGACCCCGGTCTTCACCGACTTCGACCACGCCGACCACACCCTGGGCCTCGGCCGCAACACGCAACAGGCCATCACGGAGGGCCACATCGACCGCGAACGGGGCGAAGCCTGGTTCGCAGACCTCGCCCGCGCCCCCTTCTACGCCTCGTTCACTCTGGTCACGGTGATCTGCTCCCACCCCTGACGTCCATCACGTCAGTGACTGTGCCCGGTCCCCACGGGCTGCTTCACGGTCAACGGCAGCAACTTCTTGCCCGTGGGACCGATTTGAATGGACGTGTCCATCTGCGGGCACACCCCGCAGTCAAAACAAGGCGTCCACCGGCAGTCCTCGACCTCTGTCTCGTCGAGGGAGTCCTGCCAGTCCTCCCAGAGCCAGTCCTTGTCGAGGCCCGAGTCGAGGTGGTCCCACGGGAGGACCTCCTCGTATGTGCGTTCGCGCGTCGTGTACCAGTCGACGTCGACACCGAAGTCGGGCAGCGTCTTCTCCGCGCAGGCCATCCAGCGGTCGTACGAGAAGTACTCGCGCCAGCCGTCGAAGCGACCGCCGTCCTCGTACACCGCCCGGATCACCGCGCCGATCCGCCGGTCGCCGCGGGACAGCAGGCCCTCGACGATGCCGGGCTTGCCGTCGTGATAGCGGAAGCCGATCGAGCGGCCGTACTTCTTGTCGCCGCGGATCTTGTCGCGGAGCTTCCCGAGGCGGGCGTCCGTCTCCTCCGCCGAGAGCTGCGGGGCCCACTGGAACGGGGTGTGCGGCTTGGGTACGAAGCCGCCGATCGAGACCGTGCAGCGGATGTCGTTCTGGCCGGAGACCCTGCGGCCCTCGGCGATCACGTTCATCGCCATGTCGGCGATCTGGAGGACGTCCTCGTCGGTCTCCGTCGGCAGACCGCACATGAAGTACAGCTTCACCTGCCGCCAGCCGTTGCCGTACGCCGTGGAGACCGTCCGGATCAGGTCCTCTTCCGAGACCATCTTGTTGATGACCTTGCGCATGCGTTCCGAGCCGCCCTCGGGCGCGAACGTCAGACCCGAGCGACGGCCGTTGCGCGTCAGCTCGTTCGCCAGGTCCACGTTGAAGGCGTCCACGCGGGTGGAGGGGAGCGACAGGCCGATCTTGTCCTCGGTGTAGCGGTCCGCGAGGCCCTTCGCGATGTCACCGATCTCCGAGTGGTCCGCCGAGGACAGGGAGAGCAGGCCGACCTCCTCGAAGCCGGTCGCCTTCAGACCCTTCTCCACCATCTCGCCGATGCCCGTGATCGACCGCTCCCGCACCGGGCGCGTGATCATGCCGGCCTGGCAGAAACGGCAGCCGCGCGTGCAGCCGCGGAAGATCTCGACCGACATGCGCTCGTGGACGGTCTCCGCGAGCGGGACCAGGGGCTGCTTGGGGTAGGGCCACTCGTCCAGGTCCATGACCGTGTGCTTCGACACCCGCCACGGGACGCCACTCTTGTTCGGTACGACGCGGGCGATCCGGCCGTCCGGCAGGTACTCCACGTCGTAGAACGCCGGGATGTACACGGACCCCGTCTTCGCGAGGCGGAACAGGACCTCCTCGCGACCGCCCGGGCGGCCCTCCGCCTTCCAGGCGCGGATGATCTCCGTCATGTCGAGGACTGCCTGCTCGCCGTCACCGATGATCACCGCGTCGACGAAGTCCGCGATGGGCTCGGGGTTGAAGGCCGCGTGGCCGCCGGCCAGCACGATCGGGTCGTCGATCGTCCGGTCCTTGGACTCCAGCGGGATGCCCGCCAGGTCCAGCGCCGTCAGCATGTTCGTGTAGCCCAGCTCCGTGGAGAAGGACAGCCCGAACACGTCGAAGGCCCGCACGGGGCGGTGGGCGTCCACCGTGAACTGCGGGACGCCGTGCTCCCGCATCAGCGCCTCAAGGTCGGGCCACACGCTGTACGTGCGCTCGGCGAGCACGCCCTCACGCTCGTTCAGCACCTCGTACAGGATCATGACGCCCTGGTTGGGCAGCCCGACCTCGTACGCGTCGGGGTACATGAGCGCCCAGCGGACGTCGCAGTCCTCCCACGGCTTGACCGTGGAGTTGAGCTCTCCGCCGACGTACTGGATGGGCTTCTGCACATGCGGGAGCAGAGCTTCGAGCTGCGGGAAGACCGATTCGGCTGACATCTCGCACTTCCGTGGACCGACAGGGGTGGTCATTCAGCGTAACGCGGCCCGGGACACCCGCCGTACCGCCGAGGATCTCTCCGGTCCCATCCCCCGTCCGTTCCCCGGCCTGTTCCCCGTTCCGTCCTCAGACGTCCATCCCGTCCTTGGCCGTCGCCCAGGCCTCCGGCGCCGCCTCCTCCACCCGCTCCGCCCGCCGCTCCTCCCGCCCGTACAGCAGCCCGTACGTGAAGGTGTCCTCGCCCGCCGCGTGCGCCACGGCGGACAGCTCGCCCAGGGTCGTGCGGACCATGACGCTGTCCTGGTGGTCGCCGAGGAGGCCCTGGAGGGACTTCATCGACTTGACGAGCGCCTTGGCCGGGCCGCCGAGCGCCGGGCCCGCCGCCTCGGCCGCGTAGCGGGTGCGCTTGGCCTTCTTGCGGGCCTCGTGCAGCCCGAGGTCCCGGTCGGCGCCGGACGGCTGTTCCATGGCCTCCTCGATCAGCGCGGCCACCTTCGAGAAGTCCTTGCGTACGGCCTTGGCGAGCACCTTGTCCGGATTCTTCGCCGCCGCCTTGAGCACCGGCGGGTCGGCGACCACACCGTCCAGAGTGTCGAGAAGGGTCAGATAGCGCGGGGAGTCCAGCACGCCGAGCAGTCGGCTGCGCGCCCCTCCGTACTCGGCCTTGGACCAGGCGGCCAGACGGTCCCGCACCGGGCCGTGGACGAGGGCGGGGGGCAGGTCGTCGAGGACCGTGTTCAGCCGTTCGGCCAGTACTTCCTGGTCGCGGCCCACGCCCAGCTCCCCGGCGAGCCACTTCAGCTCGTCGCCGATCGGGTCGGTGACCTCCCGGTCGAGGACCTCGCCGAAGGACTTGAACGTGCTGCGCAGCCGGCGCGTGGCGACCCGCATGTCGTGCACGGACTCCTCGGTGTCCTGGCGCACGGCCGGGTCGAGGTCGACGATGGCGTCCCGCTGGGCGCGGACATAAGCGAGGACGTGGTCGCCGGCGGTGACGGGCTCGGCGGGTCCCGCCTTCGGCAGCGGCTGTCCGCCCTTGGTCTCCGCCAGCGCCCGCGCCAGCTTCGACGTGGACTTCGACGGCCGTACGCCCGCCTTGCGCAGGCGCTTCTCCACCTTGTCGAGGACGCGGATGTCACCGCCGTCGGCCAGCTCCACCTCGATCTCGGTCCACTGCGCGGTGCCGTCACCGCCGAACAGCCGGTCCGCCCGTACGGTGTCCACGCCGACCTCGGCGAGCTGCTTGCCCTCGGCGTCGACGAGGTCGCGCACGTCCCGTGCGGAGCGCAGCCGGACCACGGGCACGAGCTGTCCCTCACGGATCCGGGCGCGGACCAGCCCGGCCAGTTCGTCGGGGACGGTGTCGGAGAGCGGGACCTGGATCTCGTCGCGGACCCCCGGGCCGACCGGCAGCTTGAGGTGCCAGCCGGCGTCGGAACCGCCGGTGCGGCGGCGCAGCGTGATCGACGCGGAGGCCAGACGCAGGTCCGAGGTGTCGTAGTAGGTCGCGTCCAGTTCGGCGGTGCCCTTGTCGAGGACGTCCGCGACACCGGCGACACCGGTCAGGTCGGGCAGCCCGCTGTCGTCGGATTCGTACTTCCGCTCGATTTCCCGCTTTGTGTCCGCCATGAATTGAATCTAGTCACGATTCAGCGTCGACGTCAGTCCCCGAAGGTCACCTCTTGGCCATTCGGGACACATTCACCGTTCTCCCTGATGACACCCACCGGTCACCGCTACGCGGACATGGGCCGCTGCACTCTGATCGACTGCAGCAACCCCACCGCCACCCACACGGCGAACATCGACGATCCTCCGTACGACACGAAGGGCAGTGGCAGACCGGCGACCGGCATGATCCCCAGGGTCATCCCGATGTTCTCGAACGCCTGGAAGGCGAACCACGCGATGATCCCGGCGGCGACGATCGTGCCGTACAGCTCGGTCGTCTCGCGGGCGATACGGCAGGCCCGCCACAGCACCACGCCCAGGAGCAGGATGATCAGGCCCGCGCCCATGAAGCCCAGCTCCTCCCCCGCGACCGTGAACACGAAGTCGGTCTGCTGCTCGGGCACGAACTGGCCGGTGGTCTGCGAGCCGTGGAACAGGCCCGTGCCCGTCAGTCCGCCCGAACCGATCGCGATCCGGGCCTGGTTGGTGTTGTAGCCGACCCCGGACGGGTCCAGCTCCGGGTTGGCGAAGGCGGCGAAGCGGTTGATCTGGTACTCGTCCAGGATCCCGAGCTGCCAGACCAGCACCGCACCCAGGGCGCCCGTGCCGAGCAGACCGAAGATCCAGCGGTTGGAGGCGCCGGAGGCCAGCAGCACCCCGAGCACGATGATGACCATGACCATGACCGACCCGAGGTCGGGCATCAGCATGACGATCATCATCGGTACGGCGGCCAGGCCCAGGGCCTGGAGGACCGTGCGGTGGTCGGGGTAGGGCTTGTCGCCCGCGTCGACCCGGGCGGCCAGCAGCATCGCCATGCCCAGGATGATCGTGATCTTCACGAACTCCGAGGGCTGGAGCGAGAAGCCGCCGCCGAGCACGATCCACGCGTGGGCGCCGTTGACGGTCGCGCCCAGCGGGGTCAGCACCATGAGGATCAGGAAGACCGAGAGGCCGTACAGGATCGGGACCGCGGTGCGCAGGGTGCGGTGGCCGAGCCAGACCGTGCCGATCATCAGACAGAACCCGATGCCGGTGTTCATCAGGTGCCGGATCAGGAAGTAGTACTGGTCGCCCTGGTTGATCTCGGTGCGGTTGCGGGTCGCCGAGTAGACCAGGATCGCGCCCATGAAGGACAGCGCGAGCGCGGACAGCAGTATCGGCCAGTCCAGCCTGCGGGCCAGCGAGTCGCGGGCCAGCAGACGGGACAGGGACGAGCGTTCGGGGCCGTAGCCGGAGACGGAGAAGGTGTTCGCGCCGGTCATGTCGTGGTCGTCCTTCGCGTGCTCCGCCTGCGCCTGCGTCTGCGGCTTCCGTGGGCTCGTCGGCCGCTGCGGTTGGTGCGGGTGCCTTCCGAGGCGGCCGTGGCCGGCGGGAGCTGTCCGGCCGCGAGGGCGAGCGTCTCCTCGGTGGCCTCCTTCTCCGGGACGTACGGCTTGATCTTCGGGGCGTCGATCGAACCGTCCGACTCGATCTTCGGCAGGCTCTTCTGCGGGGTGGGCAGCAGCGCCTTCTTGCTGTCGATCTTGCCGTCCGGGGAGACGCCGTACAGAGCCTCGTATATCTTGCGGACGGCCGGGCCGGAGGCTCCGGAACCCGTACCACCCTGGGAGATCGTCATGACGATCGTGTAGTCCTTGGTGTACGTCGCGAACCACGAGGTGGTCTGCTTGCCGTAGACCTCGGCCGTACCCGTCTTGGCGTGCATCGGGATCTTGTCCTGCGGCCAGCCGCCGAACCGCCAGGCCGCCGAACCACGGGTGACGACCCCTTCAAGGGCACCGTCTATGTCGTTCAGGGTCGACTTCGAGATCGGCAGCTTGCCGTGCGACTTGGGCTTGATCGCCTGGACGGACTTGCCGTCGGCGCTGACGATCGCCTTGCCGACCGTCGGGTCGTACAGGGTGCCGCCGTTGGAGATCGCCGAGTAGATCGTCGCCATCTGTATCGGCGTGACGAGGATGTCGCCCTGGCCGATCGAGTAGTTGACGGAGTCACCGGCGCGCATCAGATTGCCTTCGAGGCAGTTCTCGTACGCGATCTGCTGGGCGTACGTGCCGCCCTTCTTGCCGTACTTGCACCAGGAGGCCTTGTTGGCCTTCCAGTAGTCCTGCTTCCACTTGCGGTCGGGGACGCGACCGGTGACCTCGTTGGGGAGGTCGATGCCGGTCACGGCGCCGAGGCCGTACTGGTGGGCGGTCTTGTAGAACCAGTTGCCTGCGCTCTTCTTCGGCTTCAGGCCGCCGTCCTTCGCCCACTCGTCATGGGCGATCCGGTAGAAGACCGTGTCGCAGGAGACCTCGATGGCACGGCCGAGGCTGATCGGGCCGTACCCCTTGGACTCGTAGTTCTTGAAGACCTGGCCGCCGATCGAGTACGAGCTGGAGCAGTCGTAGTTCCCGTCGAAGGGGTAGCCCGCGTTGACGGCGGCCGAGGTGGAGATGACCTTGAAGATCGAGCCGGGGGCCGCCTGGCCCTGGATCGCCCGGTTGAGCAGCGGGTAGTTGGAGCTCTTGCCGGTCAGCTTGGCGTAGTCCTTGGCGGAGATGCCGCCGACCCAGGCGTTCGGGTCGTACGTCGGGTTGGACGCCATCGCGACGACCCGGCCCGTCTTGGCCTCCATGACGACGACCGCGCCCGCGTCGGCCTTGTAGTTCTCGCTGGTGTTGTCGTCGTACTCCTTGCGGGCTTCCTTCATCGCGTTGTTCAGCTCGTACTCGGCGACCCGCTGAACCCGCGCGTCTATGCTCGTGACGAGGTTGGAGCCGGACTGCGCGGGGTCCGCCTCGGCGGTGCCGATGACCCGGCCGAGGTTGTCCACCTCGTAGCGGGTGACGCCGGCCTTGCCGCGCAGCTCCTTGTCGTACTCCCGCTCAAGACCGGAGCGGCCGACCTGGTCGGAGCGCAGATAGGGCGAGTCGGTGTCCTGCGCCTTGGTGATCTCCTCGTCGGTGACCGGGGAGAGATAGCCGAGGACCTGGGCGGTGTTGGACCCGCCGGGGCCGGCGTAACGGCGCACGGCCTCGGGCTCGGCGGTGATGCCGGGGAAGTCCTCGGAGCGCTCACGGATCTGGAGGGCCTGACGGGCGGTGGCCTCGTCCGTGATGGGGATCGGCTGGTAGGGCGAGCCGTTCCAGCAGGGCTGGGGCGTGTTGGCGTCGCACAGCCGGACCTTGTCCTTGACGTCCTTGGGCTTCATGCCCAGGACCCCGGCGAGCTTGGTGAGGACGGCGTCGCCGTCGTCCGCCATCTTCAGCAGCTCGGTGCGCGACGCGGAGACGACGAGACGTGTCTCGTTGTCCGCGATCGGCACCCCGCGCGCGTCGAGGATCGACCCGCGTACGGCGGGCTGCACGACCTGCTGCACATGGTTGCCGGACGCCTCCTTGGCGTAGGCGTCGCCCTCCCGGATCTGGAGGTACCACAGCCGGCCGCCGAGGGTGCCGAGGAGGGAGAGGACGAGGATCTGGATGACGACGAGCCGGATCTGGACGCGTGGCGTCCGGCCGGTCTCGGGAATGTTGGTCACTGGTGCTGCCTCCCCCTCTCAGCGCGCCGACGTGTGTGACGTAGACGTATGTGCGCGTACGAATGATGAACGCCTGAGCTGTGAGGCGGCGTTCCGGCCCGGTGAACCCGTTCGAGTGAACTCCGATGCGGTCACAGGCGCTTGACCCCCTTGATACGGCCGGCCCGGGCCGCCTTCGACCTCGCCGCCTTAACCTTCAGGCCGCCGCGCTGGCTGCCGATGCGCAGGCCGGTGCCGGAGGAGAGCCAGCCGGAGGAGATGTCGGCCTTCTTGGCCGAGGAGTTGGTCTCGGCGAGCGGATCGTTCTCCGCTCTGCGCGCCAGGAACATGATGCCGGGGACCACGAAGGGCGCGAGCAGCAGGTCGTACAGCGCGGCCGTGAACAGCAGGCTGCTGAGGCCGACGTTGCGGGCGGCGGTGTCGCCGACGAGGGCGCCGACACCGGCGTACAGCAGGGTCGTGCCGACGGCGGCGGCGACCACGACGGCCATCGGGCCGGTGGCCGACTTGAGCTGCCCGTTCTCGGGTTTGACCAGTCCGGCCAGATAACCGATGACGCAGAGCACGAGGGCGTAGCGGCCTGCCGCGTGGTCGGCGGGCGGGGCGAGGTCGGCGAGGAGTCCGGCGCCGAAGCCGACGAGGGCGCCGCCGACATGGCCGTACACCAGGGCGAGGCCGAGGACGGTCAGCAGGAGGAGGTCGGGGACGGCGCCCGGGAGGTGCAGGCGGGCGAGGACGCTCACCTGGACCACCATGGCGACGACCACCAGGGTGGTGGAGAGGAGCATCCGGTTGAAACGCATGGGGAGTTCAGCTCCTACTGCTCTTGCTGGTACTGGCCGTCGGCCGCCGGCGCGGACGGGGTCACCGTGACGGTGACCGTCGGCGTGGGCGTCGGCTTCGGCTTGGCCGGGAGGACGGTGTCGCGCGGGTCGGTGCGCGGGGCCTCGACGACGACGCCGACGATGTCGAGCTTGGTGAAGCCGACGAACGGCGTGACGTAGATCGTGCGGGTCAGGTCGCCGCCGGACGGATCGACCCGGGACACGACACCCACGGGTACGCCGGGCACGAACGGCTTGTCGGCCTGCGAGCCGAAGGTGACGAGCCGGTCGCCCTTCTGCACCTTGGCCTTGCCGTTGAGGAGCTGGACGCGCAGCGGCCGGTCGCCCTGCCCGGAGGCGAAGCCCAGCTCGTCGCTGCCCTCCATGCGCGTGCCGACGGTGAAGTCGGGGTCGTTGGCGAGCAGCACGGTCGAGGTGCCGGGGCCGACGGTGGTGATGCGGCCGACGAGTCCGTCGCCGTTGAGGACGGTCATGTCGCGCTTGACGCCGTCGTTCGCGCCGATGTCGATGGTGACCGTCCAGGAGAAGCCCTGGGCCGCTCCTATGGCGATGACCTCGGCGCCCTTGATGCCGTACTGCCCGGCACCGGCCGACTTGAGCATCTTGTCGAGCTGGCCCAGGCGGCTGCGGTTGCGGTCGTCGCTGCCGAGACGGGCCTTGAGCGCCGCGTTCTCCTTCTCCAGCGTGGCGAGCCGGTCGTGCCGCTCACCGGAGTCGCGTACGGCGGAGACCGCGTCGCCGACCGGGTCGACCACGGTGGCCACCCCGTCCTCGACCGGCCCGAAGACGGCTGCCGCGGCCTGCCGGGCACCGTCGACCGGTGAGTCCTCCCCACCGCGGATGTCCACCGTGATCAGCGCGAACGCGATGGCGATCAGCAGCACCAGGAGCAGCCGGCTCTCTCGTGTGTCCCTCACGTGCGGCGGCCGTGCCTTCCTCAATAGAGTTTTTGGGCAACAGAGTCTTTGGGAGTCTTTGGCGGCAATGGAGTTCTTTGGGGGAGCTTATGCCTCTATACCAACGATCCGCCGCACGAGAGGAGATCATCTCGTACGGCGGAATCGAAGAGTTACGTCATCTGCGCGGCTGCGCGTCCAGCACCTGCTGGAGCGCCTCGAACTCCTCCACGCACTTGCCGGAGCCGAGCACCACGCTGTCCAGCGGGTCCTCGGCGATGTGGATGGGCATACCGGTCTCCCGGCGCAGCCGCTCGTCGAGCCCGCGGAGCAGGGCGCCGCCGCCGGTCAGAACGATTCCGCGGTCCATGATGTCGCCGGACAGCTCGGGCGGGCACTTGTCGAGGGTGGTCTTCACGGCGTCGACGATCGCGTTGACCGGTTCTTCGATGGCCTTGCGGACTTCGGCCGCGGAGATCACGACGGTCTTGGGCAGGCCGGATACGAGGTCCCGGCCGCGGATTTCGGTGTGTTCGTCAGCGTCGAGGTCGTACGCCGAACCGATCGTGATCTTGATCTGTTCGGCCGTCCGCTCACCGAGGAGGAGCGAGTACTCCTTCTTGATGTGCTGGATGATCGCGTTGTCCAGTTCGTCACCCGCGACGCGGATGGACTGGGCGGTGACGATGCCGCCGAGGGAGATGACCGCGACCTCCGTGGTGCCGCCGCCGATGTCCACCACCATGTTGCCCGTGGCCTCGTGGACCGGCAGGCCGGAACCGATGGCCGCGGCCATGGGCTCCTCGATGATGTGCACCTGACGCGCGCCGGCCTGGGACGAGGCCTCGATGACGGCGCGGCGCTCGACGCCCGTGATGCCCGAGGGCACACAGACGACGACACGGGGACGGGCGAGATACCGCCGCTTGTGAATCTTCAGAATGAAGTAGCGGAGCATCCGCTCGGTGATCTCGAAGTCGGCGATGACGCCGTCCCTGAGCGGGCGCACGGCAACGATGTTGCCGGGCGTCCGACCGATCATCTTCTTCGCTTCCGATCCGACCGCGAGGATGCCACCGGTGTTGGTGTTGATCGCGACGACGGACGGCTCGTTGAGTACGATCCCGCGACCCCTGACGTACACCAGCGTGTTGGCGGTCCCCAGGTCGATTGCCATGTCGCGGCCGATGAACGACATTGAGTTCCCCATCAGGATTCGTCTGGCCTTCCCAAGAGAAGCGTGTGAGGGCTTTGGTTTGGGGCGGCGAAGTGGGTGCGGTGACGTGAAGGCTTGCAAGGCTTACATCGTAGTCTCGCCTGCACGAACACCGCGCGAGGGTCTTCGCCATTGTCAGCATGCGATGTGCCGTCTCGCTTCTGGAGACGAGCGTTCGGGGGTAGGCGTTCCCCCGATCGGCACGCATATGCCGGGGGACGGCCGGTTTTCGACGGCCGTCCCAGGTCAGACAATCCTCGGGCATCCGAGTGAGGTGACGGTTCCTCAGAAACGGTGTGTACAGAAACTGCGCAAGAACTTCACCGGCCGGATGCCCGGGTGCTCAGTCGCGGCCGGGGAAGAAGATCTTCAGCTCGCGCTCGGCGGACTCCTCGGAGTCGGAGGCGTGGATGAGGTTCTCGCGGACGATCACGCCGTAGTCACCGCGGATGGAACCGGGGGCGGCGGCGATGGGGTCGGTGGGCCCGGCGAGCGCGCGCACACCCTCGATGACCCGCTCCCCCTCGACGACCAGGGCGACGACGGGGCCGGATGCCATGAACTCGACGAGGGGCTCGTAGAAGGGCTTGCCCTTGTGCTCGCCGTAGTGCTGCTCCAGCGTCTCCTGGTCCAGGGTGCGCAGCTCCAGCGCGGTGATACGCCAGCCGGCCTTGCGCTCGATCCGGCCGATGATCTCGCCGGTCAGGCCGCGACGGACGGCGTCGGGCTTGAGGAGGACGAGGGTGCGCTGAGTCACGGGGGTGGCTCCATTCGAGGTCACGTATGTGCGGTGCACAGAGGCTACAGGGCCGCCCTGAGCGGGTGTCACGCAGCGTCAGGACTGGTTCCGGTCGGCTGGGCCTGCGCGGCGAATCTCGCCTTGGCCTCGTCGATCTTCCTGCCGTAGTGCACGGACGCCCACCACAGCGCGGCGAACATCGCGCCCATGAAGTACATGGTCGGGACGACGACGCCGGACGCGATGAGCGCGATCTGCAGGGCCCAGCCGAGCTGGATGCCGCCGGGCCGGGTGATCACACCGCAGAGCAGCACGCACAGGAGCATGGCGATGCCGCTGACCGTCCACACGGTCGACGTGGACAGGTCGGGGTCCTTCATGGCGACGAGACCGGCGAAACCGATCACGAAGACCTCGCCGATCAGGGTCGAAGCACAGAGCGTACGCACGGAAGTCAGCCCCTCCCCAGGAGCAGTCGGGCCTCGCCGACGGTGATGACGGAGCCGGTGACGAGCACGCCGGCGCCCGAGTACTCCCCGTCCTCCTCGGCCAGGGTGATCGCGGCCTCCAGGGCGTCGTCGAGCCGCGGCTCGACCTGGACCCGGTCGTCGCCGAAGACCTCGACGGCGATGGCGGCCAGTTCGTCGACGTCCATCGCGCGCTGGCTGGAGTTCTGCGTGATCACGACCTCCGCGAAGATCGGCTCGAAGGCCTCCAGGAGCCCACGTACGTTCTTGTCGCCGCTCGCCCCGACCACACCGATCAGCCGGCTGAAGTCGAAGGCCTCGCCGACCCCCTCGGCGGTGGCCCGCGCGCCCGCCGGGTTGTGCGCGGCGTCGAGCACGACGGTGGGAGAGCGCCGTACGATCTCCAGCCGCCCCGGGGACGTCACCGCGGCGAACGCCTTGCGCACGGTGTCGACGTCGAGGGGCTCGGGCCGCTGGGTGCCGACGCCGAAGAACGCCTCGACGGCGGCGAGGGCGACGGCCGCGTTGTGGGCCTGGTAGCCGCCGTGCAGCGGCAGGAAGATCTCCTCGTACTCCCCGCCGAGCCCGCGCAGCGTCAGCATCTGCCCGCCGACGGCGACCGTCCGGCTGACGACGCCGAACTCCAGCCCTTCCCTGGCCACCGTGGCGTCCACCTCGACGGCCTTCTTCAGCAGCACCTGGGCCGCGTCGACCGGCTGCTGGGCGAGGATCACGGTCGCGTCCTGCTTGATGATCCCGCCCTTCTCGACGGCGATCTCACCGGGCGTCCCGCCGAGCCGGTCGGTGTGGTCGAGATCGATGGGCGTCACGACGGCCACATCGGCGTCGATGACATTGGTGGCGTCCCAGCTGCCCCCCATCCCGACCTCGACGACGGCCACGTCGACAGGCGCGTCGGCGAAGGCCGCGTACGCCATGCCCGTCAGCACCTCGAAGAAGGAGAGCCGGAACTCCTGCTGGGCGTCGACCATCTCGACGTACGCCTTGATGTCGTCGTACGTCTCCACGAACCGCTCGGCCGGGATGGGCGCCCCGTCGAGACTGATCCGCTCGGTGATCGACTGGACGTGCGGCGAGGTGTACCGGCCGGTGCGCAGGTCGAAGGCGCCGAGGAGGGCCTCGATCATGCGGGCGGTGGAGGTCTTGCCGTTGGTGCCGGTGATGTGGATCGAGGGGTACGCGCGCTGGGGTTCCCCCAGGACGTCCATCAGCGCGGCGATACGGCTGACGCTGGGCTCCAGCTTGGTTTCGCCCCAGCGGGTGGCGAGGTCCGCCTCGACGGTGCGGAGGGCTTTGTCGACCTCGGGGTCGGCGGGGCGCCCGGGGACGTCGGTCTGCGGCGCGCCGCCGGCCTGCGTTCGCAGGGTGCGGCTGCCGGCCTCGATGACCGCGAGGTCTGGGTCTCGGTCGGTCTCGGCGTCGATGATCTCGTCGAAGGGGTCGGTGTCGCTCACGAGCGCCAGTCTACGGACGGGGCGCCTATGGGGTGGGGTGGTGGGGGTTCGTTGGCGGGTGCGGGTGCGTTGTGGCTGGTCGCGCAGTTCCCCGCGCCCCTGAAAACACAACGGGCCCCCGGGGATCACATGTCCCGGGGGGGCCCTCGCGCCCTGCAAACCTCTACGCCTGCGGCAGGGTCTCCAACTGGGTCTGGATGCGGGTGATGTCCTCGTCCGCCTTTGTCAGGCGGGCCTTGATCTTGTCCACCACCTGGTCCGGGGCCTTTGCCAGGAAGGCCTCGTTGCCCAGCTTGGCCTCTGCCTGCTGGCGTTCCTTCTGTGCCGCCGCGAGGTCCTTCGCGAGGCGCTTTCGTTCCGCTGCGACGTCGATCGTGCCGGAGAGGTCGAGGGCGACCGTGGCGCCGGCGACCGGGAGGGTCGCGGTGGCCGCGAAGCCCTCGCCCTCCGGCTGGAGGCGGAGGAGCTGGCGGATGGCCGCCTCGTGTGCGGCCAGCGCGGTGCCGTCGAGGGTGAGGCGGGCGGGGACCTTCTGGCCGTCCTGGAGGCCCTGCTCCTTGCGGAAGCGGCGGACCTCGGTGACGACGGCCTGGACGGTACCGATCTCGGCCTCGGCCGCCTCGTCGCGGAAGCCACTGTCTTTCGGCCACTCGGCGATGACGAGGGACTCACGGCCGGTCAGGGTCGTCCACAGCGTCTCGGTGACGAAGGGGACGACCGGGTGGAGGAGGCGCAGCATGACGTCGATGACCTCGCCGAGGACCCGGCCGGAGACCTTGGCCTGCTCGCCGCCTGCGAAGAACGTGGTCTTCGACAGTTCGACGTACCAGTCGAAGACCTCGTCCCACGCGAAGTGGTAGAGCGCGTCGCTGAGCTTCGCGAACTGGAAGTCGTCGTAGTACGCGTCGACCTGCGCGACCGTCTTGTTCAGGCGGGAGAGGATCCAGCGGTCCGTGGCCGAGAGCTTCTCGACGGGCGGGAGGTCGCCCTCGATCGTGGCGCCGTTCATCAGCGCGAAGCGCGTCGCGTTCCAGATCTTGTTGGCGAACTTGCTGGACGCCTGGACCCAGTCCTCGCCGATCGGGACGTCGGTGCCGGGGTTGGCGCCCTTGGCGAGGGTGAAGCGGACGGCGTCGGAGCCGTACTTGTCCATCCAGTCCAGCGGGTCGACGACGTTGCCGAAGGACTTCGACATCTTCTTGCCGCGCTCGTCGCGGACCAGGCCGGTCAGCGCGATGGTCTTGAACGGGGCCTCGCCGTCCATGGCGTACAGGCCGAACATCATCATCCGGGCGACCCAGAAGAAGATGATGTCGTGGCCGGTCAGCAGGACGTCCGTCGAGTAGAACTTCTTGAGGTCCGGGGTCTGTTCGGGCCAGCCGAGGGTGGAGAACGGCCACAGGCCGGAGGAGAACCAGGTGTCGAGGACGTCGGTGTCCTGGGTCCAGCCCTCGCCGGTCGGCGGCTGCTCGTCGGGGCCGACGCAGACGACCTCGCCGTCCGGGCCGTACCAGACGGGGATGCGGTGGCCCCACCACAACTGGCGTGAGATGCACCAGTCGTTGAGGTTGTCGACCCAGTCGAAGTAGCGCTTGGACATCTCCTCGGGGTGGATCGAGACCCGGCCGTCGCGGACCGCGTCACCGGCGGCCTTGGCCAGTGTCTCGACCTTGACCCACCACTGGAGGGACAGGCGCGGCTCGACGGTCGTGGAGCAGCGCGAGCAGTGCCCGACGGAGTGCGTGTAGGGGCGCTTCTCGGCGACGATCCGGCCCTGTCCGCGCAGGGCGCCGACGACTGCGGAGCGGGCCTCGAAGCGGTCCAGGCCGATGAAGGGGCCGTGGACGGTGATGACACCGTGCTCGTCCATGATCGTCATGTTGGGCAGGTTGTGGCGCTGCCCGATGGCGAAGTCGTTCGGGTCGTGGGCCG
Organism: Streptomyces sp. NPDC000878; assembly: GCF_053599695.1. NCBI lineage: Bacteria > Bacillati > Actinomycetota > Actinomycetes > Kitasatosporales > Streptomycetaceae > Streptomyces > Streptomyces sp. NPDC000878. The sequence goes on along the minus strand of NZ_JBSFMT010000018.1, from coordinate 106,872 downwards.
GGGTCACCTTGACGGCGCCGGTGCCGAACTCCGGGTCCACGTGGGTGTCGGCGACAACCGGGATGGTCCGGTCCGTCAGCGGCAGCTTGATCTGCCGGCCGACGAGGTGCTTGTAGCGCTCGTCGTCGGGGTGGACGGCGACGGCGGTGTCACCGAGCATCGTCTCGGCGCGGGTGGTGGCGACGACCAGGCTGTCCTCGCCCTCGCCGTACCTGATCGAGACGAGTTCGCCCGCGTCGTCCTGGTACTCCACCTCGATGTCCGAAATGGCCGTGAGACACCGCGGACACCAGTTGATGATGCGCTCGGCGCGGTAGATCAGCTCGTCGTCGTAGAGGCGCTTGAAGATCGTCTGGACGGCCTTGGAGAGGCCCTCGTCCATCGTGAAGCGCTCGCGGTTCCAGTCGACGCCGTCGCCGAGGCGGCGCATCTGGCCGAGGATCTTGCCGCCGTACTCCTCCTTCCACTGCCAGACCCGCTCGACGAACTCCTCGCGCCCCAGGTCGTGGCGTGACTTGCCCTCCTCGGCAAGCTGCTGCTCGACCTTGTTCTGGGTGGCGATGCCCGCGTGGTCCATGCCGGGGAGCCAGAGGGACTCGTAGCCCTGCATGCGCTTGCGGCGGGTGAGGGCGTCCATGAGCGTGTGCTGGAAGGCGTGGCCCAGGTGGAGGGAGCCCGTGACGTTCGGCGGCGGGATGACGATGGTGTACGGCGGCTTCTCGCTCTTCGCGTCGGCGGCGAAGTAACCCCGGTCCACCCAGCGCTCGTACAGCTTCCCCTCTACCTCGGCCGGCGCGTACTGGGTCGGCAGTTCGGTGATGGGCGCTGTTGGCTGCTGCTGAGCGTTCTCGGTCACCCGGTCAGTTTAGAGGCGTCACCGCCGTGTCCCGAAACACGATTCTTTCGTAACGGTGGGACACCCGGGGCAACTCGGGCACCTGGCCTGCGCGAGGATGTCAGGAACACATAAGCATCTGGAGGGGAACCCAGAGATGAGCTACAACCAGCCGGGCCCGTACGGCGGACCACCCCAGCAGCCCGGACCGTACGGCCAGCCGGCCGCCCAGCCGGGTCCGTACGGCCAGCCGCCCCAAGCACCTCAGGCCCCTCCGGCGGCTCCGCAGCCCGGCTACGGCTACCCCCAGCAGGCCCCGCCCCCGCAGCCCGGCTACGGCTATCCGCAGCAGCCCGGCCCGCAGGGTGCCCCGAACCCGTACGGTCAGCAGCCCGCCTACGGTCAGCAGCCGCCGTACGGCCAGGCCCCGTACGGGGTTCCGCAGCCGCCGCCGGGTGGCGGCAAGAAGAAGACGACGGCGATCGTCCTCGGGTCGGTGGCCGTCGTGGCCGCCATCGCCGTGGGGGCGTACTTCGTGCTCGGCAGCGGGAGCGGTTCCAGCGGTGGATCCGGCATCGCGGACGACGGGGCGCACAAGCTGACGGCGCCGGCGACCGTGCTCGACGGCGCGTACAAGAAGAGCGGGGACTCGGCGGCCGACGGGCTGACCGAGGACGAGATCAAGGACGCCGAGGCCTGGGGGGTCGAGAACCCCAAGGACGTCAGCGCCGTGTACGCCTCGGGCGAGAGCCTCACCGCCAAGACCCTGATGTTCGCCGGCGTGTACGGCACCATCGACGACCCCGAGAAGGTCGTCGACGCGATGTTCACCCAGATGAAGTCGGAGTCGGCGAAGAGTTCGTCCTCCGACGACGGCAAACTCGTCGGCAGCCCGCAGGAGTTCACGCCGGCCGGCTTCGACAACGGCATCATGAAGTGCCAGCAGATCGAGAGCACCGAGTCCGGCACGACGACGCAGATGCCGTTCTGCATCTGGGGCGACCACAGCACGCTCAGCTATGTGCTGACGTACGACATCGCCTCCCTGGCCTCGGGCAAGGCCGCCACGATGGAGGAGGCGGCCGAACTCGCCGCCAAGCTCCGCGCGGACGTGCGCGTCAAGGCCTGACACACATCAACTGCGAAGGGGCCCCGGTCTGTTGACCGGGGCCCCTTCGCAGTCGTTCGGAAATACTCGGCTGTTACGCCGTCTTCTGCTCGCCCGGGCCGCGCCCTCGCGCGTCCCTCGGGATCAGGGTCGGGTTCACGTTCGACAGGACGACGTCCGCCGTGATGACGACGCGGGCCACGTCCTTGCGGGACGGGACCTCGTACATCACCGCCTGGAGGACCTCCTCCATGATGGCGCGCAGCCCGCGCGCGCCGGTCTGGCGCAGGATTGCCTGGTCGGCGATGGCCTCCAGGGCCTCGCGCTCGAAGTCCAGCTCCACGCCGTCGAGTTCGAAGAGGCGCTGGTACTGCTTGATGAGGGCGTTGCGCGGCTCCACCAGGATCTGGAGGAGGGCCTCGCGGTCGAGGTTGTGGACGGACGTGATGACCGGGAGGCGGCCGATGAACTCGGGGATCATGCCGAACTTCACCAGGTCCTCGGGCATGACGTCCTCGAAGCGGTCCTTCGCCTCCAGCTCCTTCTTGGAGCGGATCGTGGCGCCGAAGCCGATCCCCTTGGCACCCGCGCGGGACTCGACGAGCTTCTCCAGGCCCGCGAAGGCCCCGCCCACGATGAACAGGACGTTCGTCGTGTCGATCTGGATGAACTCCTGGTGCGGGTGCTTGCGTCCGCCCTGCGGCGGGACGGAGGCCGTCGTGCCTTCGAGGATCTTCAGCAGGGCCTGCTGGACGCCCTCGCCGGACACGTCACGCGTGATCGACGGGTTTTCACTCTTCCGCGCGACCTTGTCGATCTCGTCGATGTAGATGATCCCGGTCTCGGCCTTCTTGACGTCGTAGTCCGCCGCCTGGATCAGCTTCAACAGGATGTTCTCGACGTCCTCGCCGACATACCCGGCCTCCGTCAGCGCCGTCGCGTCGGCGATGGCGAACGGGACGTTGAGCATGCGCGCCAGAGTCTGCGCGAGGAGGGTCTTGCCGGAGCCCGTGGGGCCCAGCAGGAGGATGTTGGACTTCGCCAACTCGATGGCGTCCTCGCGGCTTTGACCGCCGCCGTTCTCACCGGCCTGGACCCGCTTGTAGTGGTTGTACACCGCGACGGAGAGGGCCTTCTTGGCCGACTCCTGACCGACCACGTACCCCTCGAGGAACTCGTAGATCTCGCGAGGCTTGGGGAGTTCCTCCCACCTGACCTCGCTGGTCTCCGCGAGTTCTTCCTCGATGATCTCGTTGCAGAGATCGATGCACTCGTCGCAGATGTACACACCGGGGCCTGCGATGAGCTTCTTGACCTGCTTCTGGCTCTTGCCACAGAACGAGCACTTGAGCAGATCGCCGCCGTCACCGATGCGTGCCACGGTGTGCTTCCCCTTCGCCTGGGAGACGCCTAGGTCCAGCGGCTCCTGGTGCTGCCTTATGTCCGACGGTACCTTGCCTGCCCCCCGGTTCGGGCCCCCCTTGGCGCGGTTCACTTTGACGTGCTCCGTGTCAAACCGTGCCAAGGGGCAGCAGACGATACAGATATACGTCAGGCAACCGCTGAGTTGTTCATCTTCCGGGTGGAGATGATCTGGTCGATCAGGCCGTACGCGAGCGCGTCCTCGGCCGTGAGGATCTTGTCGCGCTCGATGTCCTCGCGGATCTTCTCGATCGGCGTGGTGGAGTGCCTGGCCAGCATGTCCTCCAGCTGGGCACGCATCCGGAGGATCTCGTTGGCCGCGATCTCCAGGTCGGAGACCTGACCACGGCCGGTCTCACTGTAGGGCTGGTGGATCAGCACGCGCGCGTTGGGCAGCGCCATCCGCTTGCCCGGCGTACCGGCCGCGAGGAGGATCGCGGCGGCGGAGGCCGCCTGGCCCATGCAGACCGTCTGGACGTCCGGCTTCACGAACTGCATCGTGTCGTAAATGGCCGTGAGGGCCGTGAACGAGCCACCGGGGCTGTTGATGTAGACCGAGATGTCCCGGTCGGGGTCCATCGACTCCAGGCACAGCAGCTGTGCCATCACGTCGTTGGCGGAGGCGTCGTCGATCTGCACGCCGAGGAAGATCACGCGCTCCTCGAAGAGCTTCGCGTACGGGTCGTACTCACGCACGCCCTGCGAGGTGCGCTCGACGAAGCGCGGGATGACGTAGCGGGACTCGGCGCTGGGGCCGGTGTACTGCGCCTGGGCGGCCTGTGCCGCCCTCGTACGGTCGTAGAGGCCGCTGCCGGGGAAGTCGTTCACGATGTCTCCTGAAAGGGGCTTAGGCGGGGGCTGGAGGGCGTTGAGGGCGCTTATACCCCTGTGCCGCCGCCGCCCGGGATGCCGGCGGCCGTGGCGATGACGTCGTCGATGAGGCCGTACGCCTTGGCCTCCTCGGGGTCGAACCAGCGGTCGCGGTCCGAGTCCCGGGTGACCTGCTCGACGGTCTGGCCGGTGTGCTGTGCCGTCAGCTCGGCCATGCGCTTCTTGGTGTGCAGCAGCCGCTCGGCGTGGATCTTGATGTCCGAGGCCGAACCGGCGAGGCCGGCGGAGGGCTGGTGGATCAGGATCTCGGCGTTCGGCAGCGCGAAGCGCTTGCCGGGCGTACCCGCGCTGAGCAGGAACTGGCCCATGGAGGCGGCGAGGCCCATGGCGATCGTCATCACGTCGTTCTTGATGAACTGCATGGTGTCGTAGATCGCCATACCGGCCGTGATCGAGCCGCCGGGGCTGTTGATGTAGAGGTTGATGTCCTTGTCCGGGTCAGCGGCGGCGAGAAGCAGCAGCTGCGCGGTGATCTTGTTCGCGATGTCGTCGTCGACCGGCTGGCCGAGGAAGATGATCCGCTCGTTGAGCAGCCGGTTGTAGACCTGGTCGCCGAGGCCACCGCCGATGGAAGGCTCGCCGGCGGCGGAAGGCATCAGATTCGTCACGTCGTATCCACCTGCTCGTATTACGACGGCGCCGGGCCGTCTCACGTGTTCTGCCGGGGCGTGGGGCCGTCCGGCGGTTATTCGGGGACTCCCCTGCCCTCGTACTCATGGACCCTAACGCGCGGGTCCCTCCGGGGAATCCCGGGAATGGAACTGTTCGCTGTGAGCGCATGCGCTCCGCTGGGTTGAGCAGGGTTTCCGGTGTGGGTCGGCCGTGCGGTGGCGGGGGTTTGGGTGAGCGTCGCGGGGCTCCCGCCCCGGGCCCCGGTCGCTTCCTCGCCGTGGCTCTGCCGGGAGTGGGCGGGTGCGGGGCCGTGGGGCTTCTCGCGCAGTTCCCCGCGCCCCTTTGGGGCGCGTCCCTGTGGGAGTGGGATGACGACGGGCCCGCGTGCCTTCAGGGACGCGACAGGCCCCCGGGAACAAATGTTCCCGGGGGCCTGTCGTACGTCTGTCAGAGGTGCCGTTGGTGTCAGGCCTCGGGCTTGGCCTCCGGAGCCTCGGCCTCTGCGGCCGGGGTCTCCTCGGAGGCGGGCTCCGTGGTCTCGTCCTCTTCCTCGTCGTCGAGGTCGATGATCTCGCCGTTGGTGTCCTTGACCGTGGCGGCCTCGACGACGACCGCGAGAGCCTTGCCGCGGGCGACCTCGCCGACCAGCATCGGGACCTGGCCGCCCTCGACGACCGCCTGGGCGAACTGGTCGGGGGACATGCCGGAGGAGGCCGCGCGCCGCATGAGGTGCTCGGTGAGCTCCTCCTGGTTGACGTTCAGCTTCTCCTTGTTGACCAGCTCGTCGAGGACGAACTGGGTCTTGATGCCCTTGACCGCGGCGTCCTTGGTCTCGGTGTCGAACTCCTCGGCCGTCTTGCCCTGGATCTCGAGGTACTTCTCGAGGTCGAGGCCCATCTGGCCGAGCTGGTGGTGCTCCAGGTTGTGCTTGCGGGTGTTGATCTCGTCCTCGAGGAGCTTCTCGGGGACAGGCACCTCGACGAGCTCAAGCAGCTTCTCCAGGACGCGCTCCTGGGCCTGCGTGGCCTGGTCGTACTGCTTCATGTTCTCGAGGCGCTTGCGGCTGTCCGCGCGCAGCTCCTCCAGGGTGTCGAACTCGGAGGCGAGCTGGGCGAACTCGTCGTCCAGGGCCGGGAGTTCGCGGGCGGCGACCTGGGTGACCTTGACGGTGACCTCGGCCTCCTTGCCAGCCGCGGAGCCGCCCTTCAGCTCGGAGGTGAAGGTGGCCTCGCCACCGGCCTCCACGCCCGTCACAGCGGCGTCGACGCCTTCCAGCAGCTCGCCGGAGCCGATGGTGTAGGAGACGCCGCTCGCGACGCCGTCCTCCAGCACCTCGCCGTCGACCTTGGCCTCCAGGTCCAGCGTCACGACGTCGCCGTCCTCGGCGGCACGCTCGACCGGGGAGGTGGAGGCGAAGCGCTCACGGAGCTGCTCGACCGACTCGTCGATGTCCTCCTCGGTGACCTCGATCGCGTCGACCTCGACCTCGATGCCGGAGTAGTCCGGGATCTCGATGGCCGGGCGGATGTCGACCTCGGCGGTGAAGTTCAGCGTCTCGCCGTCCTTCAGCTCCGTGATGTCGACCTCGGGCTGGCCGAGCACGTTGAGCTCGGAGTTGTTGACCGCCTCGGTGTAGAACTTCGGAAGCGCGTCGTTGACGGCCTCCTCCAGCACCGCACCGCGGCCGAACCGCTGGTCGATGATGCGCGCCGGGATCTTGCCCTTCCGGAAGCCCTTCACCGTGACCTGCTGGTTGATCTTCTTGTACGCCGCGTCGAGGCTGTCCTTGAGCTCCTCGAAGGGCACCTCGATGCTGAGCCGAACCCGGGTCGGGTTCAGGGTCTCCACGGCGCTCTTCACGGTTCGGTCTCCTTGGGGGCTGACTTCTTGGGGTTCTGCTGAGGGTTCTGCTGATGTCCTCTGCCGGACGTGGCTGAGCCTCAGCGGATTCGCGGCCCTTGAGGGACGTAACAACGCAGACACACGGGCGCGCAGCTTGCATAGTAGCCGCAGGCGGTACTCGCCCCAAAAGGTGATCTCGCCGGTGGTCCGGCAGGTGGTCGGGGTGGCGGGATTTGAACCCACGGCCTTCCGCTCCCAAAGCGGACGCGCTACCAAGCTGCGCCACACCCCGTCTGGTGCGACACGTAGGGTACATGCCCGCAGGCCGTGGGGTTGCCGCATTTCAAGACTGGAAACGGGGTGTGCACCCAGGGGCCCCGACCCGCTACGATGCCTTCTGTGCCGCGGTCGCCTGACCTGCGGCGCATGCGTGCGGGCGTAGCTCAATGGTAGAGCACTAGTCTTCCAAACTAGCTACGCGGGTTCGATTCCCGTCGCCCGCTCTGTCTTCGCCGTCGGCCCGGTTCCCCTGGAACCGGGCCGATCGCGTTTCCCCACGGCGGTCAGAACTGGATCTCGTTGATCGTGTCGGCTATCGAGTTCAGGAAGCGTTGGATGTCGTCGGCCATGCCGGTCGAGGCGAGGAAGAAGCCGAAGAGGATGGCGACGACCGCCGGGCCCGCCTTGATCGTGCCTCCACGAATCAGCACCACCAGGATGATTCCCAACATCAGCACCACTGACAACGAAATGGCCACACTGATCACACCCTATGGTCGGTCCGCTCTACCGGCCCAGGGATGCGTTCCCTCGCACCCCCGCCAGATCCATCGTGCCACCAACCAGGCCACCGTATGCGGCCGGTGACGCATCATCGGCCCCACCGGATCGATTTGTCACCATAGAGAAACCAAGGGCACAGGAATGTGTTCTTTATTGGTGATTAGGCTGACATTTACACCCCTACAAACCGAGAAGTGCGCGCATTTTGGCGTACTTCTCGATCAGGCGTGTGCGGGTCGGGGCATCAAGTGCCGCCAGGCGGACCGGATCCGCGTTGTGCGCCAGGTCCGCCTCCTTGACCAGGAGCGCGCCCGGGGTGTCGAGGATGCGCCGGGCGTACGCCTCGGGGGCCTCCCCCGCGAGCTTGGTGACGGCCAGCACGATGTCCTTCGTACGGCGGGACAGTGCGGCCTCTTCGAGCCAACTCCCGGGCAGCGCCTCGTCCTCCACGGCGTCGTGCAGCCAGGCCGCCGCGATCTGCTCGTCGTCGCCGCCACGCGCGCGTACACCCTCGGCGACCGCCTGGAGGTGCTCCGCGTACGGGCGGCCCGCCTTGTCCGTCTGGGTGGCGTGCGCGGCTCGGGCCTTCGCCTCCACTTCGGCCAGGGTCAGGGGTGTTGAGGGCGCTGGGGGGCTCGGAGGGGTTTCTGTCATCCGGTCAGTGTGGGGTTGTGGGTGGCTCGGCGGGACTCAGAAATCGTTTGGTAAAGTAAGTATTGACGCTTTCTTGACGCTCTCTTGACTCTGGAGGCAGGCTCATCGGACACGCGGACACACTGATCGCCATGGGCGGCGCTTTTCTCGCCGCCGCCGTTCTCGCCCGGCTCGGCAGCCGGATCGGGCTGCCGACCATCCCCCTCTTCATCCTGGCCGGAATACTCCTCGGCCCGCACACCCCCGGCATCGTGCTCGTCTCGGACCCGCACGACATGGAGATGCTCTCGGCTCTCGGGCTCGTCCTGCTGCTCTTCTACCTCGGCCTCGAATTCCACCTGGACGACCTCAGGGCAGGTGGCCGGCGGATGGCGCTGGCCGGGGGCACGTATCTCGCGCTGAACGTCGGCGCCGGCCTGGGCTTCGGATTCGCCCTCGGGTGGGGCACCTCCGAGGCGTTGGTCCTCGCCGGGGTGCTGGGCATATCGTCGTCCGCCATCGTCACGAAGGTGCTGGTCGACACCGGTCGGCTGGGCAGTCCCGAGGCGAAGCCGATCCTCGGGATCATCGTCGTCGAGGACGTCTTCCTCGCGCTGTATCTCGCCGCGCTGCAGCCTGTGTTGTCCGGGGCGGATTCGCTGGGGGCTGCGGTTCTCGACGGGGGCAAGGCCTTCGGGTTCCTCTTGCTGCTGGCGCTCGCGGCTCGGTTCGGTACGCGGGTCGTGGGGCGGCTGTTCGCCGTCGAGGACGACGAGTTGCTGGTGATCTCGTTCCTGGGCGCGGCGGTGTTCGTGGCCGGGGTGTCCGAGTGGTTCGGGGTCGCGGACGCGATCGGGGCGTTCATGGTGGGGCTGATGCTGGGGAGTACGGCGTCCGGGGAGCGCATACGGAAGCTGGTGCATCCGTTGCGGGACGCGTTCGGGGCGATGTTCTTCTTCGCGTTCGGGTTGTCGATCGATCCCGGGGATCTGCCGGTGGTGGTGTGGCCGGTGCTGGCTGCGGTGGCTGTGACGCTGGTGATGAACGTGCTGGCGGGGGTGGGGGCGGCTCGGGTGTACGGGTTCGGGGCGCGGGGGGCTTCCGTGATCTCGACCACGTTGTTGGCTCGGGGGGAGTTCGCGTTGATTCTGGCGACGATGGCGGCGGGGGCGGGGTTGGATTCGCGGCTGTCGCCGTTCATCGCGGGGTATGTGCTGGTGTTGGCGGTGTTGGGGCCTGTGGTTGCGGGGTGGGTGCCTGGTTTCTTCGCCCCCGCCGCCCCTACCCGACCCATCCCGTCCCTGGGGGCTGCGCCCCCAGACCCCCCTTCGCGCTGAACGCGCTCGTCCTCAAACGCCGGACGGGCTGAAATACCGCGTCAGATCGTCGCCTGCGCCGTGGGGCCCTCTCGGCAGATCAGGAGGAGGGCCCTGTCGTCGTTCACGTCCTTGGCGACTGCCTCGATGAGGTGCCAGGCCGCGCCGTGGAAGCCGCCTGCGACGTAGCGGTCGGCTTCGCCTGTCAGGCGGTCGATGCCCTCCACGATGTCCCGGTCCGACGTTTCCACCAGGCCGTCCGTGAACAGCATCAGGACGTCGCCGGGGCGGAGGGATCCCTTCACCGGGTCGAACTGGGCGCCGTCGTACACGCCCAACAGCGGGCCCTCCGCTGCCTTTTCCTCCCAGCGGCCCGTGCCCGCGCTGAGCTGGAGGCCCGGAGGGTGGCCGGCCGAGAAGAGTTCGTAGTCGCCCGAGTCCAGGTCCAGGACCAGGTGGATCGAGGTCGCGAAGCCCTCGTCCCAGTCCTGGCGGAGGAGGTAGCCGTTCGCCGCCGGGAGGAAGGCGTGGGGCGGGAGGGAGCCCAGTAGGCCTCCGAAGGCTCCTGAGAGGAGGAGGGCTCGGGAGCCCGCGTCCATTCCCTTGCCCGAGACGTCCGTCAGGACTACCTCCATCGTGCGGCCCCCGTTCGTCCGGGCCGCCACCACGAAGTCGCCCGAGAACGACTGGCCGCCCGCAGGGCGCAGCGCCATCTCCCGGTGCCAGCCCTGCGGCAGCTGCGGCAGCTTGCTCTGGACGCGGATACGTTCGCGCAGGTCGAACAACATCGTGCCGCCGCGTCGCCAAGGGACTCCTACGCGGCTGCGGAACTGGGCGATCAGCAGGCCGAAGAAGCCGCACGCCGCCACTACCAGGACCACTCCCGGTGTGACTCTGCTCGGGCCCTCCGTGTACGGGCCCAGCTTCACCGACTCCACGATCAGTGCCGTGGCCGCCGCCGCGTACAGGCTCAGCAGGCTGGCCGGGCGCAGCAGGAGGCCGCCCGCCACGATCGGGAGGACCAGTGCGGCCGGGGAGCACCACACCGAGTTGGCCAGGGTCGTGGCCGCGATGATCGGGATCGTCAGGAGCAGGCCGGCGAGCGCGATCCAGTCCGAACCATCGCCCCGGAAGTAGTCCACGGCGGATCTGCGCAGGCCGGTGCGGACCCGGTGAGCCTGCTTCTTCAACCGGGCCGTGAACGTCTCGGCTTCCGCGCGCCGCTCTCGTCCTGCTGCCATTAGTTCGGGACCCTATCCATCGGACCAGCTGCTTGGCACGGGAGGTCCCACTTGTCCCCCGTCCGAGGTTCAACTTCACAGTGAAACCCACCGAGAGCCGGTCCGAGGCCACGAGGGAGAAATTCCCTCGCTCGTCCCGCAATGCCCTGGTAGTCATGGTCTATGACGACCTCCAGGACCTCCGGCACGACCGATCTCCGGGTTCTTCGGCCCGACGACTGGGATCAGTGGTACGACAACCTGCTCCGAGCCTTCGGCGGAATGGCCGAGTCCGCCGAGGAACGGGAGTTGTGGAAATCACTTACCGAGCTCGACCGTTCCGTGGGCGCCTGGGACGGTGACGTGTGCGTCGGCAGTGCGAGCGCTTTCACTTTCCAGCTAACCGTACCGGGTGGTGCCTCCGTGCCGGCCGCGGGCGTGACCATGGTCGGCGTCGCCGGCACGCACCGCAGGCGCGGCGTGCTCACGTCGATGATGCGGCGGCAGCTGGACGACGTACGGAGCTGGGGTGAGCCCCTGGCCGTGCTGACGGCCTCCGAGCCCTCCATCTACGGGCGGTTCGGGTACGGCCTCGCCACGCACTCGCTGACCATCGAGATCGACACGACGCGGGTACGGCTGTCGGTGCCGGACGGGACCGATGACGTACGGCTGCGGTACGCCGTACCGACCGAGGCCCTGGATGTGTGCGAGGCGGTGTACGCGCGGCGGGTGCCGGAGCGGCCCGGGATGCTGGCGCGGATGCCCGGCTGGGAGCGGGTCGCGGTGCTCGATCCGGAGAGTGAGCGGGACGGGGCTTCGCCCTTGCAGTGCGTTGTCGCCGAGCGGGGCGGGGATGTCGTGGGGTTCGCGCGGTTCCGGGTCAAGCCCGACTGGGATGTCACCGGGTCCAACAGCGCGGTCGTCGTCGAGGAGGTGCATGCGCTTGACGCTCCCTCGCACGCCGCCCTGTGGCGGTTCCTCTTCGATCTCGACCTGACCTCGAAGATCATCGCGCGCGGGCAGCCGGTCGACGAGCCCTGGCATCACATGGTGTCGGACATCCGGCGGTGCGGGCCGCGCAGGCGGGACGCGTTGTACGTACGGCTGGTGGACCTGGGGGCCGCGCTGGAGGCGCGGACGTATCTGGCGCCCGTGGACGTCGTGTTCGACGTCGAGGACGCGTTCTGTCCGTGGAACTCGGGGCGTTGGCGGCTGAGCGGCGATGCCAAGGGGGCCGTGTGCGTGCGTACCGAGGACGCGACTGATCTCGCCTTGTCCGTACGGGAGTTGGGGGCCGCGTATCTGGGCGGTCTGTCGTTGGCCGGGCTGGCTGCCGCCGGGCGGGTGCGGGAGGTTCGGCAGGGGGCGCTGGCCGAGGCTTCGGCGGCGTTCGGGTCCGTGGTGACTCCCTGGCTGTCGCACGGCTTCTGATCCGATCGGATCCGATCAGACCAGATTCGTCCCATTTCGTTACGATCTGGCGCGGTTCGTCCTCTGGCGCTCGGTCACTTCTTTTGGCAGGCCGGGCACCAGAAGAGGTTGCGGGCGGCGAGGTCGGCGGTGCGGATCTCGCCGCCACAGAGGTGGCAGGGCAGGTTGGCCCTGCGGTAGACGTAGACCTCGCCGCCGTGGTCGTCGACGCGCGGCGGGCGGCCCATCGCCTCCGGGGTGTGTTCCGGGCGGACGGTGTCGATGCGGTTGTTGCGTACGCCCTCGCGCATCAGGTCGACCAGGTCGGTCCAGAGTGCGTTCCACTCGGTGGGTGTGATGTCCCTGCCGGGGCGGTACGGGTCGATGCCGTGGCGGAAGAGAACCTCGGCGCGGTAGACGTTTCCGACGCCCGCGATGACCTTCTGGTCCATGAGGAGAGCGGCGATCGTCGTACGGCTGCGGCTGATGCGGGCGCTGTACGCCGTGTCGGGGTCGGCGTCCTGGCGTAGGGGGTCCGGGCCCAGGCGGGTGTGTATCGCCTGCTTCTCGGGGTCCGTGATCAGGGCGCAGGTGGTGGGGCCTCGGAGGTCCACGTACGCGGTGTCGTTCGCGAGGCGGAGGCGGACCGTGTCCGTGGGGGGTGGGGCGGGGGCGTCGCCGAAGTTGACCTTGCCGAAGAGGCCTAGGTGGATGTGGATCCAGTCGGCTTCGCGGAAGCCCAGGAAGAGGTGTTTGCCGTGGGCTTCGGTGTGGGTGAGTTCCGCGCGGTCGAGGAGGGCAGCGGCGTCGGAGAACTTGCCCTGGGGGCTGGTTACTTGGGGTTCTGTGTGGAGGAACGCGGCGCTGTAGTCCTGGGCCAGGCGGTGGATCGTGTGCCCTTCCGGCACGGGTGCTCCTTCTTTTTCCGCGGGTGGGTGGGGGTGCTGTCGGACGTTTTTCGCCCCCGCCGCCCCTACCCGTCCCATCCCTGGGGGCTGCGCCCCCAGACCCCCCTGTCGCGCTAAAACGCGCTCGTCCTCAAACGCCGGACGGGCTGAAGGGCAGCCCCCCGCCGGCTACTGGTCCTGAGGGTGGTGCGGCGGGATTGCCGGCAGGTCGCCCGTCGTCTCGTACGCCGTCAGCATGTCGATGCGGCGCTGGTGGCGTTCGTCGTTCGAGAACGGTGTTGCGAGGAAGGTCTCCACGAACTTCGTCGCCTCGTCCTGGGTGTGCATGCGTGCGCCCACCGCGACCACGTTGGCATTGTTGTGCTGGCGGCCCAGCGACGCCGTCTCCTCGCTCCAGGCGAGGGCCGCGCGCACGCCCTTCACCTTGTTCGCCGCGATCTGCTCGCCGTTGCCGGAGCCGCCGATCACGATGCCGAGGGCGTCCGGGTCGGCTGCCGTGCGCTCTGCGGCGCGGAGGCAGAAGGGCGGGTAGTCGTCGAGGGCGTCGTAGATGTGGGGGCCGCAGTCCACGGGGTCGTGACCGGCCTCCTTGAGCCACTCGACGAGGTGGTTCTTGAGTTCGAAGCCCGCATGGTCGGAGCCGAGATACACGCGCATGGGACGAGTGTGACATGCCTGTTTCGGGGCAGCAGCCTCGGGGGTTGATCGCGAAAACTCAACGCAACACTGCGGAACCTCAAGGAAACCTCAAGTAACAATCTGGATTCAAAGGTTCAGGAATCCCTTTGCCTCAGATTCACTGGACCGACTGTTTACGCCGTCCCCACCGGCGCGCTTCCCCGTTCACCCGGCGCAAAGGAATTCCCCCATGGCCTCGCAGCCGACCTCCTCCCCATCCCCAGGGCTTCAGGCAGGGCTCAAGAACCGGCATCTCTCGATGATCGCCATCGGCGGTGTCATCGGGGCCGGGCTCTTCGTCGGGTCCAGCTCCGGCATCCAGACCGCCGGGCCCGGCATCCTTCTCTCGTACGCGCTCGTCGGCACGCTCGTCGTGCTGGTGATGCGGATGCTCGGCGAGATGTCCGCCGCCAACCCGACCTCCGGATCGTTCTCCGCGCACGCCGACCGGGCGCTCGGGCGCTGGGCCGGGTTCTCCATCGGCTGGCTGTACTGGTTCTTCTGGGTTGTCGTGCTGGCGGTGGAGGCTACCGCCGGGGCCAGCATTCTCGAAGGGTGGGTTCCCGCCGTACCGCAGTGGGCCTGGGCCTTGATCGTGATGGTCGTGCTGACCGCCACCAACCTCGTCTCCGTCGGTTCCTACGGTGAGTTCGAGTTCTGGTTCGCCGGTATCAAGGTCGTCGCCATCAGTGCTTTTGTCATTGTTGGCGGGCTTGCCGTGTTCGGTGTGCTGCCGGGTGTCGACAGCGACAAGGCCGGGCTCTCCAACCTCACCGACTCCGGCGGGTTCCTGCCCAACGGGCCCGGCGCCATCCTCACCGGTGTGCTGCTCGTCGTCTTCTCCTTCATGGGCAGCGAGATCGCCACGCTGGCCGCCGGTGAGTCGGAGGACCCGCAGCGGGCCGTCACCAAGTCCACCAACAGCATCATCTGGCGTGTGGCCGTCTTCTATCTCGGGTCGATCTTCGTCGTCGTCACGCTGCTGCCGTGGAACGACCCCTCGATCAAGGAGAAGGGCTCGTACGTCGCCGCCCTCGACTCCCTCGGTATCGCGCACGCCGGTCAGATCATGAACTTCATCGTGCTGACCTCGGTGCTGTCCTGCCTCAACTCCGGGCTCTACACGGCCTCCCGCATGGCCTTCTCGCTCGGGCAGCGCGGGGACGCGCCCAAGGCCTTCGCGCGGACCACGTCCCGTGGCGTACCGCTCGCGGCGATCGTCGCTTCGGTCGTCTTCGGCTTCGTCGCCGTCTTCTTCAACTACAAGTTCCCCGACTCGGTCTTCCTCTTCCTCGTCAACTCCTCCGGCGCCGTCGCCCTGTTCGTCTGGCTGGTCATCTGCTTCTCGCAGCTGCGCATGCGGAAGATCATCGAGCGCGAGTCCCCGGAGAAGCTCGTCGTGAAGATGTGGCTGTACCCCTATCTGACCTGGGCGACCGCCGCTCTCATCGTCTTCGTCCTCGGCTACATGCTCACCGACACCGAGCACGACGGACGCGAGACCGTGCTTCTGTCGCTGCTGGTCGCGGCCGTGGTGCTCGCCATCGCCGTCGTCCGGCAGAAGACCGGACGCGGAACCGTCGTCGCGGCCGGCGGTCCGGCCCCGGCCGCCGCCGATGACGGCGACGACGTCAACGATGTCGTCAAGGTCGGCTGACAGTCCGAGTGGTCCCCGTGGTCAGGGAGTCGTTCACAGCACCGTGAACGACTCCCTGACCCGTTCGTAGGTCCGTACCGCCTGCTTCTCGATCTCCTCGTGGTACCAGGTGCTGATCTGGTACGACTTCCCCTCCACGTCGAATCCGAGCAGCCGCGCGTGCCAGTGGGTGCCGTCCAGGGTGAAGGTGTACTCCCAGACGACCGCCGGGTGACCCTGGTACGTCGTCTCCGCGAGGGTGATCTTCCGGTAGTCCTGGCCCTGGCGGGCGTTGCGCTCCGACTCCTCCCAGGTCTCCAGCAGGTCGCCGCGGGCGAGGGAGGACTTGGCCAGGAGTTCCTGCCTGCCGTCGGGGGACGTGTAGTGCACCTCGGCGCCTGTCTTCACGTCCCGGCGCCAGTCCTTGGGCGTCGCCCACGCGTACCCGCCCGCCTCCTCGTGCGCGCCTGGCGGCAGGCTCCGCGGGCGGGATGTGCCCTCGACCGTGGGTTCGGGGGTGGGTGCGGGAGTTGTTTCGGGGGTGGTTTCGGGGGTGGCGGGGGGAGCTGAGGTCTCCAGCGACGATCCCGGAGTCGCCGTGTTCTTGTCGTCGGGTGAGCCGGCCGTTGAGGCCAGGACTATCCCCACCACCGCCCCTGCCGTGACCACTCCGGCCGCCACCAGGCCCGTACGGCGGCGGCCCCGGCGCCTGTCACGGCCCCGCCCGGGGTCGGACGGGAGCGCGGGGCCCGGGAGTTCACCGGGCGGCAGCTGCGGCGGCACCGGCCGAGGGGCCGTCGGGAGGGCTGCTGCCCGCCGGTCCGGGTGCTGTTCCAGGTGGCGTTCCGACGGCCGCCGCTCGGTCACCGCCTGCGCTCGTACCAGGGAGACGCCCGCCCTGCGTGTTCCCGCTCCGCCCTGGCCCGCCGCCGGGGCCTCGCTCCGGGCCGGGATCGCCGAACCGGCCTCGGACCGTATCTCGGAGGGGACTTCGGAAGGGACTTCGGTGGAGGCGCTGGATGCCTCCGGAGAGGAGAGAGTCGGGGAAGGGGGCGGGGTCGGGGTTCCCAGGACCGGGGTGGCGGCCGTACGGGCGACGGGGACCGCGTCCGTCGGGGGCGGTGTCGGCGGTGCGGGCTCGGGCGCCCGCTGTTCCCTCTGCTCCCGCTCCTCGCGTGGCTGTCGTGCGGCCCGTACGAGTGGCGCGTCCAGGTATGCGGGGGTCGGGGTGTCCTGGGGCGTCTGTACGGGGGTCAGGGGGGCCGTGTCCGGACGCCCGTTCGGTATCTCCGGGGCCTCCGGATCCGGCTCGCCCTCCCTCTCCCCCTCCTCCGGTTCGGGCTCGGGCGCCGGATAGGCCACCGGCCGCAGTACCCGTTCCACGTCCTCCAGTGCGGGCCTGGCCGACGGTTCCTTCTCCAGGAGGGCGGCCAGGATGTCGTGCAACGGGCCTGCGGCGGCCGGGAGTTCGGGGTCCTCGTACAGGACCGCGTGGAGCGTCGCCAGGGTCGTCTCGCGGGAGAACGGGGAGCGGCCCCCCAGCGCCGCGCAGAGTGTCGCGCCGAGGGACCACACGTCGGACGGCGGGCCCTGGTGCCCGCCCGACACCCGCTCCGGGGCCATGTAGTCGGGGGAGCCGACGAGCATCCCGACCATCGTGAGGGCCTTCGCGTCCTGGATGGCGGCGATACCGAAGTCGGTCAGGACGACCCGCTCATCGCGTCGTTCCACGAGGACGTTGCCCGGTTTGATGTCCCGGTGCAGTACGCCCCCGGCGTGCACCTGGCGCAGTGCGGAGACCAGGCCGAGGCCGAGGCGGGCCGTGTCGGCCGGGGCCAACGGGCCGTCCTCGACGAGGAGTTGTTCGAGGGAGCGGCCGGCGACCAGCTCCATGACGATCCACAGTCGCTCGCCCTCGTCCACGACGTCGTACACGCGCACGACGTTCGGGTGGTCGATCCGGGCCGTCGCCCTCGCCTCGCGGAGGGTGCGTTCGCGGCGGGTGCGGGTGTCCTCCGCGTCGAGTCCGTCGATCCGCATTTCCTTGACGGCCACCGGCCGGTCGAGCATTTCGTCGGCAGCCCGCCACACCCGCCCCATTCCCCCCTGGCCAATACTTTCGACAAGCCGATATCGGCCCGTCACCAACAGACCTGGAGCACCGCCGCCCCTATTCCCCGGCAATCCCCTGCACCCCCTCAACGCACGCCCCACCAGAACCACAATGGTCACACTTCGTGCTGTACCAGCATAGTGGCGACAAATCTTGTGGTACCTCTTCATGGACTGCGAATTCAGGCGCAGTCCAGGGGGATCCAAGGGGGACGAACATGAGTTCTGGTCGCACGACGGTCATCGCGGGATCGCTGCTCACGGCATCTTTCTCGGCCGTGATGATCCTTTCCTTCACCGCCAGCGCGGATGACCAGGGACCCGGAAGCAGCAAGGGGGGAAAGGCCGTTGACGAGGCGCCGGCGGGCGTCAAGCTGACCACGGAGCTGCCCGAGAGCATCTCGGTCGACAACAGTTCGAAGGAAACCGCGCTTACCGCCACGGTAAAGAACGAGGGGAGCAAGGAGAGCGGCGATATCCGGCTTCTGGTCGTCGGATTCGACGGTATGACGGTCAAGAACGTCCAGGGCTGTTCGGAGATTGCCGAAGGGGATCTTCCGGAAGGTTCGAACAGCGGTTTCAATTGCGCCGTCGGCAATCTCGCGGCCGGTAAGTCGAAGTCGTACGACGTGGAGGCGACGTACGACTTGGGCAAGACCGGCAAGATCTGCCTGCCCGTACAGACGGCCGACGGCTCGAAGACGTACTGGCAGCAGGGCCCGGTCCCGTTCGGTACGACGAACCCTTCGCCGAACGCCCCGGCCACGCCGCTGCTGCTCGGCACCGACAACAAGCCGGTGGCGCCCGGCGGCGACGAACTGCCGAGGACCGGCCCGGTGCGCGATCTGCTCCCGCTCGGCGCGGTCGGCGCGGCGCTGCTGTCCGCGGGGGCGGCGGGCATGTGGTGGTCGCAGCGGCGGCCTCAGCAGCAGTCGCGGCAACTGCAGCAGCCGCAGGGCTGATCGGTAAATGGAGGAGGGGGAGGCGGTTTCCGCCTCCCCCTCCTCCAACCCGCTGTTCTTCAGCTCTTGTTGACGAGCTTCCAGGCCGTCGGCAGTACGCCCATCGCCAGCGCCGCCTTCAACGCGTCGCCCAGCAGGAACGGGGTGAGGCCGGCGGCGATCGCCGCGCTCGCGCTCATGCCGGCCGCCAGGGCGAGGTACGGGACGCCGATCGCGTAGATGATCGCCTCGCCGATCAGCATCGTGCCCGCCATGCGCAGCACCGAGCGGTCGGCGCCGCGGCGGGCCAGCGCGCCCACGGCGGCGGACGCGAGCAGCATGCCGAGGATGTAGCCGAAGGACACGGACGCGCCCGAGCCGCCCTCCGCGAACCACGGCACGCCCGCCAGACCGGCCAGGGCGTAGAAGGCGAGGGCGGCGAGGCCGCGTCCCGCGCCGAGCGCGGTGCCGACGAGGAGCGCGGCGAAGGTCTGCCCGGTCACCGGCACCGGCGAGCCGGGCACGGGGACGGCGATCTGGGCGGCGATCCCGACGAGCCCGGCACCGCCGAGCACGAGCGCGGCGTCCCGGACGCGGGAGGCGGGGAGCAGGTCGGCGAGGACCTGGCCGGGGCGGGCGGGGGCGACGGCGGTTGCCATGGGGACTCCGCGGGGATGTGGGTGAGCGGCAAGGGACATCGTGACGCTATCCCAGCGCCCTCGGGCCGATCACCGTCAGCGCTCGACAAAGGGGGCGACGGCGGCTTGGTGGGCTCCGGACAAACGGTGGGGGTTACACCCGGTACGGCGTGATGCCGGTCACTGAGGTGGAGTGGTTCGGGCTACGGGGCGTGGCGGGCGGCCTCTGTAGGGTTCCGCCAATACCGCCAGCTGCTCGGATTCGTGCCGTCTCGCCCGCTGGTCGCCATCTGGGCAGCGGCGGACCGTTTTGCTAGCTTCGTGCGCATGGTCGCCCAGTCCCGGTACTTCTCGTCGCGTCGCTATGTCGACCTGCGACGCGTGGGCACGGCCACCTGTCGCCGCCCCGGGTGAGGCGGCTCCGGCGCGCCTCGCTCCACAGGACTCCCCGAGTCCCTACGAGACGGCGCAGTGTCGGACCCGTTCCCCGAGGATGATCGCCATGCCCCGTGCCGCGGCACCCACCCTTTCCCCTTCTCCTACTCCCTCCTCTTCCCGCATACCTCGCGCCGCCGATCCCGACCGGCGCCGGACCAGCGCGAGTGTCGTGCTGCGGTCCGTGCTGGAACACGGGCCCGTGGCGCGCAGCACCATCGCCCGACTGACGGGGCTGTCACCGGCGTCGGTGACGGACTACTGCGCGCGGTTCGCCGAACTCGGCCTGATCCGTGAGGAGTCCGCGCCCCGGCGGTCGAACGGGGTGGGTCGTCCGCACGTCCCCGTCGACCTGGACAGCTCCCGGTTCGTCGTGGGCGGAGTCCATGTGGCCGTGCCGTACACGACGGTCGCGCTGCTCGATCTGCGCGGACGGGTGGTGGCCCAGCGGGAGTTGAAGCACGAGCGCACCGATCCCGGGTGGGTGCTGGCGCGGGCCGCCGAGGGGCTGCGGGCGCTGCTGGACGGCGCCCCCGCCTGCCGGGCCCTCGGTGTCGGCGTGGCCGTCGGCGGCTGGGTGGACCGGGAGTCCGGGACCGTCGTCGAGCACCCGATGCTGGGCTGGCGGGACGTGGCGGTGCGCGAGGTGCTCGGCGCCCGTACCGGGCTGCCGGTCCATGTGGACGGGCACGCGCGGGCGTTGGTCAACGGGGAGCGGCTGTTCGGGCCGGCGCGGGGCAGCGGGAGCGTGCTGCATCTGTTCGTCGGCAATGTGGTCGACGCGGCGTTCGCGACCAACGACGAGGTGCACCACGGGCCGCGCTCCCAGGCGGGCGCCATCGCCCATCTGCCGGTGCCGGGCGGTATGGAGATCTGCGACTGCGGTCGTACGGGCTGCCTCCAGGCCGAGTTGAGCGAGCGGACGCTGTGCCGGCGGGCGCGGGAGGCGGGTGTCGTCGAGGGCACGAACCCCATGCACGTGGTCGCGGCGGCGGCTGCGGGCGACCAGGATGCCGTGGGGCTGCTGGTGCGGCGGGCGGGTGCCGTGGGGCGGGCGGCGCGGCTGCTGCTCGATGTGCTGAACCCGGAGACGGTGGTCGTGACCGAGGTCGGGACCATCTACCGCGAGGACTGCCTCGCCGCGCTGCGCGAAGGGGTCGGCGCCGACCGCGCGGCCTCTGTCGTGCCGACGAGTTTCCCGGACTCGGTGCTCGCGGTGGCGGGCGGTTCGGTAGCTCTCGATGTGCTGTACCGGGATCCGCTGGCCGCTTCACCTGTGGCTGCTTCACCTGTGGCTATTTAATTCAGAAACTCCGAATGTTGACAGGGGTTCCGCATACCCGCGAGCATCCTTTCATGAGCCCTCACCTGCACTGTCGCACCCTTTGTTGCTGACTCGTTGCCCCGTGTGAATCGCTCATTTCTGCTGCGTGATTTTCCTCGCCATGCCTTTCTCAGGCGTTTGTTCGGTACTGCCTCGGCATTGATTCAGGGAGTCCTCCCATGCCCTATTCCCGTACGTCCGGCCCCGACCGACGACTCTTCCTCAGCTCCCTGCTCGGCGCCGCGGCCGGTGTCGCCGGGCTGAGCGGCTGCGCCGACAGCAGTGCCGCCGCCAGTACCAAGGGCGCCTCGACCGCCCCGCTCGCCGAAAAGGTTCCGGCCGGTACGAGTCTGAAGATCTCCTCGTATCTGAACACCCAGCAACTCCAGTTCAAGCTCGCCAAGTTGGGCGACCTGCCGTTCAAGGTGTCGAGCTGGGCGAACATCGGCGCCGGTCCCGATGTCATCAACGCATTCCGCGCGGGCTCCCTCGATGTCGCCAACAACGCGGGTATTCCGCCGATCCAGGCGCACTACCAGGGATACGACACGAAGATCGTCGCGATCAACGTCACCCGCAAGCCGAACTATCTCTTCGCCACCAAGCCCGGCAGCGACATCCGGACCGTCGACGACTTCAAGGGCAAGAAGCTCGCCTTCTCGCAGGGGCAGGCCCAGGGCGTCGTCCTCCTGCGGGCGTTGAAGGAGGCCGGGCTCGCCTACGACGAGGTCGAACTCGTCCCGCTGACCAGCAACCAGTTCTTCACCGCCCTGCAGTCGGGCCAGGTGGACGTCGCTCCGCTGGGCAACAGCCAGGCGCCCGCGTACCTGGCGCAGTACGGCGCCAAGGGTGCCCGGACCATCGAGACGGACGTGGTCGACCTGCTCAACCTGCTGTGGGCGCCGGTCTCCGTGCTGAACGACCCCGCGAAGGCCGCCGCGATCGCCGCGTACATCCCGTACTGGGCCAAGGGCCAGGTGTGGGCGTACGAGAACCCGGACGCCTGGAACGAGGAGTTCTACGTCAAGACGCAGAACCTGACCCTCCCCCAGGCGCAGGCAATCACGGCGCTCGCCAACAAGCCGCTGTTCCCGCCGAGTTGGGACGAGGCGATCAAGTGGGAGCAGGAGACCGCCGATCTGCTCGCGGAGGGCGGCTTCGTGAAGAAGTTCGACGTGAGTTCGCTCTTCGACCATCGCTTCGAGGGCATCGCGGCGAAGTCCGTGGCTGCGGAGTACCGGAGGTGACCGCCGTGACGACGTCCACGACCACGACCACGATCGCAGCCGTGCCGGTCACCGGCGGCGGGGAACTCGCCCAGGTCCGGCGGCGGCGACGGCTCTCACCCGGCAAGCGGCTGCCCGCCGCCCAGCTCATCGGGCCGGTCCTCTTCCTCGCCCTGTGGGCCGCCGCCTCCGCCGCCGGACAGCTCGACCCGGCCGCGATCCCGGCGCCCTGGACCGTGCTGAAGACCGGTGTCCATCTGTGGACCGACGGGACCCTGCCGACCGACATCCTGACCTCGCTGCGACGGGCCTCCTCCGGCTTCGCGATCGGGCTGACCGCCGGCATCGTCCTCGCCCTGGCCTCCGGGCTCAGCCGGGTCGGCGAGACGCTGATCGACGGGACGGTCCAGCTCAACCGGGCGATCCCGACCCTCGGTCTGATCCCGCTGTTCATCCTCTGGCTGGGCATCGGCGAGACGTTCAAGGTCGCGATCATCGCCATCGTCGTCTACATCCCGATCTACCTCAACACGCATTCCGCGCTGTCCGGCATCGACAGCCGGTTCGTCGAACTCGCCGAGGTGCAGGGGCTGTCGAGGCTCCAGTTCGTCCGGCAGATCATCGTTCCCGGCGCGCTGCCCGGCTTCTTCGTGGGCCTCAGGCTCGGGGTGACCGGCTCCTGGCTGGGGCTGGTCGTCCTGGAGCAGATCAACGCCACCAGCGGACTCGGCTACATGATGTTCCAGGCCCAGAACTACGGCCAGAGCGATGTCATCCTCGTCGGCCTGGTCGTCTACGGCGTCTTCGGCCTGGCCTCCGACAGCGCGGTCCGTCTCATCGAACGGAGGGTGCTGTCATGGCGACGCACGCTGAGCAACTGACCCGGCCCGCCGTCCAACTCCGGGGTCTGACCCGGTCGTTCGACGGGCGGACGGTCCTCGACGGTATCGATCTCGACATCCCCGCCGGGCAGTTCGTCGCCCTGCTCGGGCACAGCGGGTCCGGCAAGAGCACCTTGTTGCGGGCGGTTGCGGGGCTCGATCACGAGGTGGTGGGGAGCGGGCGGCTCGTCGCCCCCGAGCGGGTGTCGGTGGTCTTCCAGGACGCGCGGCTGCTGCCGTGGCGGCGGGTGCTGGACAACGTACTGCTGGGTCTGGAGGGCAAGGAGGCTGCCGCGAAGGGGCGGGAGGCTCTTGCGGAGGTGGGTCTTAAGGGGCGGGAGCGGGCCTGGCCCAGTGAGCTGTCGGGTGGGGAGGCGCAACGGGCGGCGCTGGCGCGGTCGTTGGTGCGGGAGCCCGAACTGCTGCTCGCCGATGAGCCGTTCGGGGCATTGGACGCGTTGACGCGTATCAGGATGCATGCGCTGCTTCGGGAGTTGTGGCGGAGGCATCAGCCGTCGGTGCTGTTGGTCACGCATGACGTGGACGAGGCTGTTGCTCTGGCCGAGCGGGTGCTGGTGCTGGAGGACGGGCGGATCGGGCTCGATCTCGCCATTGACCGGGAGGCGGCTGCGCGGGGGGAGTACAGGGCGCGGTTGCTTGCGGCGCTTGGCGTGGCGGAGGACGTCCGGTGAGCGGATTTTTTCGCCCCCGCCGCCCCTACCCGTCCCATCCCGTTCCTGGGGGCTGCCGCCCCCAGACCCCCGCTTCGGCCTGAACGGCCTCGTCCTCAAACGCCGGACGGGCTGGATGGTGCCGGCCAGCGCTCGAAAGTCCACCCCTTCCCCGTCCTCCCCCGCACATGTCCGAAGCAAAGGACCTCCCATGACAATCCGTCAACTCCACCTCAACGCCTTCCTCATGAGTACCGGCCATCACGAAGCCTCCTGGCGGCTCCCCGAGAGTGACCCCTACGCCCACGTCGAGCTGGACCACTACATACGTCTCGCGCGGAGCGCGGAGCGTGGCACCTTCGACTCCCTCTTCCTTGCCGACAGTCCGCAGTTGTGGGGCAATATCGCCCAGCGGCCGGCCGGTGCCCTGGAGCCGCTCACTCTGCTCACCGCGCTGGCCACGGCGACCACGCACATCGGGCTGATCGCCACCGCCTCCACCTCCTACAACTCGCCCTACAACCTGGCCCGTAAGTTCGCCTCGCTCGACATCATCAGCGGGGGCCGGGCGGGCTGGAACATCGTCACCACCGCCGGGGCCGAGGCCGCCCGCAACTTCGGGCTGGAGGCGGAGCCCGCGCATGCCGAGCGGTACGCCCGTGCCGCCGAGTTCCTCGATGTGGCGGGCAAGCTCTGGGACAGCTGGGAGGACGACGCGATCGTCGCCGACAAGGCGGCCGGCATCTGGGGCGACGACTCGAAGGTGCACCCGCCCAGGCACAAGGGGAAGTACTTCAGCGTCGAGGGCGGCCTCAACGTGCCGCGTGCGCCCCAGGGTTACCCGCTGCTCGTGCAGGCGGGGTCCAGCGAGGACGGCAAGGCGTTCGCCGCCCGGTACGCCGAGGCCGTGTTCACCGCCCAGCAGACCATCGAGGACGCGCAGGCCTTCTACGCCGACCTCAAGTCCCGTACGGCGGCGGCCGGTCGGGACCCGGACCACATCAAGGTGCTGCCCGGGATTGTTCCGGTGCTGGGCTCCACGGAGGCCGAGGCGCTGGCCAACGAGCAGGTCCTGGAGGACCACATCGTGTACGCGCATGGTGTGGAGCGGCTGGAGGGGCTTCTCCAACTGCCCGCCGGGACGCTGGAGTTGGATGGCCTTCTCCCCGTCGATCTGCCTCCCGAGAGCGCCGTCGAAGGCGCCAAGAGCCGCTACACGCTCGTCGTCGAGCTGGCCCGGCGCGAGCGGCTGACCGTACGGCAGCTCATCGGGCGGCTCGGCGGCGGGCGTGGGCATCTCACCTTCGCGGGTACGCCCGAGCAGGTCGCCGACGAGATCGAGACCTGGTTCACGCGCGGTGCCGCCGACGGGTTCAACATCATGCCCGCGGTGCTGCCGTCCGGTCTCGACGCCTTCGTCGACCACGTCGTCCCGATCCTGCGCGCCCGCGGTCTGCTCCGCACCGAGTACGGGCCGCGCCGGACCCTGCGCGAGAGGTACGGCCTCCCGCGTCCCGCCAACCAGTACACCGCCAAGCCCGCTCTCGTCTGATCTCGTCCGACGAACCCCGATCCGGAAGGAAACCCGCACATGTCCGGCAATTGAAATCCAGAAGGTCACCGCCAACATCGGCGCCCGGGTGTCCGGTGTGGACATCGCCAAGCCCCTCGACGAGGAGCAGATCACCGCGATCCGCGAGGCCCTCAACGTCCACAAGGCACTGGTCTTCGACGAGGTCGACCTGGACGACGAGGGCCAGCAGGCCTTCGTCCGCCACTTCGGCGACCTCACCACCGCCCACCCCACCGTGTCCGCCGTCGACGGCGCCCCGAACGTGCTGCCGGTCGACAGCGAGCGCGGCCGGGCCGCCAACCACTGGCACACCGACGTCACCTTCGTCCTCAACCCGCCGCAGGCCAGCACCCTGCGCAGCATCACGATCCCGCCGTACGGTGGCGAGACGCTCATCGCCAGTTCGGCGGCTGCGTATCGCGATCTGCCGGAGCCCCTGCGGCAGTTGGCCGACAATCTGTGGGCCAAGCACACCAACGACTACGACTACGCGGTCCCGGACGAGGACCTCGACGAGCAACAGGCCGCCCAGCGCGCCCAGTTCACGTCCATCAACTTCCGCACCGCGCACCCGGTGGTCCGCGTCCACCCTCCCCCACTTCTCGACTTCGCTCGAAGCGGGGGGACCCCCATCCGGCGAACGCGGGCTGTTCATCGGGGGGTTCGCGCAGCGGATCGTCGGGCTGTCGGTGGGCGAGTCCCGCAAGATCCTGGACATCCTCCAGGCGTACGTCACCCGCCCGGAGAACGTCCTGCGCCACCGCTGGTCCCCCAACCAGCTCGTCCTCTTCGACAACCGCATCACCCAGCACTACGCCATCGACAACTACGACGGGCAGCCGCGCCGTCTGCACCGCGTGACCATCGCCGGGGACATCCCGGTCGGCGTCGAGGGCAAGGAGAGCTACTCGATCACCGGGGACGCCTCGCACTACACATCGGTCGCCGCCTAGGCCTGCCTGTCAGCAACAAAAAAGACCCTCGTGTGACGCACGCGAGGGTCTTTTTGTTGTTAGCGTGTACTTGCAAGTTATGTGCAATAAGAGGTCGAGGGGACCCCGCATGCCCGTGTACACGCTTCCCGAGCTGCCGTACGACTACTCCGCGCTCGCGCCCGTGATCAGCCCGGAGATCATCGAGCTGCACCACGACAAGCACCACGCGGCGTATGTGAAGGGTGCCAACGACACCCTGGAGCAGCTCGCGGAGGCGCGCGACAAGGAGTCGTGGGGGTCGGTCAACGGCCTGGAGAAGAACCTCGCCTTTCATCTCTCCGGGCACATCCTGCACTCCATCTACTGGCACAACATGACCGGTGAGGGCGGCGGTGAGCCGCTCGCCGCCGACGGTGTCGGTGACCTCGCGGACGCGATCACCGAGTCCTTCGGTTCGTTCGCCGGCTTCAGGGCGCAGCTCACCAAGGCCGCCGCGACCACCCAGGGCTCGGGCTGGGGCGTCCTCGCCTACGAGCCGCTCTCCGGTCGTCTGATCGTCGAGCAGGTCTACGACCACCAGGGCAACACCGGTCAGGGGTCGACCCCGATTCTCGTGTTCGACGCCTGGGAGCACGCCTTCTACCTCCAGTACCGGCACCAGAAGGTCGACTTCATCGACGCCATGTGGGCCGTCGTCAACTGGCAGGACGTGGCGAAGCGCTACGAGGCCGCCAAGTCCCGTACGGATGTCCTGCTGTTGGCGCCCTGAGCCGGCAGTGGTGAAGCGTCCTGCCTCGTGATCGTCTTCTCAACCTTCACCGGCAGGCGGAATGACGGGAGGCCCCCGCGAGGACGTGACTCGCGGGGGCCTCCCCCATGACGGCCGGACGGCCGGACGGCCGCCGGGGACTCAGAGGTTGCTGAAGTCCGGGCCCTTCGTGCGGGTGCGCTTTATCTCGTAGAAGCCGGGGACCGAGGCGACCAGGAGGGTGCCGTCCCACAGCTTGGCGGCCTCCTCGCCCTTCGGGGCCGGGGTGACGACCGGGCCGAAGAAGGCGATCTGCTCGCCGTCGGCGCCGGGGACCGCGATCACCGGGGTGCCGACGTCCTGGCCGACCTTGGTGATGCCCTCCTTGTGGGAGGCGCGCAGCTCGGCGTCGAACTCGAAGTCCTTCTGCTCGGCGTAGTCGATCAGGTCGGCGGGGAGGCCGACGTCGGCGAGGGCGCCCGCGATGGATTCCAGGGTCAGGCCCTCTTCGTTGTTGTGGGCACGCGTGCCCAGGGCCGTGTAGAGGGGGCCGACGACGTCGGCGCCGTGCTTCTGCCAGGCCGCCGTCACGACCCGTACGCCCTGCCATGCCTTCACCGCGAGCATCTCGCGGTACTCCTCGGGCAGCTCGTCGAGCCTGTCCTCGTTCAGCACCGCCAGGCTCATGATGTGCCAGCGGACCTCGATGTCGCGGACCTTCTCCACCTCCAGGACCCACCGGGAGGTCATCCAGGCCCAGGGACAGAGCGGGTCGAACCAGAAGTCGACGGGGGTCTTGGTCGAGGTCGTCTCGGACATGGGTCTCCTAGGAAAGTGGGCCTTCAACTGGGAACGTATCCCCGCCACCGTCGCATTCCCGGGTGTCCGGTGTCAGTGGTGCGTGGCAGGATCGGTGCTGGTCGGCCGTACTGATGACAATCGAGGGAGTGCTCGGTGCCCGGTGAGAATCTGTCCCGCGACGAGGCCCGGGAGCGGGCCGCCCTGCTGTCCGTCGACGGGTACGAGGTGTTCCTCGACGTGCGGTCCGCCGTGGGAGATGCGGCGAACGGTAGCGGGGGTCGGACCTTTCGGTCCGTGACCACCATCCGGTTCCGGTGTGCCGAGCCCGGTGCCGCCAGTTTCGCCGACCTTGTCGCGCCCGCTGTCACCGCCGTCTCCCTCAACGGGCGGGATCTCGACCCGGGGGCCGTCTTCGACGGCACGCGCGTCCTGCTGGAGGATCTCGCCGCCGAGAACGAGCTGGTGGTCGACGCCCAGTGCGCCTACTCCCGCACCGGCGAGGGCCTGCACCGCTTCGTCGACCCCGAGGACGGCGAGGTGTATCTGTACACGCAGTACGAGCCCGCCGACTCGCGTCGCGTCTTCGCCAACTTCGAGCAGCCCGACCTGAAGGCCCCGTTCCGGTTCGAGGTGCGTGCTCCGGAGGGGTGGGTCGCGTGGAGCAACGGGCTCGGGGAACTGGTCGATGGTGTGTGGCGGTTCGCCGAGACCAAGCCGATCTCCACCTACATCACCGCCATCCTCGCCGGGCCCTATCACTACGTCACCGACTCGTACTCGCGTACGTTCGCCGACGGTACGACGCTCGACATCCCCCTCGGTGCCATGTGCCGCAAGGGTCTCGCCCCCTACTTCGACTCCGACGACGTCTTCCTCGTCACCAAGCAGGGGCTGGACTTCTTCCACGACCACTTCGACTACCCGTACCCCTTCGGGAAGTACGACCAGGGGTTTGTGCCCGAGTACAACCTGGGTGCCATGGAGAACCCTGGACTGGTCACCTTCCGCGAGGAGTTCATCTTCCGGGGGAAGGTGACACAGGCGGCGTACGAGCGGCGCACGAACGTCATCCTGCACGAGATGGCCCACATGTGGTTCGGCGACCTCGTCACCATGGAGTGGTGGGACGACCTGTGGCTCAAGGAGTCCTTCGCCGACTTCATGGGCGCCTTCTCGCTCGTCGAGGCGACCCGTTTCACCAACGGCTGGGTCACCTTCGCCAACAACCGCAAGTCCTGGGCCTACCGCGCCGACCAGCTCCCCTCCACGCACCCCATCACGGCCGACATCCGCGACCTGGAGGACGCCAAGCTCAACTTCGACGGCATCACCTA
This sequence comes from Streptomyces sp. NPDC000878, assembly GCF_053599695.1. NCBI lineage: Bacteria > Bacillati > Actinomycetota > Actinomycetes > Kitasatosporales > Streptomycetaceae > Streptomyces > Streptomyces sp. NPDC000878. The sequence goes on along the minus strand of NZ_JBSFMT010000018.1, from coordinate 77,956 downwards.
CGCCAAGGGCGCCTCCGTACTCAAGCAGTTGGTGGCGTACGTCGGGCGGGACGCGTTCCTCGAAGGCGCGCGGCGGTACTTCAAGCGGCACGCGTACGGCAACACGCGCCTCGGCGATCTGCTGTCGGCGCTGGAGGAGACCAGCGGGCGGGACCTGACCTCCTGGTCGCGTGCCTGGCTGCAGACCGCCGGGGTCAACTCCCTCACCCCGCAGGTGCTGTTGAGCGCGGACGGGCTGATCACCGAGCTGGCCGTGCTCCAGGAGGCCCCCGAGTCGCACCCCGAGCTGCGCCCGCACCGGGTGGCCGTCGGCCTCTACCGGCGGTCCCCCGAGGGCGCGTTGGAGCGGTACGCGCGTGCCGAGGTCGATGTCGACGGGCCCCGTACGGTCATCGGTGAGCTGGTCGGGAGCGAGGCACCCGAGCTGGTGCTCGTCAACGACGACGACCTCACGTACTGCAAGATCCGGTTCGACGAAGGGTCGTTGGACACGCTCCGGGCGCAGCTCGGTGACCTCACCGACCCGCTCGCCCGCGCCCTGTGCTGGTCCGCGCTGTGGAACCTCACGCGGGACGCGCTGATGCCGGCCCGGGACTTCGTCGACCTGGTGCTGCGGTTCGCGGGGCGCGAGTCGGACATCGGCGTCCTCCAGATGCTGCACGCCTGGGCGGGCTCCGCGCTCACCCACTACGTGGCCCCCGACTGGCGGGCGACCGGTGAACGTCTGCTCGCCGAGGGCGCGTTGAAGGAACTGCGGCTCGCCGAGCCGGGCAGCCAGCACCAGTTGACGTGGGCCCGTTTCCTCGCGGCGGTGGCGTCCAGCGAGGCCGATCTCCAGCTGCTCCAGGGGCTGTTGGAGGGCACGGCGAAGATCGACGGTCTGGACGTCGACCAGGAGCTGCGGTGGGCGTTCCTGGAACCGCTCACCTCGCACGGCGTCGCCGACGAGAAGACGCTCGCCGCCGAACTCGCCCGCGACGACACGGCGTCCGGCAAGCGCCACCAGGTCCGCTGCCTCGCCGCCCGTCCCTCGGCGGCGGTCAAGGCACAGGCCTGGGCGCAGGTCGTCGAGTCGGACTCCCTCTCCAACGCCCTTGTCGAGGCCACCATCTCGGGCTTCGTCCAGGGCTCGCAGCGGGAGCTGCTCGCGCCGTACGCGGAGAGGTACTTCGCGGTGATCGAGCGGATCTGGGCCGACCGTTCGATCCAGATCGGGATGGATGTCGTACGGGGCCTGTTCCCGTCGCTCCAGGACTCGCCGGGGACGCTGGCGGCGACGGACGAGTGGCTGGCGGACCGGGCGGACGCGGCGCCTGCCCTGCGGCGCCTGGTTCTGGAGGCGCGGGACGACCTGGCGCGGGCGCTGCGGGCACAGGCGTGCGACGTGACAGCAGTGCGATGACCGAACAAATTGGTGGTTTGAGAAAGCACCCCTGGAGCAGGTGTGCCCCTGGGGTGCCGGGGACGGTGATGTTGAGAAAGAAGTGAAGGACCTGCAAGGGGGGAAGTCGAAGTGTTCGAGTCCGAAGTCGACGCGCGCGTGGACGAGTTGGTGCGCGGACTACGGCGTATCACGGGGGCACTGCTGGTGATGGCGTCCGCCCATCCGGACGCGGCAAGGGCACGCGAACTCGCGGTGGCGGCGAACGTGTTGACCACGGACGTGCTGCCACGGCTGGACGAGGACGCCGGGGGCGCGAGGGAGGTCCCGGTGGTGGCCGGGGAGGACGTCTTACCGTCCTCCCCGGCCACCACCGGCTCGACGGCGATCGGCACGCTCGTCGAGCGCTATCCGCCGGACCACGCGCACCACTCGGCCCAACCCGTCTTACTGGACCCGGAGTTGCCGTACGAGAAGTGGCGGCATCTGCACCGGCTCACCTACCGGCGCCCGGCCGCCTTCGACTCCGCGCCCTACTGGAACGATCCAACTCCCCACCTCGGCAGACCCGTCCGCTGGGGAGTGGCGTCGAGCGCCACGGTCGTACGGCGGATGCGGCATCACTACGTGACCATGCGGGACCTCGACAGCCATGCGGGCCGGCTGGTGCAGCGGATGCTCCACGCCTCCCGGGCGATCCTCGAAACCCGTGCCGTGCGGGGGGACTTGTTCGGCGGTGGACAGCTGCCCGACCGGCATGAACTGGAGCGGAAGCTGGAGCGGGCGCAGTGGAACGCCGCCGTGCTGGCCGCCCGCCGCGGTGACACGGCGTTGCCCCAGCTCGAAACGATCCTGCGGGACTTCGAGATACTGGCCCGCGCCATCCTGGAACTGGACGACCTGTACCGCACCAGACCGGCCACCCCGACCGCCGAGGGCCGCCTCGCCGACGCCCTGCACGGCGCCGGCGCCCTGATCCGCCACTGGCCGCCCGGCAGCACGGACTCCTCCGGCCCCTCCGGCCCCGCCGCCCCCGCCGACCCCACCGTTACCGAACCCGGTCACTCGCCCCCGTAACCCCCGGATGGACCAGCGCCTTTCGGCACTCGAACGCTTGCACTTTAGGGCGATCTTGTCCGGAATTGTCAACGGCCGTGTAACAGCGGTTAGGGGACGGATCGGACACGGGAAAGCCGGAGTCATGACCCACAACACCCCGCTCTCCCCGAGCCCCCGCCCCCTCCGCCACCTGTCGCACGTACAGCGCCGGGTGCTGACCGCCGCTCAACTGCGGGCGCACGGCGTCCCGGCCGCCGAGGCGAACGAGCAGTGCCGGTCCGGCGGACCCTGGCAGCAGCTCCTGCCGGGCGTGTTCCTGCTGCACCCGGCGCCGCCCACCAGCGAGGAGCGGCTGCACGCGGTGCTGCTGTACGCGGCGAAGGAGCGGGCGGCGACGACGGGGATCCCGGCCCAGCCGGACTGCGAGGAGCCGTACCGGGAGCGCGGCCGGCCGGTCTACACCGAGGCCATGATCACCGGCCTGGCCGCACTCGCCCTGCACGGCTTCTCGTCCGCGCCGCCACTCCTCTCCCTCGACGCCTTCGACGTCCTGGTCCCCCGGCTGCGCCGGCTGCGCTCGACGGGCTGCGTCCGCATCGTCCGCACCTCGGCCCTGCCGACGCCCGAGGTGATCGAGGGGCTCCCGGTCGCCCCGGTCGCGCGCGCCCTCGCCGACGCGGTGGCCGGTCTCGCGGACGCGGGTGCCGTACGCCGGCTGCTGACCGACGCGGTGCGCGGCGGGCACTGTGAACCGGCGGCGGTGGTACGGGAGTTGCACCAGGCGCGGCTGCTGAGCCGGCCGCATGTCGTGGACGCGGTCGACTCCCTCCTCGCGGAGGGCCGGGCCATCGCGGAGGACCGGCTGTACCGGATGGTGCGCGAGCACGGCCTCCCGGACCCGGTCTGGAACGTCGATCTGCGCCTGCCCGGCGGCCCGTGTCTCGGCGGCGTCGACGCCTACTGGCCCGACCACGCGGTGGCGATCGAGCTGGACACCCGCGCCCCGCGCCCGGGCCACCGCGAGGAGGACGACGCGCTGTGGTCGGAGTACGCCCGCAAGCGCGAGCACCTGGAGCGGCTGGGCATCACGGTCGTCCACATCACCCCGCGCAAGCTCCGCGAGACGATCGAACAGCAGGCGACTGTCGTACGTACGGCTCTTATGGCGTCGGGGGACCGCGAGCCGGCGGCGTACGTCGTGGTGCTGCCCCGGTAGTGACGGACCGGGCAGCACCAGGAGGGGAGAGGAGGGGCCACCGGGAGACCGGGGGCCCCTCCTCGCGCGAGGCCACCGATGTCAACCGGTGTAGGCCCAGGCCGCGCTGCCTAAAAGGACGAGCAGTGCGGCGACCGCCACCGCGCGTCCGCGTGCCTTCGCTCCCCAGCCGCGCCAGATCAATGACGTGGTGAGGAATTGCAGGGCGGTGGCATGGATCAGGACGCCGAGTGCGATGGAGAAGGAGGCTGTCCACTCTCCGTTCATGGCGGAACCGACACCATGGCCGAGTAATGCGGCAAGGCCGCCGAACAGGGCCGCTCGCGTACCTTCGCCGGCCGCTTGACCGTCTTCCTGTCCGCTTTCCTGCCCGCGACGACGTACTCGTGACGACTTCGACATCCGTTCCCGCGCGATGAAACCGAGCACGATGACGGCTGTCGCCGCGAGGAGGCTTGCGACCGCAGTCGCCGAAGCCAACCCGTGGACGATGGATGCCGATTCCTTCATGGACATGTATTTGTGACTTACGTTGCGGGCGAAGTGTGCTGCTGCCGTGGATCGGCGGCGCGAGCAACGTAACAACCTTTATTTCTCCACGAGTTGGCCAAATAGGTACCTGGCTCGATCGAATGGGTCAGTGGCGGATTTGGGCGGTACCGCGGTACTCGGTACCGCCCAAATCCCATCACCCCTGGTCGAGTTCCGGGATCAGTTCGCCGATCAGCTGGATGCTGCGGGTCACCGCGTCGGTGGGGAGCGCTCCCACCTGGTGGAAGCACATCAGGCGGTCGATGCCCAGGTCGGCGTAGGCGCGCAGTTTCTTGCGGCAGGTTTCGGGGCTGCCGACGATGAGGGAGTCCTGGGCGGCGAGTGCGTCGAACAGCTCGTCGTCGGGGACCTGTTCGCCCTGGAGGATGCGGCCGATGGCGATCAGGGCGGGGCTCGGCGCACCGGCGGCAGCGGTCTCCTGCCTGATGAACTCACCGGCGAGGCCGCCGCCGGAGGGGTCTGCGGCGATCCGCTGCTCACGTTCCATGGTCTCCATGAAGGCGCCGGCGGCCTCGAAGAAGGTGAGCGCGCGGGCGGTGTACCAGGCCGCGGCGGCTGCGGCGCCGCTCCTCATGGCCTCCTCGTCGGTCTCGGCGCAGTGCACGAAGGTGAAGAAGGCGACCTGGTTGTTGACGAACGCGCCTACGGGGTCGGTGCAGTTGGCGGCGGCGGCCCGGTACAGGTCGACGAGGCGCGCGACCCGGTCGAGGGGCTCCCAGAGGGTCGTACCGAGGACTCCGACGCCGCGCCGTCCGGCCTCCTCGAAGGACACCGGGCTGGACGCGGCCTGCCAGAGCGGCGGATGGGGGCGCTGGTACGGGGCGGGGAGCACCGGGACGCCGTTGCTGGCGGTGCGGTCGCCTGTCCACATGCGGGGGATGGTCTCGAAGGCGTCCTGTACGCGGTCCCTTACCGTCTCCGGGTCGGCGCCGAAGAGCCGCCACTCGGGCGGGGTGGAGCGGGTCAACCCGATCTCGGCGCGTCCGCCGCTCAACTGGTCGAGCATGGCGGCACGTTCGGCGATGCGGATGGGGTGGTTGATCTGGGGCGGGGCGAGTACGGCGGCGTGGCCCAGGCGGATCCGGCTGGTGCGCTGGGAGATCGCGGCGAGGAGGAGTTCGGGGGCGGAGGAGAGGCTGAACTCCTCCGCCCCGTGGTGCTCCACCTGCCACCAGCAGCCGTAGCCCAACTCGTCGGCGAGGACGGCCTGTTCGAGGGTCTGGCTGATGCGCAGGTGTTCGTGATCGTCGCGCTGCCAGGGACGCGGGTCCTGGATCTCGCTGAACATGTCGATTTTCATCGGCTTGGAGCGGCCTTTCCGTGATGCATGCGGTGGATCCATGGGGTGGACGCATGCGGTTGTGCGTGCTCCGGGGTGTCCGGTGCACCGGTGCTGAGGCCCTGCGCCGATCACGATAAGAGGTATTGGATTATTTCCTGCTTTACGAGCTTCTCCCTCTACGAATCTCCACAGAACTCCGCCTCCATGATCTTCGTGCTGCCGACTCCCCAGTCGTCGTTGAAGTTGAGGGCGAGGGAGTGCTTGCCGTCGGCCGTGGTGACCGCCTCGGAGCTGGAGCCGTGGAGGCCGCCGCCGTGGCCCCAGACCTCGACACCGCAGGTCAGCTTGCGCACGTAGATGCCGAGGCCGTAGTCGCCCTCCACCAGTGGCGCCGGGAACGTCACCTTCATCTCGGCGAGTTGCTTCGCGGGCAGGACCTCGCCGCGCAGGAGTGCCGAGTAGAAGCGGTTCAGGTCACCGGGGTTGGAGATGATCTCGCCCGCCGAGTTGGCCCACGAGGGGTTCATCTCGGTGACGTCGTAGATCTTGCCGGTGGGCGTGAAGAAGTTCGAGTACGCCCTGCTGCTCGGCTGCGGCACGGTGGGGTCGGTACCGGGCATGTACGTGCCGTGCAGGCCGAGCGGCTCGATGACGCGCGCGCGGACCTCGTCGCCGTACGAGTTGCCGGTCACCTTCTTGATGACCAGCCCGGCGAGGAGGTAGTTGGTGTTGGAGTAGGACCAGGAGGTGCCCGGCGCGAAGGTCGGCCGGTGGCTCATGGCGATGGCCATGAGTTCGGCGGGTGTCCAGGTGCGGTAGCGGTTCTCGGCGAAGGTCTCCGGGAGGAAGATCGCCAGTTGGAAGGCGCCGTCTTCGGTGTAGTCGAAGATGCCGCTGGTGTGGTTGAGGAGTTGGCGGACGGTGATCTTCCGTCCGTCGTGGCCGTTGCCGCGCACGACTCCGGGCAGCCACTTGTCGACGGTGTCGTCGAGCGACAGCCGTCCCTCGGCGGCGAGTTGGAGCAGGACGGTCGCGATGAAGGTCTTCGTGATGCTGCCGGCGCGGTACCGGTCGTCGGCGTTGCGCGGCTGTTTGGTCTTGAGGTTGCCGACCCCTGCGGTCGCCTTCCAGACGCCGTGCTCGTCCGCGACCTGGACGACGACTCCCGTGACGCCGTCCTTGACCACCTCGTCCATGGCCTTGCGGGTGGCGTCGTGGGTGCGGGTCTGTTGTTCGGTGCGGGCCTGTCGTTCGGTGGGCGCCGCCACGGCGGTGGGCGCGGTGAGCGCCCCCGCCGCGACGGCGACCGCTGCGGCGATTCCGACCAGCTCCTTGCGCATTGACATGTCGTTCCCCCTTGCGGATCTTGCTGTTCTTGCCGTTCTGTTGGTCTGCTGTTCTTGCTGCTCAGGGGGTGTGACGGGGTGAGCGGTCGGAAGGTTGCGAGGATTGTGACGGTTAGGAGTTTTTCGGCCTTTGTGTGATTAATGCCCCGTCAGCTCTACTTCTTGCCGCAGTACTCCGCCTCGACGACCTTCACCGGGTCGCCGCTCCAGTCGCCGTTGAAGTTGAAGGCGAGGGAGTGCTTGCCGTCGGCCGTGGTGCCGGCGAAGGAGCTGGAGCCGTGGATGCCGCCGCTGTGACCCCAGATCTTCACCCCGCAGCTCAGCTCGTTCTCGATGAGCCCGAGGCCGTAACGCCCGTCGACCACCTCGGCGGGGACGGTCGTCTTCATCTCGGCGAGTTGCTTCGCGGGCAGGACCCTGCCGCGCAGGAGCGCCGAGTAGAAGCGGTTCAGGTCACCGGGGTTGGAGATGATCTCGCCCGCGGAGTTGGCGGCGGAGGGGTTGAACTCGGTGACGTCGTAGATCTTGCCGGTGGTGTTCTCGGCGAGCTGCGAGTAGGCGCGGCTGCTGGGCCGGGGGACGCGGTGGTCCGTACCCGGCATGTACGTGCCGTGCAGGCCGAGCGGCTCGATGACGCGCGCGCGGACCTCGTCGCCGTACGAGTTGCCGGTGACCCTCTGGATGACCATCCCCGCGAGGGTGTAGTTGGTGTTGGAGTAGCCCCAGGCGGCCCCCGGGGCGAACTCGGGCCGGTGCCCCATGGCGATCCCGACGATCTCGTCCGGGGTCCAGGTGCGGTACTTGTTCCTGAAGAAGTTCTCCGGGAGGAAGATCTCGCTCTGGACGTACTCGTCGTCGGTGTAGTTGAAGATGCCGCTGGTGTGGTTGAGGAGCTGGCGGAGGGTGATCTTCCGTCCGTCGTGGCCGTTGCCGCGCACGACTCCGGGCAGCCACTTGTCGACGGTGTCGTCGAGTGACACCCGTCCCTCGGCCTCCAGTTGGAGCAGGACGGTCGCGATGAAGGTCTTCGTGATGCTGCCGGCGCGGAAGTTGTCGTGCGCGCTGCGCGGCTGCTTCGTCTTGAGGTTGCCGACCCCCGCGGTCGCCTTCCAGACCCCGTGCCGATCCTTGGCCTGAAGGGCCACACCGGGTACGCCGTCCTTGACGGTGGTGTTGATTGCGTTGCGGGTCGCCCCGTGAGCGCCGCCGCGTTCGGCTGGTGCGGCCATCGCCGGCGCCGCGAACGCGCCTGCGGCGACCGCGAGTGCGGCGGCCATCCCGACCAGCCTCTTGTTGACCGGCCTCTTGTTGGCTGACATGCCGTTCCCCCTTGTTGCGGTTGCTCCTGACAGTCGGGGGGAGGGACACGGGGACCTGACCGGAGGTTGACAGGGTCGGGGTGGTTGGGCGCGTTTCAGCCTTTGGGTGAGTTGAGGCGGGCGCGGACGGTTTTGCCTACGCCGGCGCGCAGGAACCAGTCGAGAGAGTCGGTGAGTTGCTGTACGACGGCCAGTCCACGCCCTCGCTCACTGAGCGTGCGGGGCCTGACCTCGGGGAACGCGAGCACCGGGTCGGACACCTCGATGCTCAGCGCGTTGTCGTCCAACTCGACGATGCGCAGGCGCAGTTCGTGGCCGGGGATTCTGCCGTGCACGACGGCATTGGCGACGAGCTCCGAGGTGACCAGAACGGCGTCCTCGATGTCGCCGGGCCAGTTCCACATGGTGAGGCGACGGCGGACGTGGAGGCGGGCTAGGCGGACGCTGCGCGGGGTCATGGGGTAGCCCAAGGTCCAGTTGTGAGTGAGGACGGCAGGGAAGGGTTGGGGAAGGTCAAGCATGGGGGCACCTTTCGGCTTGGGATGCCCAACCAAGGTGGCCCCAGTACTGGCCCACCTGCAATCGAAACCCACTCGAATATTCAGAGTGGATGAAATTGGACTATGCGGAGTTCTGCGCAATCGCCTGCGCGGCGCGCACACAGCGTGCCAGACTCGCTGCACAACGTTAGCAACACGCGCAGGGACACAAGGACGGTGCACATGGCAGCCAAGCGCGGGCGGACGGGGCAGCGACTCGAACTTGGGCTTCAGCTACGCCAGTTGCGCGAGAACTGCGGCCTCGGAGACCGGGGAGCCGGTTTCACGCGCAAGCAGGCGATCCAGGGCACGCGGATCTCCGAGGCCGCGTTGCAGAGGATCGAGACCGGTTCCCTCAACTTTCGCAACGTGGGCGACCTTCGGAAGCTGCTGGACAGGTACGGCGTCACCGACGACGATGTCATCGAGTCGTTGATCAACCTCAACAAGGAGTCCGCCAACCGTGACTGGATCACGCAGTACCGAGGCGTAATGCCAGCGGGGATGCCCGGCTTCGTCGGGCTCGAACCCGAGGCCCGCAGCATGAGGGCGTACCACCCGACACTGGTCTACGGCCTGCTCCAGACGGCGGGGTACGCACAAGCAGTGCTCGAACTGCACAAGCCCGTCGAGGAGACCACCTCGGAATTCATCCGCAGCAGCGTGGAGGTACGGATGAAGCGCCAGGAAGTGCTCACCCGGGAGGACCCAGTGAGGCTCCGCGTCATCCTTGGGGAGGCTGCTCTGCGGTACCCGGTTGGGGGTGCGGATGTGATGCGCGAGCAGTACGCGCGGATCGAGAAATTGTCCGCCTGGGACCACATCTCCATTCAGGTGTTGCCGTTCCGATCGAGCTATCGCGCCGCGCACGACTTCGCGATTCTCGACTTCGGCGACCAACTGCCTCCGCGAGTCCAGGCCGACAACGCCTGGGGGGCCATGTCCACGTCGGACAAGCCTCGCGAAGTCGACCGCTTCACCCGCCGCTTCGACTCGATGGTGGCCTCGGCACTGCCTCCCGAGGACACCTCCGCCTTCCTCCACCGACTAGAACGAGAGTTGTAGATTCCATGCCCACTCACCCGACCGCCTCCGACCTCGCGCCCCAGGAAGCCTGGCGCAAGTCGTCCTACAGCGACGGAACCGGCAACAACTGCGTCGAGACAACCGACCTCGTTCCGGCCGTCGACATAGCCGTCCGCGACTCCAAGAACCCGGCGGGGCCTGCCCTACTGCTCCCCGCCACGGCGTGGTCCGCTTTCGTCACCCACGTACGCGAGGGAGAGCTGTAGGCCGTGCCGACTCGCCCCTCCGCCTACGCCTGGTTCAAGTCCGCGTACAGCGACGCGGGCCAGAACTGCCTCGAAGCCGCCCACCTGGCGTCGCGTATAGGCGTCCGCGACTCCAAGAACCCCACCGGCCCCGCCCTCCTGCTCCCCGCCACGGCGTGGTCCCCCTTCCTCGACCACGTCCGCTGCGGGAAGCCGTAGAAGAGGGGGCTCAGCCCTTCCTCAACACCAACTCCACATTCCGGTCCCCCGCACCCCCCGACAGATCCACACGCGCCCCCGGCGCATTGAACGACAGCTCCCGGTACAGCGCCGCCAGCCCCGTCTGGGACAGGTCCGTGTAGTCCGTCGCGTGCGGGGCCGCCGATTCCACCAGCGTGGTGAACAGCGAGATCGTGCCGTCCTTGTTGTCCGTCAGCTCGATCACGCGGGCCAGTTGGGGGAAGTCGATGTGCGATGCCGTCGAGATCTCCCAGAACGAACGACCTTCCGGCGCCGAGTGCGGGGTGATCACGTTGCGGTGGATGTGGCCGTTCACCCACGCCAGGACGTTGCTGTGGCTGCCCAGGAGGGACACCACGTCCGCGCCGTCGTGGCGGCGCTCGTTCGGGTGGGCCGGGTCCCTGTGCGTGTTGGTCATCGACTCGCTGGTGTGGTGGCTGAAGACGATCGCGTACGAGCCGTCTTTCGCGTGCTCCCGCAACGTCCGGTCCAGCCAGCGCAGTTGGGCCGAGCCGATCGAGCCCTGGTAGTGGCCGCCCGGGTCCGTCGTGTCGATGCTGATACCGATCACGTCATCCGAGATGCGGAACGTGTAGTACTGGGTGCCGGCGTCCAGGTTCGTCGACGAGTAGCCGTGGCCCACCGGGCCCACCCCCGCGTACGCCGGGTCCAGGTGTGCCTTCAGGTACTCCGCCCTCGTGAACGGGGCCCTCTTCTCGTCCGGGGTGACCGAGCGCAGGTCGCGGGTGTGGGCCTGGATCAGTTCCCGGAAGCGGATGCCCCTCGGGTCGTCGGAGCTTCTGATCTCGTCCTGGAGGGCCTTGCTGCGTGCCGCCGGCAGATCCATCAGCTTCTTGCCGCCCACCGCGAAGTCGGTCAGGAACGGGTCGCTGTGGGAGGCGTAGCAGCCGAGGGGGAGGGAGTCGTGGTTGCCGACCGTCGAGTACCAGGGCAGGTTCAGGCCGGGGCTGCGGACCTCGCGGATCGCCGCATCGAGGAAGCCCTCGATGTGCGGGAAGCCGTGCTGCTTGTCGGTGTCGCGGGTGGTCGTGTCCGGCTGCCAGTAGAGCGGGAGGCCGCTGTTCTGGACGCCCTCGTAGCGGCGCGGGTCACCGGTGTTGGGCGTCATGCGTCCGCCGCTCATCACCTTCATGAACCACTCCAGCTCGGACCGCGCGTTGTTGTCCGTGTTGTCGCCGGTGGTCATCACGAAGTGGAGCGGGGAGCCGGTCACGGGGGCTCCGCGCAGCGCGTTGATCCGCTCCACCAGGGAGACCGCGCCCTGCACCGACAGCGCCTCGTGCGGGCGCCAGGCGTGGACGTCGGCCGAGCGCATGTACTCCAGACGCAGCGGGTGCTGTACGTCGGTCAGGTGCAGGTCCGTGAACTGGACGAAGGCCGCCATCGTGGTCCGGCGGGCGGCCCGGGCCGCGTGCGCCGACGCCAGCTCCGTACGCACCACCCGTCCCCACGCCCGGCCTTCACCCAGTCGGCGGTAGCCGCCCGCACCAAAGGGTGCGGAGACCGTGTTGAGCGTGGTGCCCCGGGTGAAGGGGGCGAGCGCGGCCGGTGCCGCCTGGCGGGACACGGCCACCGGGCCCTCGGCCGCCGCTGATTCGGCCGCCGTCGCGGCCTGGCTGTCACTGGGCCGCAGCGCGTAGCCGACGCCCGCCGAGACGGACACCGCCCCGGCCACGGCGAGTACGGAACGTCGATTGAGCCCCGGCACGGAGCCGGCGACAGAGCGTGTGCGCGACATGGCGCGGTCTCCCCGAGTGCGAACGCGTCGGCAGTGGTCACGGGCGATCGCAGTCGCGAACGTCCCGCTCACTCTGGATGCTTGGCACCGGGGATGACCTGCGCGTGAACTCGACAGCAACGCGCGACACCGATCACCGTACGTGGATCTTGGGCCACCCGGCCCGTTCACGACCGCACGGCGAACGGCCCGGAGTCAGTCACTCCGCGTTCATCTGACGGGGTAACCCCACTCCACCGGGCGCACTCCTCAGCCCTTCGTGCCCGCCTTCTCCGCCCGTCCCGTGCGCGGCCGTTCCAGCCACAGTTCCAGGCCGATGTCCACCATCCGCGCCTTCGTCAGTTTCGCCAGTGCGCCCAGGTCGTGCCAGGCGGCCAGGTCGGTCGAGCCGTTGGCCTCCGGGCGCAGCTCGCCACCGGAGACCAGGCCCTCGTAGACCAGCGCCAGCCCCTGGTGGTCCTTCGGACGGCGCAGTCGGCGGGTGAAGGTACGGCGGCGGGAATCGATGCCCAGCAGACCCGTGACGTCGATGCGGTAGCCGGTCTCCTCCAGCACTTCGCGGCGGACCGTGTCGTACGGGTCCTCGCCGTGTTCCATGCCGCCGCCCGGCAGCACCCACTCGTGGCCGCCCTCGCCGTCGGGACTGCGGGCGAGCAGGATCTGGCCGTTGCGGACGACGACGGCGTACGCCGCGACCCTCAGCGTTTCTCGCATATGGGGACGCTAGCGCGCGGGGCGGGAATGTTCAGGTGGATTAGCCCCGAACGACACCGGGAACGAAGCGGCGCAATTCGGACGTCATCCAGCCAAAGCGCATCGCGGGTTTTCCCCACTCGTTCATATAGTTTCGGTCAACCATCCCCAAACATCCGTCCCTTACGTAAAGCTATGTGATCGTCCGGCGTCTTAATTCCGGACTCTCTTGGCCAAGGTCGATCAACTCGGCCGCCCAACGCACGCCCCCTCACCTACGCACGCTCCTTTACCTACAAGGGATGCCGATGACCCTCACCCCTCAGCGCGAACCGATCTCGGGCGCGAGACGAGTGGCGCGCATAGCCGTGGCCGCCGGACTGGTGGCCGCGCTCTCCGCAGCCGGGCCCATACCGATGGCCTTCTCCGCGGACACGGCGGCGGACGCCGCTCCGGCCGACGGTTCCGTCAAGTCGGCGCACGACAAGCTCGGTTCCTCCGACGCCGACCTGCTGGCCGAGGCCAAGGCCGACGGCGTCAAGAACGTCACGATGATGATCGCCACCGCGCCGGGCCAGACCGAGCAGGTCGCCGAGCAGCTGGACGCGGTCAAGGGCGGCTCGGTCGGCCGTACCTACGACAAGCTCGGGTACGTCCGCGCCACCGTCCCCACGGGGAAGGCCGACTCGGCCATCTCCGCCGCCGCGAAGCTGTCCTCCGTGCACGGCATCGACCTGCGGCAGGACATCCCGCTGGACGACCCGTCGCCGAGTGCCGACACCGCCTCCGCCCCCCAGGCGAGTGCCACCACCACTTACGCGGCGCCGAACAAGAACACGCCCGCCGAGAACCCGTACAACCCGTCCTTCGAGACGGGCGCCGTCGACTTCGTGAAGAAGAACCCGAAGGCGGACGGCCGCGGCATCACCATCGGCATCCTCGACTCCGGTATCGACCTGGCGCACCCCGCGCTGCAGAAGACCACCACCGGCGAGCGCAAGATCGTCGACTGGGTGACCTCGACCGACCCCATCCTGGACGGCGACGCCAGCTGGCGGGCCATGGTGACCCCGGTCGCCGGACCCACCTTCGCCTTCGGTGGCAAGACGTGGACCGCGCCCGCGGGCAACTACGAGGTGAACCTGTTCCGCGAGTCCGCGACCGCGGGCGGCGACGCCGCCGGTGACGTGAACCGCGACGGCGACACCACCGACACCTGGGGCGTCCTCTACGACGCCGCGGCCGGCACGGTCACCGTCGACGTCAACGGCAACAACGACTTCACCGACGACACACCGATGAAGCCGTACAAGGACGGCTACCAGATCGGCTACTTCGGTACCGACAACCCGGCCACCGATGTCGTCGAGCGCCAGCCCTTCGTCGTGGAGATCCGCAAGGACGTCCCGATGGACCCGTACGGCGGCGACTGGGTCGGCAAGACGGCCGACTTCGCCAACATCGGTCTCATCAGCAGCGAGCACGGCACCCACGTCGCGGGCATCACCGCCGCGAACAGCCTGTTCGGCGGCAAGATGAACGGCGCCGCCCCCGGCGCGAAGCTCGTCTCCTCGCGCGCCTGTGTCTTCGGCCCGAGCTGCACCAACGTGGCGCTCACCGAGGGCATGATCGACCTCGTCGTCAACCGTGGCGTCGACATCGTCAACATGTCGATCGGTGGCCTCCCGGCGCTGAACGACGGCAACAACGCGCGCGCCGAGCTGTACACGCGTCTCATCGACACGTACGGCGTGCAGCTCGTGATCTCGGCCGGCAACTCCGGTCCGGGCGCCAACACCATCGGCGACCCCGGTCTGGCCGACAAGGTCATCTCGGTCGGCGCGTCCATCTCCAAGGAGACCTGGGCGGCCAACTACGGCTCGGCCGTGGCGAAGAAGTACGCCATGATGCCGTTCTCGTCGCGCGGCCCGCGTGAGGACGGCGGCTTCACGCCGACGATCACCGCGCCCGGCGCCGCGATCAACACCACGCAGACCTGGCTGCCGGGCTCCCCGGTCGCCCAGGCCGGCTACACCCTCCCGGCCGGCTACTCGATGCTCCAGGGCACCTCGATGGCCTCCCCGCAGGCCGCCGGCGCCTCGGCGCTGCTGCTGTCCGCCGCCAAGGAGAAGGGCATCGCCCTCACCCCGGCCGACCTCCGCACGGCCCTGGGCTCGACCGCCGACCACATCAAGGGTGTGCAGGCGTACGAGGAGGGCGCGGGCCTCATCAACATCGTGGACGCGTGGAAGGCCATCAAGTCCGGCGCCACCGCCCACGACTACACCGTCAAGGCCCCGGTCGACACCGCGATCGACTTCGCGCTGAAGACCCCGGGCTTCGGCACCGGCCTGTACGACCGCGAGGGCGGCCTCAAGGCCGGCGTCAAGAAGTCGTACGAGATCACCGTGACGCGTACGTCCGGTCCCGCGAAGGCGGTCCGGCACGAGCTGCACTTCGAGAACAACGCCGGTGACACCTTCAAGATCGTCGGCTCCGACGAGGTCAAGCTGGAGCTGAACAAGCCGGTCACCGTCAAGGTCGCCGCGAAGTCGGCCACGGCCGGCATCAAGAGCGCCATCCTTGAGGTCGACGACCCGAAGACCGAGGGCGTCGACAAGCAGATCCTGACCACGGTCGTGGTCTCGAAGCCGCTCAAGTACACGTTCTCCGCGTCGGGTTCGGTGCAGCGCAACAGCACCCAGTCCTACTTCGTGACCGTGCCCGAGGGCGCCACGACCCTTGAGGTCGCGATCAGCGGCCTGGCCGCCACCAGCCAGACCCGGTTCATCTCGATCCACCCGTACGGTGTCCCGGTCGAGGACACGGGCACGCCGTACTGCTACAGCAACTACCCGAACACCAACGGCTGCGCGCCCGACGTGCGTTCGTACCCGAACCCGCAGCCCGGTGTCTGGGAGGTCGAGGTCGAGTCGCGCCGTACGTCGCCGCTGCTCGACAACCCGTACAAGCTGGACGCCACCGTCCTGGGCGCCACCTTCGACCCGGACGTCGTGACCGTTCCCGAGGCCAAGGTCGGTACCCCGATCGCCGCCTCCTGGAAGGTGACGAACAACCTCGCCGCGGTCGACGGCAAGCTGGCCGGCGGCCCGCTCGGCTCGGCCCTGAACGCCCGTCCGACCATCGAGGACCTGGCCGTCCAGACCACCACGGTCGAGGTGCCCGAGGGCGCCGCCTCCCTGGACGTCTCCATCGGCAATGTCTCGGACACGGCCGCGGACCTCGACCTGTACGTGTACGACGCGGACGGCAACGAGGTCGCCCTCTCCGCCGACGGCGACTCGGAGGAGGCGGTCTCCATCGCCTCGCCCGCCGCCGGTACGTACACCGTCCAGGTCGTCGGCTACGCGATCCCGGCCGGCACGACCGCGTACGACTACCAGGACGTCTTCTACTCGTCCGCCCTGGGCTCCATCCAGGTCGCCGACACCCCGGTGAAGCTCGGCACGGGCGCCTCGACGACCGTCTCCGGCAACATCGTCGCCTCGGCGGTCGCACCGGAGGGCCGTGAGTTCTTCGGCCAGGTGTCCCTGGTGAACGCGCACGGCACGGTGGCCGGCATCGGCAACGTGAAGATCGAGAAGGTCACGCCGTAGTTCCTACGGTGAGGTGATGGGGGCGGGCGCCCGGTACCAGGTACCGGGCGCCCGCCCTTCTCTCGCCTTCTCCCGGTTCACTCGTGGCTCAGTCGCACTGGAGGGTGCGCGATTTCGGCAGCGCGGCCGTGATCGAGGCCCGCTCGGCGGCGATCTGCCTCTCATCGGTGTCCCAGAGGGCGGGAGCCTGGGTGCCCTTCAGGATGGTGACCAGCATGGGGCCGCCCACGACCGGCCGGGGGCGTGCGTCCCGGTCCATCATGTACGTCACCTCGGCGGGGCCCTTGTCCGGCTTGTAGTAGTGGGTCACGCGCAGGGTGATCCGGTCCTGGCCGGTGCCGGTCTCGGGGGTGACGGCGGTGACCGTGCCCTCGACGACCAGGCGGGCGCAGGCGACGTATTCCGCCCTGTCCAGGCCACTCGTGGCGTGCGGGACGCCCTCGGTGGCCTTGGCGCCCCCGTCGGCGGCGCTCGTGTCCCTTCCGCCGTCGACGGCCGACTGCGAGGAGTCGCCGGTCCCGCGTCCGGCCTGCGACAGGAGCCACCCCGCGCCCGTGACCAGAGACCCCGCGGCGGTCACGGCGGCGACACCGAGGGCGAGGGTGCGCAGCGGACGCCAGTACCGCCATTCCCGTACGAGAACCCGGGCCGGGGCGGGCTTGCGCACAGCCGCCGATTCCGTCTCCGTATGCTCCCGCGTCGTCGCCAGCGCGCCTCCGATGATCCCCAACTGCTCGCGCAGCAGGGCCACATCGGCCGCCGCCGACCAGTGCTCGGCCATGAAGTCGGCGTCCGTGAGGGCCCCTTCGGGCAGCGGATCGTCGGTCAGCGCGGCCATCAGGGCATCCACGCCGTCGTGTTCGGCGGCCACGTCACACCACCTCGTCCTCGTGCAGGCGGGTGCGCAGTGCCCGTACCGCCGCGTGCAGCCTGCTCTTGACCGTGCCCTCCGGGATGCCCAGCTCCTCGGCGATCCCGCGCACCGGCAGATCGGCGTAGAAGCGCAGGACCAGTACCTGACGCTGGGGGTCGGGCAGTTCGTCCAGCCCCCGGGCGACGGCGAGGGAGAGCAGGCTCGTCTCCTCGCCGGAGGGGTGGGCCACCGGCTGGCGCAGGGAGGCGAGCCGCTCCCCCAGCCGTTCCTGGCGGCGCTTGGCCCGGTGCCAGTCCATGGCGAGGTTGGAGGCCACGACCGCCACCCACGCCGAGACGTCACGCGGCGCCTCACGCCCGCTCGCGGTCCGCTCCAGCAGCCGCAGACGTACCTGCTGTACCCCGTCCAGCAGGTCCGCCTGCGGCACGCCGCCGAGCGCGAGCACCGCCCGGACCCGGCGCTCCTGCACCGGATCCAGCGGGTCGCCGTGTTCGTCCTCCTGGACGCGCCGGGCCTTTCTGCGCAGCACAGCACCCTCCCCCTCGCCGCGTTTCTCCTACGACGCCGAGGGCGCCCAGAACGTTCGGCCACAGCGGAGACCTACGTCACACCGTTATCGAAGCGAGACCCCGGTCCCGCCCGGTTCCAGTCGGCCCGGCCCGTACAGCTTCCGCCCGGCTGTCCCCCTCGGGCGGGTTTCTCCAGCTCAGGAGGGGTGTGGCGGGAGGATCGCAAGCCACCGCCGCTCGTGTCCCGTCCCATTCCTCGGGCGTGCCCGGCAAAGAATTGGACAGGGTGCCCTGTAGGGGACGCATGATGGAAATGCCCCGGTCACGCAATACAGAAGGAGTCGCCGTGAGGGTCGGAATCGTCGGAGCCACCGGTCAGGTCGGCACGGTCATGCGCAGGATCCTCGTCGAGCGCGAGTTCCCGGTCACCGAGCTGCGCCTGTTCGCCTCCGCCCGCTCGGCAGGCTCGGTCCTCGACGGTGTGACGGTGGAGGACGCGGCGACCGCCGACTACACCGGCCTCGACATCGTGCTGTTCTCGGCGGGCGGCGCGACCTCCAAGGCGCTGGCGGAGAAGGTCGCCGCGCAGGGCGCTGTCGTGATCGACAACTCGTCGGCGTGGCGCCGGGACCCGGAGGTCCCCCTGGTCGTCTCCGAGGTGAACCCGCACGCGATCGCCGACCGCCCCAAGGGCATCATCGCCAACCCGAACTGCACGACGATGGCCGCGATGCCGGCCCTTCGTCCACTGCACGCGGAGGCGGGGCTCGAAGCGCTGGTCGTCGCGACCTACCAGGCGGTGTCCGGGTCGGGGGTGGCCGGTGTGGCGGAGCTGCACGGGCAGGCGCAGAAGGTGGTCGCCGACGCGGAGAAGCTGACGCACGACGGTTCGGCGGTCGACTTCCCCGAGCCGCAGGTGTACAAGCGGCCGATCGCGTTCAATGTCGTGCCGCTGGCGGGCAGTGTGGTGGACGACGGTTCGTTCGAGACGGACGAGGAGCAGAAGCTTCGGAACGAGTCCCGGAAGATCCTGGAGATCCCGGGGCTGAAGGTGTCGGGCACGTGTGTGCGGGTTCCTGTCTTCTCGGGCCACTCCCTCCAGGTGAACGCGCGGTTCGCGCGTCCGCTGTCGGTGGAGCGGGCGACGGAGCTGCTGTCCTCGGCGCCGGGTGTGGTGTTGTCGGACATCCCGACCCCGCTCCAGGCGGCGGGCCAGGACCCGTCCTTCGTGGGCCGCATCCGCGTGGACGAGACGTCGGAGAACGGGCTGGCGTTCTTCGTCTCGAACGACAACCTGAGGAAGGGCGCTGCGCTGAACGCGGTGCAGATTGCGGAGCTGGTGGCGGTGGAGCTGGGCGGTAGGTAGTCGTTTTTCTCGCCCCCGCCGCCCCTACCCGTCCCATCCTTCTGGGGGCTGCGCCCCCAGACCCCCCTTTCGGCCTGAACGGCCTCGTCCTCAAACGCCGGACGGGCTAAAAGATCAAGCCCCGGCCGGCACCATCCAGCCCGTCCGGCGTTTGAGGACGAGGCCGTTCAGGCCGATAGGGGGGTCTGGGGGCGCAGCCCCCAGGGGATGGGACGGGTAAGGGCGGCGGGGGCGAGATACCGTTCACCCTCATGCGCACCATCCTCCTTACGGGCCCAGGCGGCTCCGGCCGCACCACCCTCGCCGCGGCCACCGCACTGACCGCGGCGCGCGACGGCACCCCCACCCTCGTCCTCAGCACCGACCGCACCGACACCCTCGGCGCCGCCCTCGGCATCCAGACCGGCCCCAACCCCGTCTCCGTACCAGGCACCCCCCACCTCACCGCCTGGCGCCCCGACGCAGCCGACCGCTTCCGCGCCGACCTCACCGCCTTCCAGGAACGTGCCGCGAACGTCCTCGACTTCCTCGGTGCCTCCCGGCTCGACCCCGAGGAACTCACCCCCCTCCCCGGCGCCGAGGAACTCGCCCTCCTGCGCGCCCTGCGCGACGCCGCGCTCTCCGAGGCGTACGGCCTCCTGGTCGTCGACCTCCCGCCCACCCCGCAGGCACTCGCCCTCCTCACGCTCCCCGACGAACTCCGCCGCTATCTGCGCCGCCTCCTCCCGGCCGAACGCCAGGCCGCCCGCGCCCTGCGCCCCGTACTCGGCCGCCTCGCCGGCGTCCCGATGCCCGCGGAGTGGCTGTACGACGCCGCCGCCCGCTGGGACGTGGAACTGGCCGCCGTCACCGCGGTCGTCGAGGACCCGGACACCGTCGTACGACTGGTCGCCGAACCCGGCCCGGCCGGCACCGACGCCGTACGCGCCGCCACCACCGGAATCGCCCTGCGCGGCCTGCGCGCGGACACGCTGATCGCCAACCGCGTCCTGCCGGAACCCTCCATCGACCCCTGGCTCGCCTCCGTCACCGCCCAGCAGCGCAAGGCCCTGGAGGACTGGCCGGAGACGTACGCCCTCCCTCTCCAGCAGGTCCCGCACCTCGGGCGCGACCCGCGTGGCACCGACGACCTGGCCGCGCTCCGCGCCCCCGGCGTCAACCGGACCCCCGCCACCGTCGAGTGGCCCGTCACCGACCGTCTCGCCGACGACGGTGTGCTCGTCTGGCACATCCCGCTGCCCGGCGCGATACGCGACGACCTCGACCTGGTCCGGCGCGGCGACGATCTCGTCCTCACCGTCGGCCCGTTCCGCCGTATCGTTCCGCTGCCCTCGGCACTGCGCCGCTGCACGGTGGCCGGCGCCGCCCTGCGCGACGGCGAGCTGATGATCCGTTTCGCGCCGGACCCGGATCTGTGGCCGCAGACACGGTGAACCGTCCGCACCCGTTCGGGTACCGTCGGAGAGACGAACCGTAGTCAGGAGTCCGCCATGAGCGAAGAGCGCCCCACACCCGACGTCGCTCAGGGGGACGCGGCCGACGAGGCACCGTACGAGACGCCCGCCACCGACGCCGACGCCTGGGCGAAGGCATGCGCCGAGGACCTCGAAGCGGAGAAGGCGCGCCGCCGGGCCCGGTACGGCCCGCCCCCCGGCTCCGCCGCCGAGGAACTGCGCAAGCTCGTCGACGCCGTCTCGGACAAGCTGTCGTCCCTGCAGTCACCGCTGCTCGGCGCGGTCGCCCAGGGCACCGCCCAGCAGGTGGTGCAGCAGGTCGTCCAGCAGGCCAAGGCCGCCGTCGAACCGGTGATCGAACGCAATCCGGACGTCTTCGACCATCTGGCCGCCGCCGGCAACGAACTGCTCGCCGCCTACCGCTCGGCCGTCGTGTCCCAGGAACGCCGCTGGACGTCCCGGGAGACCGACGGCGCGAAGGACCGGGGCGAGGACCGGGGCGAGGGCACCGGCTCCGGCGAGCGCATCGACCTGGACTGACACCCCCCTCGACGGGTCCCCGTCGCCCTCCCGCCGGGCCCGCCCACCGTGCGGACGACGGGCACCCGGCGACAGGGGCTCGGGTACGGTTGGCCGTAGCGGGGCTCGACCGAAACTGAGGGATTCATGGGACTCACCATCGGCGTCGATATCGGCGGCACGAAGATCGCGGCCGGTGTGGTCGATGAGGAAGGCAACATCCTCTCGACCCACAAGGTGCCGACCCCGGGTACGCCCGAGGGCATCGTGGATGCCATCGCCGCCGCCGTCGAGGGCGCGCGCGCCGGGCACGAGATCGTGGGCGTCGGCATCGGCGCAGCCGGATACGTGAACCGCCAGCGTTCCACGGTCTACTTCGCGCCCAACATCGACTGGCGCCAGGAACCGCTGAAGGACAAGGTCGAGGCCCGCGTGGGTCTGCCGGTCGTCGTCGAGAACGACGCGAACGCGGCGGCGTGGGGCGAGTACAGGTTCGGGGCGGGCAAGGGCCACCGCAACGTCATCTGCATCACCCTGGGCACCGGCCTCGGCGGCGGCATCATCATCGGCAACAAGCTGCGCCGCGGCCACTTCGGCGTGGCCGCCGAGTTCGGCCACATCCGGGTGGTTCCGGACGGCCTGCAGTGCGGCTGCGGCAGCCAGGGCTGCTGGGAGCAGTACGCGTCGGGGCGCGCTCTCGTCCGGTACGCGAAGCAGCGCGCCAACGCGACCCCCGAGAACGCCGAGGTGCTCCTCTCCCTCGGCGACGGCACCCCGGACGGCATCGAGGGCAAGCACATCTCGATGGCCGCGAGACAGGGCGACGCCGTCGCGGTCGACTCCTACCGCGAACTGGCCCGCTGGGCCGGCGCCGGCCTCGCCGACCTGGCCTCCCTCTTCGACCCGTCCGCCTTCATCGTCGGCGGCGGCCTCTCGGACGAGGGCGAACTGGTCCTCGACCCCATCCGCAAGTCCTACAAACGCTGGCTGGTAGGCGGCAACTGGCGCCCCGTCGCCGACGTCATCGCCGCCCAACTGGGCAACAAGGCAGGCATGGTGGGCGCGGCAGACCTGGCGAGAGAACCAGACCCGATCATGTAAACAGGCCCATGGCTGTGGCTGCTCGCCGTTCCCTCGCAGGGGACGGCGAGCGGTCTTGTTTTTTTAGGGGCGCGGGGAACTGCGCGAGAAGCCCCACCGGCCGTCACGCGGCCAACTACCGCACAACCCACGGCGAGTTCCCGATCACCCCACCAACGCCCGCCCGTATCTTGACCCGCATGGCGACGAACCCCCCGCTCCCCACCCCCCACACAAACCCCGACGGTTCCGCCGTCATCCGAGTCCTCACCTACAACATCCGCTCGATGCGAGACGACACCACCGCCCTCACCCGAGTCATCACCGCCTGCACCCCCGACCTCGTCCTCATCCAAGAAGCGCCCCGCTTCTTCCGCTGGCGCAAAAAACTGGCACGACTAGCAGCGGCCTCCGGCCAGGTACTCCTCTCCGGCGGCGCCACCGCCGCCGGCCCCGCCCTCCTCTGCTCCCTGCGCGCGACAGTCGAACGCACCGAGGACGTCCTCCTCCCCCTCACCCCCGGCCGGCACCGCCGAGGCTTCGCGACGGCGGTCGTCCGTTTCGGGAGCGCCCGGCTCGGCGTACTGAGCTGTCACCTCAGCCTGCAGAAGGACGAGCGGTACGAGCAGTCGGGCATGCTCCTCGACCGGCTCGCCGCACTGGACGTGCCGCACGCGGTCGCGGGCGGCGACCTCAACGAACGCCCCGCAGGCCGCAGCTTCCAGCGCCTGGCCACCGGCCTCCAGGACTGCTGGGCCACGGCCCCCTGGGGCACGGAGTACACGTCGACGCCCACCGACCCGCACCAACGGATCGACGCGATCCTGGCCACACCGGGCATCGAGGTACTGGGCTGCGGGGTGCCGACGGGCCTCCCAGGCGTGACGGAGACAGACCTGAGGGCGGCCACGGACCATCTACCGGTCCTGGCCGCCCTCAGAGTCCCAGCATCCTGAAGTGGACGATGGTGGTCGTCAGACCACAGCCCCCCGCCCCGGATCCTCCTCGTCGTCCTCGTCGCCCTTCATCCGCATCACCAGCGTCGCGAACCCGCCGAGGAACCCGCCGATGCCCAGCGTCGTCAGCCACCAGGTCATGTCCCAGCCCAGCAGGACGGCGAGCAGCAGCAGGAACGGGCCGCCGAGCACCGCCAGCCAGGCGAACCGGGCGGTCGTGTCGGCGGCGGGCAGCGGCGGCGGCTCCGGCGGGACGAAGTGGCCCTCGTCGTCATCGTCGAAGTCGTCCTCCGTCGAGTCCGGCGCCGTGTAGTCGCGCGGGCCACCCCCGCCGACGCCGGGGGCGAAGGCGACGGAGCTGCCCAGCGGCTTCGGGGGCTGCCCGTCGCCCTTGGCCACCTTGTCGGCGTTGCCCTTGGGGTCGGGGTCGCCGGAGTCACCGGTCTCGTCGTTCGTGTCCGATTCGAGCAGCGCCAGATCCTCGACCGACTTGAACGGCTTGGCGCCGGGCGGGTCCGGCGGCTCGTCGCCGTACGCCTCCACAATCGCGGCCCACGCCGCGGCCTCGTCGAAGGGCACACCCTTCTCCTCCGGCTCGCGGTCGGAGTCGTGCTCAGCCACCCGTGGCCGTCCCTTCCTGCTGCCCCACTTGGTCTCCCTGCCGGCTCTGGTGCGGCACCTGTACGTCCCCCGAGTCCTCGCCCGAGTCCGTGGCTTCCTTGCCGGCCGCGGGTGCGAGCCGGAGGACGAACGCGTGGCTCTCCTCGAAGATCCGCTCCGCATCATGGTCCAACGTCGCGACGTGGTAGCTCTGTTCCAGCAGGATCTCCGTCACGTCCGTCGACGAAACGCGGCTCAGGATCCGGGCCGAGTCGGCCGGCGGCACCACATGGTCCTGCGGGCTGTGCAGGAGCAGCACCGGCTGGGTGACCTGCGGCAGTTCACCGTCCACCAGGCGGTAGAACTGTCGCATCGAGTGCGCCGCGTGCAGCGGGACCCTGGGGTAGCCGACCTCCTCGGCGCCCTCCTTCTTTATGTCGCTCACGATGCCGGGCACCGAGGGCACGACATGACGCAGTACCGGAAGGGCGTACGCGGCAAGGCCGTGCACCTTGTTCGCCGGGTTGACGACCACGATGCCGCTGATCCGGTCGCCGTAACGCGCGGCGAGCCGCAGGGTCAGGGCGCCGCCCATCGACAGGCCGAAGACGAACACCTGGGTGCAGCGCTCCAGCAGGGCGCGCAGCTCGCGGTCCACCTCCGCGTACCAGTCCTGCCAGCCGGTGAGCTGCATGTCCTCCCAGCGCGTGCCGTGCCCGGGCAGCAGCGGCAGCGAGACGGTCAGTCCGCGCTCGGCGAGGTACTCCGCCCAGGGGCGCAGCGACTGCGGGGAACCGGTGAAACCGTGACAGAGGAGGACTCCGACCTCCCCGCCCTCATGGCGGTACGGCTCGGCTCCAGGAAGGACCGGCACCATCGGTCTCCTGTTCATGGGAAGGGTGACTGGGGCGGGTGATCACACGAGGAAGCCCCGAGGCTCCGAGGCGTACTTCACCGTACGCGACCGCACTGACACCGACCAGGGCCGTCGGGTTCTTTGACGGTGCTGCGGGTTAAGGTCTGATCGACAGACACAGGAGGAACTCGGTTGTTGTACGGCGCGATGAAGGTTTCCGTCGGGGTGCCGCTGAAGCTTGCCTTCAGGCCCTGGGTGGAAGGCCTGGAGAACGTTCCGGCCGACGGCCCGGCGATCCTGGCGAGCAATCACCTGTCCTTCTCCGACTCGTTCTTCCTCCCCGCGGTCCTCGACCGCAAGGTCACCTTCATCGCGAAGGCCGAGTACTTCACGACGCCCGGCCTCAAGGGCCGGATGACCGCCGCCTTCTTCAAGGGCGTCGGCCAGCTCCCGGTGGACCGCTCCGGGGCACGCGGCGCCGGCGAGGCCGCGATCAGGAGCGGGGTCGAGGTCATCGAGCGCGGTGAGCTGTTCGGTATCTACCCGGAGGGCACGCGCTCGCCCGACGGCCGCCTCTACCGGGGCAAACCCGGCGGCCTCGCGCGCGTGGCGCTCGCCACCGGGGCGCCGGTGATCCCGGTCGCGATGATCGACACCGAGAAGATCCAGCCGCCGGGCAAGGTGATGCCCAAGCTGATGCGCCCGGGCATCCGCATCGGTGAGCCGCTCGACTTCAGCCGGTACCACGGCATGGAACACGACCGCTTCGTGCTGCGCGCCGTGACCGACGAGGTCATGTACGAGATCATGAAGCTCTCCGGCCAGGAGTACGTCGACATCTACGCGTCGGCCGCCAAGCGCCAGATCGCGGACGCGGCGAAGGCCGAGAAGCAGGCGGAGAAGCGGGCGCAGAAGGCGCTGGAGAGAGAACGTCTGGAGAGAGAACGCCTGGAGAGGGAACGGGCCGGCTCCTAGGAGCGTCGGTCCGGTTCGGGGGGTGGGGAAGATGGCCGTACGTCAGAAAACCGCGAGTCCGCGCGTCATGCGGATGTCGGTCGAGCAGCCGCTGTGGCGTGCGCTCACCGGGTACCGCATCCTGACGATGCTGTACGCGATCGGGCTCTTCGCCAACTCCTACGAGGGGTTCGCCCGGCCCTGGGTGGCCGTCGCCTACTTCTCCGTGCTGTTCGTCTGGACCCTCGCGACCCTCCCCAAGGTGGCCAACGCGGCCAGCTGCACCAAGCGCTTCCTCACCGCCGACCTCACCGTCGCGCTCACCGGCATCCTCCTCACGCCCGTCGCCGACGCACACGAGCGCGTCGCCTCGGGCGGTCCGACGATGCCGTCGATATGGACGGCCGGTTCCGTGCTGGCCTTCGCCATCAAGGGCGGCTGGCGCTGGGCGGCCTTCGCCTCGACGCTGGTCGCCGTCACGAACCTGGTCGAGCGAGGCAGCCCCGCCCGGGACACCGTCCACAACGTGGTCCTGGTGTGGGTCGCCTCCATCGCCATCGGGTACGTCGTCGAGGTCGCCCGCGCCTCCGAGCGCACCCTCGCCCGCGCCCTGGAGATCGAGGCCGCCACCCGCGAACGGGAGCGGCTCGCCCGGGACATCCACGACAGCGTCCTCCAGGTACTGGCGATGGTGCAGCGGCGCGGCGCCGTGCTCGGCGGCGAGGCGGGGGAACTGGGCCGGATGGCCGGCGAGCAGGAGGTCGCGCTGCGCGCCCTGGTCTCCGGCGGCCTCGTGTCGGGGCCAAGGACGCCGGACCACACGGGACTTGGGGCGCCAGGCACCCTCGTACACCTGGCGGGGGAGCCGGATTCCGACCCGGACTCGCCGGACCCGGTCGATCTGCGCACCCTGCTCGTCCAGTACGCCACCTCGACGATCACTCTCTCCGAGCCCGGTGCTCCCGTGCCGCTCGCCCGGGCCGCCGCCAAGGAGCTGGCCGCCGCGGTCGGCGCCGCGCTGGACAACGTACGCAAGCATGCCGGGGAGGGTGCCCGGGCCTGGATCCTGGTCGAGGACGAGCCGGACTCGGTCGTCGTGACCGTGCGCGACGACGGGCCCGGCATCCCGGAGGGGCGGCTCGCGCAGGCCGAGGGCGAGGGGCGGCTCGGCGTGGCCCAGTCGATCCGCGGCCGGCTGCGCGACCTCGGCGGCGGCGCCGAGCTGATCTCGGTGCCGGGTCAGGGCACGGAGGTCGAACTGACGGTACCGAAGGACAGCAGGCCGGCACGGGGGAAGGCGGAGAAGCGATGACGGACACGGGCAACGAGAGCGGGAACGTGAGCGGGGAAGAGACACAGGGGCGGCTCCGCGTGATGGTGGTGGACGACCACCCCATGTGGCGGGACGCGGTCGCCCGCGACCTCGCCGAGTCCGGGTTCGACGTGGTCGCCACGGCGGGCGACGGCGAGCAGGCCGTACGCCGGGCCCGGGCCGTCGTGCCCGACGTCCTCGTGCTCGACCTGAACCTGCCCGCCAAACCCGGCGTCCAGGTCTGCAAGGAGCTGGTCGGCGCCAACCCCGCCCTGCGCGTCCTGGTCCTCTCGGCGAGCGGCGAGCACGCCGACGTACTGGAGGCGGTGAAGTCGGGCGCCACCGGCTATCTGCTGAAGTCGGCCTCGACCGAGGAACTGATCGACGCGGTGCGCCGTACGGCGGTCGGCGACCCGGTCTTCACCCCGGGGCTGGCCGGTCTGGTCCTCGGCGAGTACCGCCGACTGGCCTCCGAACCGGCTCCGGCCGCGGGCGCCGACGAACCCAAGGCCCCGCAACTCACCGACCGCGAGACGGAGGTGCTGCGGCTGGTGGCCAAGGGCCTCAGCTACAAGCAGATCGCCGAACGCCTGGTCATCTCCCACCGCACGGTCCAGAACCACGTCCAGAACACCCTCGGCAAGCTCCAACTGCACAACCGGGTGGAACTGGTGCGCTACGCGATACAGCGCGGCCTCGACGACGAGTGACGCGACCACGAGTGACGCGACGACGAGCGAGGAGCCCGTACGTCGCGTGAGGAGCCTCGACGTGGCGTGAGACGCACGTCACACTGATCCTTCGTCGGACATCCGCGGCGAAGGGATATTTCCATGCGCGTCGGAGTACTGACCGGAGGCGGCGACTGCCCCGGGCTCAACGCCGTCATCCGGGCCGTCGTCCGCAAGGGCGTACAGGAGTACGACTACGACTTCGTCGGCTTCCGGGACGGCTGGCGAGGTCCACTGGAGGGCGTCAGCATGCGCCTCGACATCCCGGCCGTACGCGGCATCCTCCCGCGCGGCGGCACCATCCTCGGCTCCTCCCGCACCAATCCGCTGAAGCAGGAGAACGGCATCGCCCGCATCCGGGAGAACCTCGCCGAGCAGGGCGTCGACGCGCTCATCGCGATCGGCGGCGAGGACACCCTCGGAGTCGCGGCCCGCCTCACCGACGAACACGGGGTGCCCGTCGTCGCCGTACCGAAGACCATCGACAACGACCTGTCCGCCACCGACTACACCTTCGGCTTCGACACCGCGGTCGGCATCGCGACGGAGGCGATCGACCGGCTGCACACCACCGCCGAGTCGCACATGCGCGTCCTCGTCTGCGAGGTGATGGGCCGCCACGCGGGCTGGATAGCGATCCACTCCGGGCTCGCGGGCGGCGCCAACGTCATCCTCATCCCCGAACACCGCTTCGACGTCGACCAGGTCTGCGCCTGGGTGACCTCACGGTTCAGGGCCTCGTACGCCCCGATCGTGGTCGTCTCCGAGGGGGCGATGCCGAAGGACGGCGACATGGTCCTCAAGGACCAGTCCCTCGACCCTTTCGGGCACGTCCGCCTCTCCGGCGTCGGCGAATGGCTGGCCAAGGAGATCGAGAAACGGACGGGCAAGGAGGCCCGCACCACGGTGCTGGGCCACGTCCAGCGCGGCGGCACCCCCAGCGCCTTCGACCGCTGGCTCGCCACCCGCTTCGGCCTGCACGCCATCGACGCGGTCCGCGACGGCGACTTCGGCAAGATGGTCGCTTTGCGCGGCACGGACATCGTCCGCGTTCCGATCGCGGAGGCGACGGCGAAGCTGAAGACGGTCGACATGAAGCTGTACGAGGAGGTGGGTGTGTTCTTCGGCTGACGGTTGGTGGGGGCTGGTCGCGCAGCCCCTGCTTTTCAGGGGCGCGGGGAACTGCGCGACAAGCCACGACGGCGCCGCAGTCGAGAACTACCGCGCACGCAGGGACTGAACCCTCGCCACCAACTCCCGTACGACACTGACCCCGTTCAGCGTCAGCACCGACTCCGGATGGAACTGAACGCCCGCGAACCCGGGACCCCGTACCGCATGCACCTCCCCACCCTCACTCCGGCTGACCTCAACCCCATGCGCCGCCAGCTCCGCCGCCGCCTCGTCGTCGCAGTGCGCCACGAAGCTGTTGTAGAAGCCGACGGTCTCCGTCCGCCCGAACAGATCGATCTCCGTCTGCGCGCCCTGGTAGGGCACTTCCTTTCGTACGATCTCCAGCCCCAGCTCCATCGCGATCAGCTCGTGCCCGAGACAGACACCGAGGACCCCGTGCCGATGATCGCGGAGCACCTCGGCGGTCAGTTCGCGCAGAATCCGCATCTTCGGATCGGCCGGATCGCCCGGATCACCGGGGCCGGGCCCGAGCACCAACGGCCCCTCGTGCCGTACGACGGCCTCCCGCAGCCCTGGTTCGTCGTACCGCCGCACGGTCACATCGAGGCCCGACGAGCGCAGGACGTGCGCGAGCATCGCCGTGAAGGTGTCCTCCGCGTCGACGACCAGTGCGTGCCCGGTGAGTTCCTCGGTCCGCTCCTGCATCCGCAGCCAGAACGGCGCCAGCGACGCCCGCCGCCCGTCCAGCGCCGCCCGCACCCGTGGATCGTCCGCGAGCATCGGACGTACGCCCGTCTCCCGGGCCCGCCCCGGTACGACCCCCAGCGCCGCCAGTACCCCGGCCGCCTTGGCGTGGGTCTCGGCGACCTCGCCCGCCGGGTCCGAGCCACGGACGAGCGTGGCGCCGACCGGCACCCGCAGCCGTCCGTCCGGCGCGATGTCGGCGGTCCGGATGAGGATCGGCGAGTCGAGGGTCTGGGCCCCGCCCACATCCCGCCCGACCAGCGCCAACGCCCCCGCGTAGTAGCCGCGTCCAACACCGTCCCGCCCGAGGGGCTCATACCGCTCGATGACCCGGCAGGCGTTCTGGACGGGCGAGCCGGTGACGGTCGCCGCGAACATGGTCTCCTTCAGCACCTCCCGCACATCCAGCGAGGACCGCCCCCGCAACTCGTACTCCGTGTGCGCGAGATGGGCCATCTCCTTCAGCCGGGGCCCGACCACCACCCCGCCCATGTCACCGACGGTGCACATCATCTTGAGCTCCTCGTCGACGACCATCGACAGCTCCTCGATCTCCTTGCCGTCGGCGAGGAAGGAGAGCAGATGCTCGGGGGTGGGCCCCTCGGCCGGATAGCGGTACGTTCCGCTGATCGGGTTCATGACCACCGTCCCGCCGGACATCCGCACGTGTACCTCGGGGCTGGCCCCGACGAGCGTCCGCTCCCCGGTGTGCACGACGAACGTCCAGTACGCGCCCCGCTCCCCGACCAGCAGCCGCCGGAACAGCGCGAGAGCGTCGGCGCGCCCGAACCCCGGGATCTCACCCTCGTACGTCCGCCGGATGACGAAGTTCGCGCCCTCGCCGCGCCCGATCTCCTCCCGCAGCACCCGCCCCACGATGTCCGCGTACTCCTCGTCGTCGACATCGAAGCCACCACCCTCGACCCGCACGTCATGCGCGGGAAGCTGGTCCAGCGCCTCCTCCAGCGGGAGTTCGTACGTCTCCTCGGGCGTGAGCACCGCGAGCGGGGTGCCGTCGTCGCGGACGTCGAAGCCGCGCTCGCGGATCTGGCGGAAGGGGATGAGGGCGAGGCCCTCGTCGGGGATGTCGGCGAGCCGGTCGTACGTGGTCACCGGGCCGAGCAGCAGTTCGACGACGTCGTGATCGTGGCCGGGTGTGCGACGGCGGAGCAGGGCGAACGGGCGGGTGTCGTGCAGGAGCCGGTCGAGTCGCATGGTTCCTCGTTCCTCATCCATCGTCAGTCGAGTGAGAGGAACGGCCCGGTGCGGAAGTCCGCGGAAACACCGAAGGCCGCCCCTCGGGCGGCCTTCGCGAAGACTTGCGTTCGTGCGCAGTCAGTGGGCCGCCGGGTGAGCGGTCCACCACCAGTTCTGGATCTGGGTCGAGTGCGCGAACATGCGACGGACCATACACCACGGGTGACACACGAGATGCGAACCGGCGCACGGACCGGCCATTCCGCCCACCGGACCCGAACGAGCGAACCCCGTCTCACTTGATGAGCAGGCGGATGGACGCCCGACACGACCCCGTAATGTTGGGGCCGTGACCGTGAACGCTAAGACCAGCGCGAGCGCTGGCAACACCTGGCGAGACCTGCCCGCGGCGCAGCAGCCCGAGTACCCCGACACCGAGGCTCTGCGCGCAGTCGTTGCGGAGCTGGAGTCGTATCCCCCGCTTGTTTTCGCGGGGGAGTGCGACCAGCTGCGCGCCCGGATGGCGGCCGTCGCCAAGGGAGAGGCGTTCCTGCTCCAGGGCGGCGACTGCGCCGAGTCCTTCGACGCCGTCGGTGCGGAGCACATCCGCGCCAAGCTGAAGACCCTCCTCCAGATGGGCGCCGTCCTCACGTACGCGGCCTCCGTGCCGGTCGTGAAGGTCGGCCGGATCGCCGGCCAGTACTCCAAGCCGCGCTCCAAGGGCACCGAGACCCGCGACGGCGTCACCCTGCCGACGTACCGCGGTGACTCGGTCAACGGCTTCGACTTCGACGAGGCGTCCCGGATCCCGGACCCCGAGCGCCTGAAGCGGATGTACAACGCGTCCGCCTCCACGCTCAACCTGGTCCGCGCCTTCACCACCGGCGGTTACGCCGACCTGCGCCAGGTGCACGCCTGGAACCAGGACTTCGTGAAGTCGTCCCCGTCCGGCCAGCGGTACGAGCAGCTGGCCCGCGAGATCGACAACGCGCTGAACTTCATGCGCGCCTGCGGGACGGACCCGGCCGAGTTCCAGACGGTCGAGTTCTACTCCTCGCACGAGGCGCTGCTCCTGGACTACGAGTCGGCGCTGACCCGCGTCGACTCCCGCACCGGACGGCTGTACGACGTCTCGGCGCACATGGTGTGGATCGGTGAGCGCACCCGGCAGCTGGACGGCGCGCACATCGAGTTCGCCTCCCAGGTCCGCAACCCGATCGGCATCAAGCTCGGCCCGACGACGACGGCCGAGGAGGCGCTGCAGTACATCGAGCGCCTCGACCCCGACCGTGAGCCGGGCCGGCTGACCTTCATCGTCCGCATGGGCGCCGACAAGGTCCGGGACAAGCTGCCCGAGCTGGTCGAGAAGGTCACGGCGTCGGGCGCGACGGTCGCCTGGGTGACCGACCCGATGCACGGCAACACCTTCGAGGCTGCCTCCGGTCACAAGACCCGCCGCTTCGACGACGTGCTCGACGAGGTGAAGGGCTTCTTCGAGGTCCACAAGGAGCTGGGCACGCACCCCGGCGGTATCCATGTGGAGCTGACGGGCGACGACGTCACCGAGTGCGTGGGCGGCGGCGACGAGATCTTCGTCGACGACCTTCACCACCGCTACGAGACGGCCTGCGACCCCCGGCTGAACCGCAGCCAGTCGCTGGACCTGGCGTTCCTCGTCGCGGAGATGTACCGGGACCAGTAGCAGATCACCAGGCTTTTCGCCTGTTACAGGAGTGTGGCGTGGGGCGCGGATCACATACGATCCGCGCCCCAGACCACTTTTCGGGCACCTACGAGCCGGGTAAGGTTAGGTTAGCCTCACCGATTAAACGGGCATTCAGTCCATCGGTACGGCACGACCTGGACCCCGTCGGGAGGTGACCCGCGTGTACGTCTGCAACTGCTTCGGAGTGACCGAGGCGCAAGTGAAGAAGCACGCGGCGGACGGCGCCTGCACCCCCCGCCAGATCGCGTCGGCCTGCAAGGCGGGCACCGACTGCGGCTCGTGCGTACGACGCATCCAGGCGCTGCTGGGCAGGGGTGCGTACCCGACCCGTGGGCTCGTGGACGAGGGGCAGCCGGTCCTGGCCGAACAACTGGACGAGGCCGCCTGAGCCTTGAGCCCTGAGGCTCGGGGATCGGTTCTCAGCTCTCCGGCTGCTCGATCAGCTGCGCGATGTACAGCGCCTCGCCGAGCTTCTCCACCAGTTCCAGCTGGGTGTCCAGGTAGTCGATGTGGTGCTCCTCGTCCGCGAGGATCGACTCGAAGATGTTCGCGGACGTGATGTCGCCCTTGCCGCGCATGACCTCGATACCGCGCTTGAGGCGGTCGATGGCCTCGACCTCGACCTGCCGGTCGGCCTGGAACATCTCCGTGAGGGTCTGGCCCACCCGCACATGGAAGAGCCGCTGGTAGTTCGGCAGGCCCTCCAGGAACAGGATCCGGTCGGTGAGGATCTCCGCGTGCTTCATCTCGTCGATCGACTCGTGCCGCGTGTACTTCGCGAGCTTCGTCCAGCCGAAGTTCTCCTGCATCTTCGCGTGCAGGAAGTACTGGTTGATAGCCGTGAGTTCGGCGGTGAGCTGCTCGTTGAGGAATTCGATGACCTCGGGGTCGCCCTGCATCGCAGAGGCTCCTTCCAAGCGGGGGGAA
The DNA here is from genome assembly GCF_053599695.1 of Streptomyces sp. NPDC000878. NCBI lineage: Bacteria > Bacillati > Actinomycetota > Actinomycetes > Kitasatosporales > Streptomycetaceae > Streptomyces > Streptomyces sp. NPDC000878. Next base: position 44,743 of record NZ_JBSFMT010000018.1, on the reverse strand, counting down.
CTGGGGAGGTTGCCGCCGAATGATTGCACCGCCGCCGAAGATCGTCCAGTAAGTGCGTACTTAGTAAGTTAGGGCATGCTTAGTCCAAGTTATCCGGACTTGTTGGAATCCGTGCAGGTCTGGACAGGCCTGGTCATGCGCACTCTGCCTGGTCTGTCAGGATGGAGTCATGGGTCAGCCGGTGGAACGTGAATCGGGAGAGCGCGATTCAGGGGGTGCGGCGCAGCCCGAATTGCCGCCGGGGCAGCGAGTGCAACGCGGCTGGCCGGTCACCCATTACGGCCCGGTGCCCAAATTCCGCTCCGAGCGCTGGGAGTTCAGGGTCTTCGGCGCCACCGCCGACGGCGAGAAGCGCTGCTGGAACCACGAGGAGTTCACGGCCCTGCCGTACAGCTCCGTCGTGGCCGATCTGCACTGCGTCACGAAGTTCAGCATGCTCGGTGCCGAGTGGGGCGGGATTCCGGCCCGGACGATCCTCGAAGCCGCACCGCCGGCGCCCGAGGTCACGCACGTCATGGTCTGGGCGGAATACGGCTTCAGTTCAAACCTCCGACTGGCCGACTTCGCGTCCGACGGCACGATCTTCGCCACCCACAAGGACGGCGAACTCCTCACCGCGGAACACGGCTTCCCGCTCCGCCTGGTGGTGCCCCATCTGTACGCCTGGAAGGGCCCCAAGTGGGTGCGCGGCGTCGAGTACATGACCGCCGACCGCCGCGGCTTCTGGGAGGAGCGCGGCTATCACAACGTCGGCGACCCGTGGCGCGAACAGCGCTACTCGTACCAGGAGGAGCCCGGGGACGGCCCCGAGCTATAAGGATCGTTGGCGGGGTCAGTGGTGGTACTGGTGCACGACCGCGTGGCCCTTGCCGCGGCCGATCGTCCACTTGTTGACCGGTGTGGTGATCACGAAGGCGACGGCCAGTGAGATCGCCAGTGCGCCCCAGAACAGCAGATCGTCCAACTGGGCGTCCATCGCTCCCGGCCACAGCGTGATCACGCCGTTGTCGACCAGTTCCATCACGGCGATGGAGAGGGTGTCGGCGGCGAGCGCGACCCGGACGGCTGTACGGAATCCGACGCCCGCCTTCAGGACACCGCGCAGGGTGAGCGCGTACCCGAAGAAGAACGCGAGGGTGATCGCCAGGATCAGTGTCGGTACGTTGCCCCAGCCGAAGGCCGTGCCGATGACCATGCCGAGCACCTCGCCGATGGCGCAGCCGGTGAGGCAGTGCAGGGTGGCCTGGACGGCCACGGACCAGGTGGCGGCCGGTGCGTGGTGCTGTGAGTGCTGGTGGTGTGCGTGTGTCTCGTGCTCCATGGGAACCCCCGGGTGTCACGGTCTCACGGTGTCGTGGGCCTCGTCCTGCACTCGCCAACCGTATACCCCCTAGGGGTATTCCCGGAGCTTCTTCAGCCGCTCCACGTCCGCCGCGTGCCCCTCCTTGCCGCCGGGCGTCTCGATGATCAGCGGCACGCCCTCGGTCGCGGGGTGGGTCATCAGCGCGCGGAACGGGTCCTCGCCGATGTGACCGGCGCCGATGTTCGCGTGCCGGTCCTTGTGCGCGCCGACGACGTCCTTGGAGTCGTTGGCGTGGATCAGCTTCAGCCGCCCCTCGCCGACCGTGTCGACGAGCAGGTCGAGGGTCTGGTGCATACCGCTGGGCCCGGTCAGATCGTGCCCGGCCGCGAAGATGTGGCAGGTGTCGAGACAGACGCCGAGCTTCGGATGGGCGTCGAGCGCCTCGAAGTACGGCCCGAAGTCCCAGGTGCGCGAGCAGAGGGAGGAGCCCTGCCCGGCGGTCGACTCAAGGAGCAGATACGGGTCGTCGTCGTGGGTCAGCTCGTCGAGCAGCGGCAGCAGATGCTCCCGTACCTGCTGGAGGGCCACGGACCGCTCCCGTCCGCCGGTCGCGCTCCCGGTGTGCACCACCACGCCCAGCGCGCCGATCTCCCGCCCGCGCCGCAGCGAGTGCCGCAGCGACTCCACCGACCGCTCGACGGTCGCCTCGGTGTGCGAGCCGAAGTTGATCAGGTACGGGGCATGGACGTACGCCGGGATCGACGCCTCGGCGCAGGCCGCGCGGAACTCCTCGTCCTGGCGGGGATTGCCGACCGGCGTCGCCCAGCCGCGCGGGTTGGCGACGAAGACCTGGACGGTCTCGGCCAGGAGGTCGCGGGCGTAGGACAGGCCGACGGAGTGGAGACCGCCGGCCACGGGAACATGGCCGCCGACGGGGTTGCGGAGCTGCTTGCTGGTCACCCTGTCAGGGTGTCACGCGGCGTTCCGTTTCCCGTCGGCGGATGCCGATGCCGATGTCGTTGCCCGTCACTGTCCGACGGGGTCAGCGGATCGTGATGGTGATGGTCGACCCCTTGGCGGCGGTGTCGCCGCCGTCCACGGACTGCTTCTTCACGGTGTCGCCGAAGAGCCCGAGCAGCCCCCGGTCCTCGTCGACCTGGAACCCGGCGCCTTCCAGAGCCGCCTTGGCGTCGGCGACGCTGTCGCCCACGACATCCGGGACCTCGATCATCTCGGGGCCCTTGGAGATCGTCAGCGTGACCGTGTCGCCCTCGGCCGCCTCGGCGCCGCCCGCCGGTGACTGGACGGCGACCTGCCCCTGCTCGAACTCGTCCGAGGTGACGGTTCCGGTGGCGACCTTGACCTTGAGCCCGGCCTCCTCCAGCTCGGCCTGCGCGTCGGCGAGGGTCGCGCCGGTGACGTCGGCGACCTCCACCGGGCTGCCCTTGCTGACGACGAGGGCGACCGCGGAACCCGCGCGCCGTTCGGTCCCGGGATCCGGGTCCGTGCTGATCACGGACCCCCGGGGCACGTCCTCGCTGAACTCCCGGGTGACCCTGCCCGCCTCCAGACCGGTTCGCTTCAGCTGCGCCCTGGCCTTGTCGAGGCGGTAGCCGGCCAGCTGGGGCACCGCCACGGTCTCCGGCCCCAGGGAGACGGTGAGGTCCACGGAGTCGTTGTTCCGTATGCGGGCGCCGACGTCAGGGTCAGTGCTGATGACGGTGCCACGCTTCACGGTGTCGCTGTAGGCCGTCTCGACATCGCCGAGGTCGAGCCCGGCGTTCGCCAGCCGAGCCTTGGCCTGTTCCTCGGTCTGCGCCAGCACCGCCGGGACCTGAGTGAACTGCCCGGAGTTGATGTACCAGACGCCCGCGCCCACACCGAGGACGAGCAGCAGGGCGACGAGGATGGCGAGCGGCGCCCGCCGCTTCCGGTTCCGCGGGGCCCGCCGGGAGGGCGGGGCGGACGCCGGGGGAGCGGTGGCCACGGACTCCAGCCGGCTGGTCCGGTTGAACCGCCGTTCGTCGACGGGCGGTTCGTCCTCGTTGACGGGCAGAGGCCGCTGTACGGACAGGGGTCGCTGCGCGGACAGCGCGCGCGGGATGACGCTCGTCAGGTCCTCGGCGTTGTCGTGCCCCGAGGCGACGGCCTGCGGCGGTACGGCGTCCAGCTGCTCGGCGCCGAGCGAGCCGCGCGTCTCCAGGACCTGCGCGAGCAGCGCCACGGCGTCGTACGGGCGGATGTCGGCGTTGCGCGCGGTCGCCAGGGCGACCAGCTCGTCCAGCTCGAAGGCCAGTCCCGGTACGAGGGCCGACGGCGGCGGCACGTCCTCGTGCAGGTGCTTGTAGAGCACCAGCGCGGGGGAGTCGCCGTAGTGCGGCTGGTCGCCGGTCAGCATCTCGTAGAGGACGATGCCGCAGGCGTACACATCGACCCGGGGGTCGGTGGTGCCGCTCTCGATCTGCTCGGGGGCGAGGTAGGAGACGGTGCCGAGGACGGCACCCGTGGTGTTCGTCACGGTGTCCACGGCCCGCACGAGCCCGAAGTCGGCGACCTTGACCCGCCCGTCGTCCCCTATCAGGACGTTCTCGGGCTTCATGTCGCGGTGCACGAACCCGGCGCGGTGGGCGGCGCCGAGCGCGGCGAGCACGGGCTCCAGGATGTCGAGCGCGGCCCTCGGCTGGAGCGCGCCGCGCTCGCGCAGCACGTCACGCAGGGTGCACCCGGCGACGTACTCCATGGCGAGATAGACGTACGACCCGTCGGCGCCCTGGTCGAAGACCTGCACGACATTGGGGTGGGCGAGCCGGGCCACGGACTTCGCTTCCCGGATGAACCGCTCGACGAAGGACACGTCGGCCGCGAGCCCCGGATGCATCACCTTGAGGGCGAGCACGCGGTCGAGACGGGTGTCCACGGCCCGGTAGACCGTGGCCATCCCGCCGACCGCGATCCGCGCGTCCACGCGATAGCGGCCGTCGAGCACCTGCCCGACGAGAGGGTCCTGAAGGGTCGTATCCACGCAGGTGAGTGTACGAGCCGCCGCTGACAAGCCCACGGTTTCGGCCGGGAAAGCAGCGGGACTGAAGCCGACCTGTGACGCAGATCGCACGGTCGGAAAGCAGCCGGCTGCCGCCGAACCCCACCCGCAGCCGCCGATGGCGAGAACCCCCACAGGAGAGTTCCACTGGTTAACGGGCTGGAAACGGGTGGTGCGGGCGGGAAAACAAACGGGAGTGAAACCCGGGGCGCCTAAAAGGCAGGCCGCTCAGGATCCAACGAGGCGAGCCCAGCCACAGGAGACGAAGCCGCAGCAAAATGACGCCGAGGAATCCGACCCGCCAGGTAGGCCAACCGCCCCGCGGAAACCCCGTACCGCATCCCCTCCGCCATCAGCACCGGCGACTGGGCCCGAGTAACAGCCGACGCCAGCATCACCCCCGCACACCCCAACTCCATCGCCAACGCCACATCGGACGCGGTACCGGCCCCCGCATCCAGAATCACCGGCACACGCGCGTGCTCCACGATCAGCTGAAAGTTGTGCGGGTTGCGAATCCCCAACCCGGACCCGATGGGCGACCCGAGCGGCATGACGGCGGCACACCCCACGTCCTCCAGCTTCCGAGCCAGCACAGGGTCGTCATTCGTGTAAGGCAGCACAGTGAACCCGTCCTCGACCAACACCTCCGCCGCGTCCAGCAACTCAATCGGATCCGGCAGCAGCGTCCGCTCGTCGGCGATGACCTCCAGCTTCACCAGAGACGTACCGAGCGCCTCCCGGGCCAGCCGAGCCGTCAGCACGGCCTCCCCGGCGGTGAAACACCCCGCCGTGTTGGGCAGCACCTGGATGCCGAGCCGCTCCAGCACCGACAGCACGGACCCGTGCACCGAGGGGTCGACGCGCCGCATCGCGACCGTCGTCAGTTCCGTGCCGGAGGCCACCAGCGCCCGCTCCAGCACATCGAGGCTGGGCGCACCCCCCGTACCCATGATCAGCCGGGACGTGAATGACGTACCACCGAGGACAAAGGGATCGTCGGCCATGGTTCAGCCTCCTTGGACGGCGGTGAGGACCTCGACGCGGTCTCCCTCGGAGAGGCGGGTCGACGACCACCGCGCGCGCGGGACGACGGTTTCGTTGAGCGCGGCGGCCACTCCGGAGGGCGTCGCGGTGAGGGACTTCACGAGGACGTCGAGCGCGGTACCCGGGGAGACCTCGCGCGGCCGACCGTTGACCAGAACATTCATACGAGCTGCTCCATACGTTCCCTGCGTACGGCGTCGAACCGCCGGGGCGTGAAGGCCCGTGCCTCGTCCGGCAGTTCACCGGTCGCCAGAACCGCCGCCATCGCGTCTCCCGTGACCGGCGTCAGCAGCACACCGTTCCGGAAGTGCCCGGTCGCCAGCAGCAGCCCCTCCAGCGCGGTCGGGCCGAGCAGCGGGGCGTTGTCCGGGGACCCGGGGCGCAAACCGGCCCGCGTCTCCGTCAGCGGCAACTCGGTGATCCCGGGGACCAGTTCATGGGCGTCGCGCAGCAGCTCGTACACGCCGCCCGCTGTGACCGTCGTGTCCCAGCCCAGCTCCTCGCTCGTCGCCCCGACGACCAGCTCGCCGTTCTCGCGCGGCACCAGATAGACCTGGCTGCCGCGCACCACGGCCCGCACGGTACGGCTCAGGAACGGCGCGTACCGCTCCGGCACGGTGAGCCTCAGCACCTGCCCCTTCACGGGCCGTACGGGCGGCAGAACGGCCTCAGGGACCCCCGCGAGCCGCCCGCTGAGGCTGCCCCCGGCCAGCACGATCGAACCGGCGGCCAGTTCGTCGCCGTCCGAGTCCGTCACCGACACGGCCCGCCCCCGCCGTACGTCGAGCCGCTCGGCCCAGGTCCGGCGCAGCACCACCCCGGCCCGCTCGCACGCGTCCACCAGCGCCCCGGCCAGCCGCCGCGGATCGATCTGGTGGTCGCCGTCCACCCGCAGCCCCCCGCGCACGCCCGGCGCGAGCATCGGCTCCAGGCGCCGGCATTCGCGCCCCGAGAGCCACTCCGACTCCAGGCTCGAACGCCGTTGCAGGGAGTGCAGTTCGCGCAGCTCGGCGCGGTCGTCGGCGTCGAGTGCGACGGCGAGCGTGCCGCAGCGGCGGTAGCCGAGGTCGTGGCCGGTCAGCTCGGTGAGTTCGGCGACGAAGTCCGGATAGCGGCGGGCCGACTCCAGGTTCAGCCCCAGCAGGGTCTGTTCGCCGTGGTGCAGCTCCGTGACGGCGGCCAGCATCCCGGCCGCCACCTGCGCGGCCCCGCCGCCCGGCGCGGGATCCACGACGGTCGTGGCGAGCCCGCGCTGCGCGGCCCGCCAGGCCGTCACCAGCCCGATGATCCCGCCTCCGACGACAACGACGTCCGAGGTGTGTGTACGCGACATGGGCGTCCAGCCCCTCCCTTCGCCGGCATGACCCGGATCAGGTTCGTACGGTCGGAGGCCGCCAGCCTCCCTCTCAGCCCGGTGCGTCCGGGCTCCCGCGAGTGCTTACGCTGGCCACCCTAGCCCGCGGTCCGACACCCACGTAAGGGAGCCTCCGCCCATGCCCCGCTCGCTCGACGGTCTCGTCCTCGCCCCGGTCGAAGACCAGGCCCCGGGCCAGGTCGGCACCCGGACCCGCTTCACCTACCACGAGAAGGACGGCGAGATCTGGGCCGAGTACGCGGGCGGCGACGTCGTACGCGGCCATCTCGTGGGGACGCGGGACGGCGACCGTCTCGACTTCCGGTACGTGCAGCTGAAGCGGGACGGGACGACGTCCTCGGGTCACTGCGTGTCCGAGGTGCTCGAACTGCCGGACGGACGGCTGCGGTTGGCGGAGACCTGGGAGTGGGAGTCGCAGCCGGGCAGCGGGACGAGCGTGGTGGAGCAGGTCGAGCGGGTGGGTGTGCAGTAGGTCACCGACCGCGCCCACTGACTGACAATTTGTCAGTTGTCTATGGTGATCGGGTGAGCGAGCAGACGCAGGCACAGGGCACGCGGGGCGTGCCGCAGCCGCGGCGCGTGGTCGTCGTGGGCGCGGGCATGGCCGGGGTGCAGACCGCGGTCGCCCTGCGCGAGCAGGGGTTCACCGGCACCGTCACCCTGATCGGCGCCGAACCCCATCAGCCGTACGACCGGCCGCCGCTGTCCAAGGCGGTGCTGCTCGGCAAGGCGGAGGGCTCCGCCTTCGACATCGACTTCGAGGCCCTCGGCATCGAACTGCTGCTCGGGCGCGAGGTGTTGGGCGTCCGCCCCGGCGTACACGAACTGGACACCGCCGAGGGGCCCGTCCCGTACGACGCCCTGGTCCTCGCGACCGGCGCCGAACCGATCCGGCTGCCGGGCACCGAGGGCGTACCCGGAGTGCATCTGCTGCGCACCCTCGACGACGCCGAACGGCTGCGGCCCGTACTCGCGCGCCAGCACGACATCGTGGTCGTCGGGGCCGGCTGGATCGGCGCCGAGTTCGCCACGGCCGCGCGCGAGGCCGGCTGCGCGGTCACCGTCGTCGAGGCCGCCGACCGGCCGCTCGCGGGCGCCCTGCCCGCCGAGGTGGCCGCGCCGATGGCCGCCTGGTACGCCGACAGCGGCGCCTCGCTGCGCACCCGCGCGCGCGTGGCGCGCGTCGAGCCCGGCGCGGTGGTGCTCGACGACGGCTCGCGGCTGCCCGCGGGTGCCGTCGTCGTCGGTATCGGGGCCCGCCCGGCCACGGCCTGGCTGGCGGACTCGGGGATCGCCCTGGGGGACCACCGGGAGGTCGTCGCCGACGACCACCTGCGCACCTCCGCGGCGGACGTCTACGCGGTCGGCGACTGCGCCTCCTTCCCTTCGGGAAGGTACGGCCGGCGCCTTCTGGTCCACCACTGGGACAACGCCCTCCAGGGACCCCGCACGGTCGCCGCGAACATCATCGGGGAGTCTCCGGAGGTCTACGACCCGGTCCCGTACTTCTGGTCGGAGCAGTTCGGCCGCTTCGTCCAGTACGTCGGCCACCACGGGTCCGCCGACACCACCCTGTGGCGCGGCGACCCGGCCGGCCCCGCCTGGACGGTCTGCTGGCTGCTGGAGGGCCGACTGGTCGCCCTGCTGGCCGTGGGCCGCCCCCGGGACCTGGCCCAGGGCCGCCGGCTGATCGAGGCGGGCGCCCTGATGGACGCCGAGGCGCTGACGGACCCGTCCCGGCCCCTGAAGGCGGCCACGGCATAGCGTGACGGGGGCTCAGCGGCACCGGATCGGCACAGGTCGGAGGGGTCTGGCTTCCGACTGTCAGTGCGGGATGGCAGGCTTGTCCCGTGACCGAGATTGACGCAAAGATCGATGCTCTCGTCCCCGCCTGGCTCACGCTGCCCGACATCGCGGAAATCCTCGACATCGAGGTGACACGCGTCCGGCAGCTGGTCAAGGAGGGCCAAGTGATCGCCGTACGCCGTGGTGAGAACCGCGCGCTGCACGTACCCGCCGCCTTCATCGACGGGGTCGAGCAGAAGGTCGTCAAGGGCCTCACCGGCACCCTGACGCTCCTGCGGGACGACGGCTTCTCCGACGAAGAGATGCTGGAGTGGCTCTTCACTCCCGACCCCAGCCTGCCCGGCACCCCCGCGCAGGCGCTCAGCGAGAATCGCGGCACGGAGGTGAAGCGTCGCGCCCAGGCGCTCGCCGTCTGATCCGACCAGCCGTTCGGCGCGCGGGCAGGGTCCGCACGCCGCCACACAGGGGCGCGCCCGGGGAGAACCCCCGGGGCGCGCCCATGGGGGACACACGTATGCCCGAGACGACCGACACCGTGCCCGGGGCGACCGCCGACGCCGGCACCGCCCGCGCGCGGCTCGCCGACGCCCGGGTCTACCTCTGCACCGACGCCCGCCGCCGCCAGGGCGACCTCGCCGAGTTCCTGGACGCCGTCCTGGCCGGCGGGGTCGACATCGTGCAACTGCGCGACAAGGGCATGGAGGCCGCCGAGGAGCTGGACCACCTCCAGGTCTTCGCCGACGCCTGCGCGCGACACGGCAGGCTCCTCGCGGTGAACGACCGCGCGGACGTCGCCCACGCCGCCCGTGCCGACGTCCTCCACCTCGGCCAGGGCGACCTGCCCGTCCCGGCGGCCCGCGCGATCCTGGGCGAGGACACCATCGTCGGCCGCTCCACGCACGCCGAGTCCGAGGCCGCCGCAGCCGCCGTCCAGGAGGGCGTCGACTACTTCTGTACGGGCCCCTGCTGGCCGACCCCCACCAAGCCGGGCCGCCACGCCCCCGGCCTCGACCTGGTCCGGTACACGGCCGGGCTCGCCACCGAGCGCCCCTGGTTCGCCATCGGCGGCATCGACCTGGGCAATCTGGACGAGGTGCTGACGGCGGGCGCCCGCCGGGTCGTCGTCGTACGGGCGATAGCGGAGGCCGACGACCCGGGTGCGGCGGCGGCCGAGTTCGCCAAGCGCCTGCGTTCGTTGTAGGGGCGTCCGAGGGGTGTAGGGGTGTCCGAGGGGTGGACAACAGGTCGACAATCCGGGCAAATTTCCGCCATCCGGTTGGGGGACCGCCGCCCCCTGACTAACCTGCGGGTATGGCCCTCGGAACCGCGTCCACCAGGACTGACCACGCGCGCACGGTGCGTGACATGCTCGCGTCCGGCAAGACCACGTTTTCCTTCGAGTTCTCGGCGCCGAAAACACCCAAGGGCGAGCGGAACCTGTGGAACGCGCTCAGGAGGGTCGAGGCGGTCGCCCCGGACTTCGTGTCCGTGACGTACGGCGCAGGCGGGTCGACCCGCGCGGGCACGGTCAAGGAGACCCAGCAGATCGTCTCCGACACGACGCTCACCCCGGTCGCCCACCTCACCGCGGTCAACCACTCCATCGCCGAACTGCGCAACATCATCGGCCAGTACGCCGACGCGGGCATCCGCAACATCCTGGCCGTGCGCGGCGACCCGCCAGGCGACCCGATGGCCGAGTGGGTACCGCACCCGAGCGGTCTGACGTACGCCGCCGAACTCGTGCGCCTCATCAAGGAGTCGGGCGACTTCTGCGTAGGTGTCGCGGCCTTCCCCGAGACACACCCGCGCTCGCCGGACCGGGAGACGGACGTCACGCACTTCGTCGACAAGTGCCGGGCCGGCGCCGACTACGCGATCACCCAGATGTTCTTCCACCCGGAGTCGTATCTGCGGCTGCGAGACGCGGTCGCGGCGGCGGGCTGCCCGACCCCCGTCATCCCCGAGGTCATGCCCGTGACCAGCGTGCGGATGCTGGAGCGGTTGCCGCAGCTCAGCAACGCGGCGATCCCCTCGGCCCTGAAAGAGCGGATCCTCACAGCCAAAGACGACGCGGCGGCTGTACGCTCCATTGGCATCGAGTTCGCCACGGAGTTCTGCGCGCGACTGCTGGCCGAGGGAATCCCCGGACTGCACTTCATTACGCTGAACAACTCCACGGCATCGCTGGAAATCTACGAGAACCTGGGTCTGCACCACCCACAGCGGGCCTAGACCGGCCGCACCGGCGTACGACACACTGCGTAGCGGCCACTGGGAGAGGGGCGTACATGGGCTGGACGGTCCTCTACATCGCGTTCGGCGTCGTCGCGCTGTGGCTGCTCGGCGAAGTGCTGTTGCAGTACAAGGCGCGGCTGCGCTGGCGACTGCTGGCCTTCGTCGGTTTCCTCGGCGTGGTCCTCGGCGTGCTCATCCCGAACGTGTTGGTCATCGGTCTGGGCGCCGCGGCCTTCGCGGTCGGGCAGACCTACGTCACCCTGTCGTTCCGCAGCGGCTTCTCGGCGGGCTGGGCGGTCGCGGGCCGCCCGGGCTTCCTCGCGCGCTTCGGCAAGGGCAAGGACCGTGGCGACGGGGAGTACAAGGACCCGAGCCTGGAGGTCTCCGACCTCGAAGCGTCCGAGGGCGCGTACGGACCGGGCAACGGCGCCGACACGGACTTCGCGGGCACCCCCGCCGACGGCTTCGGGAACGACGCCTACGACACCGGTGCCGGAACGTACCGCCAGGCCGAGGACTTCGACCGCGACTACGACCGGGACGACGTCTTCACCCCCGCCCGCTCCGACCGGCCCATGGCGGCCGACAGCGCGGCCGTCTACGAACCGCAGCCCCTCCCCGACGACACCGGCTCGTACGGCATATACAGCGACGCGGCCTACGCGGCGGCGGCCGGCCAGGACCAGTCCTACGCGGGCGCGGGCCAGGACCAGTCGTACGCGACGGCGGCCCAGGGCACCGACCAGAACTACGGGTACGACGGCTACACCGGCTACGACCAGCAGCAGTACGGCTACGACGCCTCGGGCCAGCAGCAGTACGCCGCCTACTCCGACCCGTACATCGGCCAGGGCTACGGCGGCACCTCGTACGACGCGGGCTACGACCAGCAGCAGTACGGCCAGCAGGGCTACGGCCAGGACCAGTACGCCCAGCAGGGCTACGGCGAGACCCCGGGGAACGGCGTCTGGGTCCCGCAGCAGCGCAACACCGACGACCCGATGTTCGGCGGCGAACTCCCGCCGGAGCAGCAGTACTACCAGGACAACGGCAACGGCCAGGACAACGGCAACGGGCAGACGCACGGGAACGGGTACGACGAGCAGCAGTACCGCTTCTGAGGACCGCCGCCCCGCCGAGGGCTGCCCCGCCGGGGCGTGTTCATGGGCTCACTGCGAGCCCATGAAGTCCGGTCCCTCCACGATCAGCCCCGCCACCAGCGCGCCCGACATCCCCGCGTGCGGCAGTCCGCCCCCGGGGTGAGACCAGCCGCCCACGCGGTACAGCCCCGGCAGCCGGGTGCTGTTGGCGGGATGCAGGAAGTCGCCCTTTCCGCTCGCGAGGGACGGCGCCGGAACGCCCCCGCAGAAGGCGCCCGTCTCGTCACCGCTCCGGCCGGGCGTCCGTATCTCCCGCCACAGGACGCGTTCGCGCAGCCCGGGGACGGCCGTCCCCGCCGCGTCGATCATCAGTTCCGCGAAGCGTTCCGCCGAACCGTCCGCCGTCCAGTCGCCCTTGGGCGGTGCCACCGCCGTCAGGACCACGGACTCGTGCTCCCAGTCGAGCTGAGCCGGATCGTCGGGCCGCAGCACGGTGACCGTGGGGGACACCGGTCCGGGTCCCTCCCCGCTCACCCAGTCCAACTCGGCCTCGCGGCCGGGCGTGTGCACGACCGTGCGATGCGCCGTACCCGCCTCACAGGCCCCGCGCAGGGCCAGCAGCACGGTGAACGTCCCCGGCGACGGCGTCGACGTGTCGGACATCACATCGCCCTCCTCGTCGAGCGCATGCTCCGTCAGCCCCTTCAGCCGTACGGGATCCACCCCCGCGACGACATGGTCCGCCTCTGTCACCGTGCCGTCGGCCAGAACGACCCCCGCCGCCCGGCCGTCCTTCTCGACGATGCCCGTGACCTCGGCGCCGAAGACGAACTCGACCCGCCGGTCCACGCACCGCTCGTACACGGCACGCGCCAACTCCCGGATGCCGCCCCGGACATACCAGGTGCCGAAGGCGTGCTCCATGTACGGCAGTACGGCCGCGCTCGCCGGGGTGTCCCGGGGATCGAGGCCGAACTCCAGGGCGTGGCTCTCCAGGAGGGCTGCCAGACGCGGGTCGCGCAGCTCCCAGGCGCCGACCTCGGCGAGCGTGCCGGCCCTGCGGGTGCTGCGCAGCAGCCGCTTCTGGGGGACCGCCGGATAGGGCTCGCGCCCGCCCAGCACATGCCACTCGTCCCACAGGGGCTCCTCCAGGAGCGGTCTGCGGGTGCGGTCCCAGGCATCGCGCGCCCTGACCAGGAAGCTGCCCCAGCGGTCGCCCGTCCCGGCCCCGAGAGCCGCGTCCAGGGCCTGGACGACGCCCGCGCGGGACGCGTTCGGCAGGGAGACCGCCGTGCCGTCCGGGAAGACGTGTCGCGAGGACGGGTCGACCTGGACCAGCTCGACGCAGTCCTCCAGGGGCTGCTTGCCGGTCTTGACGAACAGGTCGCGGTAGACCGCGGGCAGCGTGAACAGCCCCGGACCCGTGTCGAACGAGAAGCCGTCGCGCTCGAAGCGGCGCACCGCTCCGCCGTACGTCTCCCCACGCTCGTACACCGCCACCCGGTGGCCCGCGACGGCCAGCCGGGCAGCGGCCGCCATCGCGCCCATGCCGGCGCCGATCACCGCAATCCGTGCCATGCCAGGGACTTTATCGGCCCCCACTGACAATCCGGCCGCGGGGCTGTGACCAGGTCGTTTGCGGCGATTTGGGTGACCCGGCTCAGCCCGGTGGCCGCCCGGTCCGGGCCGCCAGCCGCCGCTCCTCGCGTCGTTGGGCCCGGCGCCGCAGGAACCGTCTGATCCGGGAGACCAGGAAGAACAGCAGGACCAGCCCGGCGAGCAGCAGCGTGCCCGCGATGATCGCCGCCGCCTCCGGCTGGAACATCGCGAACGTCACGATGCCGCCGACCCCGAGATCCTCGGCGAAGCTCACGATCACGTTGCTGAAGGGCTCCGGCGAGGTGTTGACCGCCATCCGCGTCCCGGCCTTGACCGCGTGGCTGGCCAGCGCCGTCGAACCGCCGATCGCGCCCGCCGCCAGATCGGACAGCGAACCGCTCTGCCCGGCCAGCAGCGCCCCGACGACGGCCCCGGAGACCGGCCGGATCACGGTGTGCACCGCGTCCCACATCGAGTCCACGTACGGGATCTTGTCGGCGACCGCCTCGCACAGGAACAGCACGCCCGCCGCGACGAGCACCTCGGGGCGCTGCAGCGACTCGGGGACCTCGTCCGTCAGCCCGGTCGCGCCGAAGACACCGAGGAGCAGCACCACCGCGTACGCGTTGATGCCGCTGGCCCAGCCGCTCGTGAAGACCAAAGGGAGTACGGACACGTCCGCGATCGTAACCAGTCGGCAACGGCGCGTCCTGGGGCTGAGTGCGCAGTGCTGAGTACACGTACCTAGGCAGAGAGATGAGTACGCGCACGGATGGGCCGCGACCTGCGGGAACGAGAGAGTGGAGACACGGAAAGGGGCACGGCTCCGGTACCGCCGACACGGGGCGGCGGAACGGTGCCGGCGCCCTGGACCGCTCCTTCCGCCGATCCGTCGGCGGGAGCGAGACACCGGGGGACCCGGGGAAGCGACCGCACGGGGACCAACGGGGGAAACACGGGGGAACGGGGAAAACGGGGGAGCAGGAAGGAAGCGCCGGTTCGAGGTGGCCCGCGGGGGACGCGGCCACAGCGGACCGGCGCTTTCCTGTGCGCCCGGACCCGCTCGCTCAGCGGTTGCCGCCCACCCGTCCCTGGAGGAGCCGGGACAGTGCCGAGTGGACGTCGTCCAGGGAGCGTTCCGGCTGGAAGGACTGCCAGTCCAGGGCGGCGACCAGGACCATGCCGACCAGGGCCGCCGCGGTCAGCGGGACATCGATCTCGTCGCTCAGCTCGCCGCCCGCCACCGCCTCGCGCAGGACGCCCTCGACGACCGCCACCGCCTGCTGTCTGACCACCATCAGGGTCGACTGCCAGCTCCGGTTGGTGCGCCACAGCTCGGCCACGTAGAGCTGGGTGAAGGACGGGTAGCGGCTGATGAAGACCAGCCCGGCCCGGATCATCGCGTCCAGGGCGTCGACCTTGGTGCCGCCGTCCCGCGCGGTCTGCTCCGCTGCCTCCCGAAGGGAGGCGGTGAGGAGTTCCACGCCGTGCCGCAGCAACTCCTCGAAGAGGACGGACTTGCTCGCGAAGTTGTAGTAGACCGTGCCCTTGGCGACCCCGGCCCGCTCGGCGATCTCGTCCACCGTGGTGGCGGAGAAGCCCTGTTCGGCGATGAGCGTGACGGCGGCCTCGTAGAGCTTCTGCCGGGTGGCCTCGCGGCGCGTACTGCCGCCCGACGGGGTGCTGCTGCGTTCCATGGCCCTGATTCTCACAGGAACACCGGGCCCACGCTGACGAGACGTCACAGGCTCAGCTCCGGGCGCAGCCGGTCCAGGGTCCACACCTGCCTGCGCCGGGCCGACACGGCGGTCAGCGCCAGGGCGCCCGCCGTGAACGCGGCCAGCACGGCACACGCCTGCCACACCGGGCCGAGCCCACCGCCCGTGATGAGCCTGCGCAGCGCCTCGACGACGTGACTCATCGGCATGAAGGGATGGACCGCGTTGAAGAAGTCCGGGCTGGTCTGCACGGGATAGGTGCCGCCCGCGGACGTCAACTGGAGCATCAGGAAGGCGAGTACGAGGATCCGGCCCGCCGCCCCGAAGCGCGCGTTCAGCCATTGGACGATCGCCGCGAAGCACGCCGTGACCAGGAACAGGAAGCCCACCGTCCCGGCCGCCCGCACCATCTCCAGGCCGATCGCCCAGTGCAGTACGGACATCAGGGCCACGGTCTGGAGCACGCCCAGGGCGGCCACCGGCAGCCAGCCCGCCAGCGTGATGCGCCAGGCCGAGGCGCCCGTGGCGAGCGCCCGCCGGTTGAGCGGCGGGATCAGCATGTAGGCGACCATCGCGCCCACCCACAGGGACAGCGGGATGAAGTACGGGGCGAACCCGGTGCCGTAGTTGGGCGCCTTGTGCAGGTCCTGGGAGGCGAGCTGGACCGGGTCGGACATCACCTCGGTGCGCGCGTCGCGGTCCTGGCGGTCGTAGTCGGGGATCTGCGCGGCGCCGTCGTGCAGCCCGCCGGCGAGCTTCCCGGAGCCGTCGACGAGCTTGAACATGCCTCCGGAGAGCGTGTCCGCGCCCGCCTTGAGGTCGCCGACGCCCGTGTCCAGGGCGACCGCGCCGGCCTTGGCGGTGGAGAGCCCGGTGTGCAGCTTCCTCGCTCCTGCAGCGACCTGCGCGGCCCCCTCGTTCAGCTCGTCGACCTTGCGGACGGCGTCGTCGAGGTCCTCGGAGAGGCGCGGGGCACGGTCGGCGAGCGCCTGGGCCTGCTTCTGGAGCGTGGCGAGGTGCTGGTCAAGTCTGTCCAGATCGCCGTTCTGGTCGGCGATCAGCGTGTCGACGTCGTCGGCGACCGTCGCCACGTCCGCCGCGGCCTGCCGGGCCTTCTTCAGGTCGGTGCATGCGGCGTCGGGCAGCACCGCGGTCACACAACGCGCCCTGTAGACCCCGTCCAGGGTGTCGGAGGCCGCGTGGGCGCCCTTGGCGGCGGCCGGGGCGGCCTTCACCAGGGTGCCGAGGTTGCGCCGGACCGTACCGGCCGAGTCGGCGACGAGCTGAGCGGTGTCCCCAATGGTCTTCTCGTTGTCCCTGAGGAAGGGCCCCAGCCGGTCCGCGACCCCGTCGACCTTGTCGGCGAGCGTCTGTGTGCCCGCCGCGACCTGCCGCGAACCGTCGGCCAGATCGCCCGCCCCGGTGTCGAGCTTCTTCAGCCCCGTGACCAGCTTGCCGCTGCCCGTCTCGGCGTCCTTCAGCCCGTCGGCGAGGTCCTTGGACCCCTGCTCGGCCTTGTCGATGCCACCCGTGAGCGTGTCGGCGCCCTCGGCGGCCTTCACGGTCTCCCCGTGGATGTCGGAGAACGAGACGAAGATCCGGTCCAGGAACGACCGCGACGCCTTCGTGGAGGCGGCCGTACGCACCTCGCCGAACACCGTCCGGGAGATCTGCCCGACGATGTAGTTGTTGGCGTCGTTCGTCCGCACCTGGAGCGCGCCCGTCTCCGGGGAGTCGCCCGAACTCGACGCGATCCGCGAGCTGAAGTCGGCCGGCATGGTCAGCGACAGGTAGTACGTGCCGTCCTCGACGCCCTCCCGGGCCTCGGCCGCGCTCACCTCGTGCCATTCGAAGGTGTCGCTGTCGCGCAGCCCCTTGACGATGTCGGCACCGGCGGCGAGCTTCTTCCCGCTGACGCTCGCCCCCTTGTCGTCGTTCACGAGCGCCACGGGGATCCGGTCGAGCCTGCCGTACGGGTCCCAGAAGGACCACAGGTACAGGGCGCCGTACAGCAGCGGCAGCAACAGGAGCGAGGCCAGGGCCGCGCGCGGGAGCCTGCCCCGGCCGAAACGCCTCAGCTCAAGCGCGGCCAGTCGCGGGGAGCGCATCCACCGTCTCCTTCTCGTGAGTCTCCGTCGGCTTCCCGTACGGCGCCGTCGACATGACGACCGCCCCTTCGGGAGCCTCGCTGCACACCGCCACGACGGTCGTCCCGGCCTCGGCGAGGGACCGCAACAGCGCCCACACCTCGGCCCGTTCGGCGTCCGACAGCTTCAGATCAGTGTCGTCCACCCCCAGCAGCCGCGGCCCGCCGACCAGCGCCAGCGCCACGGACAGCCGCAGCGCCTCCAGCCGCTCCAGATCGCGTACGGCGGTCCGGGAGCCCTTGGGCAGGGCCTCGCGGTCGAGACCGGCGGCCGTCAGCGCGGCGTCGACGCGCAGCCTCGCCCCGGCCACCCGTTCCGCCCGTGGCCGCAGCAGCCCCCGCAGGGAACCGCCGAACCGGCGCTCCAGCAGCGCCCGTTCCTGCAGGTGCTCCCCGACCGTGAGGGCGGGGTCGAGGTCGGTGACACCGGGGACGTGCGCGAGCGCGCTCGCACGACGCACCGCCGCCAACTGCTTGGGCAGGCTCCAGTCCCCGATCGCGGCCGACCCCTCGGTGGCCCTCATCCGGCCCGTGAGCGCGAGCAGCAGGCAGGTACGCCCGGACCCGGACGGCCCCTCCACTGCGATCAGCGAGCCCGGCTCCGAGTCGAAGGACACCTCACGGAACGCCCAGCCGCGAGGCCCCTTGAGTCCGAAGCCCCGGGTGCTCACCCCGAGGCCGTGCGGACCGTCCACAGCTCCCCCAGATTTTTCACCGACATTTTTGCACTGACTGGTCAGTGCAAAAGCTAACCTGAACCTTCGATCGAAGCAAAAGACCAGGTCAGAACGGATTGTCAGTGGCATACCTCACGATGGGCACATACGGCACCTCCCGTCGGGACGTGCCGTCACACAGACGACAGGAGGTTCGTCATGGCCAGCTCGAACGCAGCCGCCGCCCGTCGGCGCCGCGCCCCCGGCCCTGCCCCCTCACTGACCGGACCGGCGGGCGACGTACACCCGGTGCTCCGCCGGGCCACGGCCCCGCCCGCCGCCCTCGACCTGCTAGCCCAGGCTCGCGCCGGACTCGAGGAGGCGGCCGTCCTGGAGACTGCGAACGAGCGGTACGCCACCGCCCACCTCGCCGCCCTGCGCACCGCCGCCGCTGTGCTCGCCGCCCGGGGCCGCCCCGAACCCACCTCCAGGCGCCGCGCACGCATCCGCAGCGCCTGGGAGGTGCTCCCGGAGATAGCGCCCGAACTCGCCGAGTGGAGCGTGCTGTTCGCCTCAGGCGCCCGTCGCCGGGCCCGCGCCGAGGCGGGCATCCAGGGCGCGGCCAGCAACCGCGACGCCGACGACCTGATACGCGATGTGGCGATGTTCCTGCGCCTGGTCGAGCGGATGCTCGTCCTCCAGCCGGTGCTGCCACAGCCCCGCCAGGACCCGGACATGCCCCCGGAGTCGGGCCGCCCACAGGGCGGGGAGCGGGACGTCCCGGACGCGGGCTGAGACGGATGACCGGGTATGTCACCGGAGGCAATAGGGTGGGGAAGCCGCAGCCTTTCCGCAGCCCACCGGGGCCGGGAAGGCGCCCCGTTTCGCTCCGCCGCACACGTGGCGGTGCCGCGCCGAGGAGTCAACTGCCGTGTCGGACCCGATGCGCCCCCGCGCTTCTCTCCGTACAGCCGTGGTCTGGGACGTCCTTCAGGACGCCCTGGAGCGGCAGGTCAAAACCACGGGGCGCGAGTCGCTGGACGTCCTCGACACCGGGGGCGGCAGCGGGAACTTCGCGGTGCCCGTCGCCCGCCTCGGCCACCGGGTCACCGTCGTCGACCCCAGCCCCAACGCGCTCTTCGCGCTGGAGCGCCGGGCCGCCGAGGCCGGCGTCGCCGACCGCGTCCGGGGCGTCCAGGGCGACGCCCACGGCCTCTTCGACGTGGTCGAGCGCGGCGGCTACGACGCGGTGCTCTGCCACGGCGTCCTGGAGTACGTGGACGACCCCGCGGAGGGCGTCCGCAACGTGGTGGCCGCCCTGCGCTCCGAGGGCGTCCTCAGCCTGCTCGCCGCGGGCCTCGGCGGCGCCGTGCTCGCGCGGGCCCTCGCCGGGCACTTCAAGGAGGCCACGCGGGCGCTCGACGACCCGAACGGCCGCTGGGGCGAGGGTGACCCCGTACCCCACCGTTTCACCGCCGAACAGCTCACCGCGCTCGTCGAGGGCGCGGGCCTGAGCGTGGGCGCCGTGCACGGCGTGCGGATCTTCGCCGACCTGGTGCCCGGCGTCCTCGTGGACACCGAGCCCGGGGCCCTGGACGCCCTGCTGAAACTGGAGGCAGCGGCGGCCGAACAGGCCGCGTTCCACTCCGTGGCCACGCAGCTTCACGTGCTCGGCGAGACGTCGGGTGCCGCCGAGGCCTGAGCCCCCTCCGGCGGCGGACCGCTGATCAGGGGCTCGGCCGCACATGGAGTACGCCACAGGCCCCCCGATCGGGCGCCCGGAGCCGTATGATCGAGGGAGACCGCTCGGCATGACGGGCCGGTTGCTGGGGAATGAACGCTTCAGCGAACCGGGACGGCCATGGCGGATTCCGGTTGCCAATTGGCGTAGAGGGGCGGGTTTCACGGGGGCGATTCCCTGCCTATCCTGAAGGGGACCCCCGGTCGCCCCGGCGACTGCACGATGAGGAGGACTCCGTGCCGCTCTCGGAGCACGAGCAGCGAATGCTTGAGCAGATGGAGCGAGCGCTGTACGCCGAAGACCCCAAGTTCGCGACAGCGCTTGAGGGAAGCGGGCTGCGCACGTACACCCGGCGACGGGTGTACCAGGCGGTCGCTGGATTCCTCGTGGGTATCGCGCTCCTCATGGCCGGAATGGTCGCACAGCAGATTTGGGTCAGCGTGGTGGGGTTCCTCGTCATGCTGGGCTGTGCGGTCCTGGCCGTGACAGGTTGGCGCAAGGCCCCCAAGCCGGGTGAACAGCCCGCCGCGGGTGCCGCCGCCCCCGGAGCCCCGCACGCTCGCCGACAGGGTCGGCAGCGGCGCTCCATGATGGACCGCATCGAAGAGCGCTGGCAGCGGCGCCGTGACGAACAGCAGGGTGGCCAGTAGCCCTTGGGGGCGCTGATCCCGGCGTCGATCACGACCGACCGCGAGACGTGAGAAATGGCCGGTGGCCCGAAACCCCAGAGGTTTCGGGCCACCGGCCATTTCCGGCCGTCGTGCCGTCAGCTGTGCTGACCCCACGGCTTGCGCAGGTTCGGCCTGGCCGCCGACGCACGCTCGCTGAGCGCCGTCAGATGTGCCGACAGCGCCCACACCACTCGTACGGTCGAACGCGGGGCGAACATCGCGCGCAGTCGCGTGCCCCGGCTCACCGTGGTGCGCAGGGCCTCGGTCACCCGGCGCACATCCTCCGCGAGGCCCGCCGTCGGGCGTGGACTCGGCGCGTACAGGACCTGTTCCACGGCGTCCGCGACCCGGTGCACCGCCTCCGCCGCCGGTGGATCGAGCTCGCCGAGACGCACGATCCGGGCAGCCGCCTTGCGGGGTGTCTGGGACTCCTCCGGACTGATGCCGAAGTCCCAGGCGGTGTCGGTCAGTTCCTGCCAGGCCGACAGGGCGTGGACCGCCGCGTCGGCCTCACTGCGGCCGTGCGCCCCGAGCCGTACGGCCCGGATCCGCAGCCGCCACAGCATCGGCAACAGCAGCAGACCCACCAGGGCCAGCGCGCCCAGCGTCCAGCCCAGAGCGGCCGACCACCAGCCGCTGTCGTCGCCCTGGCTCAGCGCCACCTCAGCGGACTCGCTCGCGCACCCACCGTCCAGCCGCCGCTGCGCCGCCGTGCAGGTCTCGTTCGCCGAGGCCGAGTCGGAGGGCGCCACGGAGGCGTTCTGGGAGGGCAGTTCCGGGTCCGGGATGGTGCTGCCCGGCGCCTGGGACTGCGTGTACTCGGGCACCGAACCCCGGGTCGGGGTCGGCTCGAAACGGGTCCAGCCGACGCCCTCGAAGTACAGCTCCGGCCAGGCGTGCGCGTCGCGCAGCCCCACCGACACCGTGCCGTCCGGCTCCGGCGTGCCCGGCGCGAAGCCCACCGCGACCCGGGCCGGAATGCCCAGCGTGCGGGCCATCGAGGCCATCGCGAAGGAGAAGTGGACGCAGAAGCCCTCCTTGTCCCTCAGGAACCGCGCGATCGCGTTGGAGCCGCTGCCGACCTGCACCTGGGTGTCGTAGCGGAAGCCGCCGCTCACCGAGAAGTAGTCCTGGAGCTTGACCGCCTGCTCATAGGCGTTCGTCGAACCGGCGGTGACCTCGCGCGCGGTGCGCGCCACGATCGCCGGCAGCGACTCCGGAACCTGCGTGAACTCGCGCACCAGCGCCGGGTCCGGCTCCGGCGCCTCGGCGAGCTGCTCCGCGGTCGGCTGCACGTCCAGGCTCGTCACCGTGTACCGCACACCGCGCGTGTTCTGGCCGTGGTCACCGACGAGGGTGCGGCCCACCGGCTCGAAGCGCCAGCTGCCGTCGATCTTCACCCCGGTCGCGGGGTACGGCATCGGCAGCCAGTCCTGGGCGTACCAGTCCGCCGCCGAGATGGTGGTCGTGATCTCGGTGCGCCGCACGTCCGCGCTGAGGCCGAGCGGGGTCGGGAACGTGTCCGGCACATCCTTGATCTGCCGCTGGGACGGCTTCCACGCGGTGCCGTCGAAGGAGTCGAGCGAAACGATCCGCAGATACAGGTCCTGGGTGTCCTCGGTGCTGTTGCGCACGGACATGACCTGGCGGTCCTCGTCCACGTTCAGGCTGTCGCGCAGCGACACCAGCGGGTTCACGGCGGAGATCGTGCCGCCGCCTCCGCTGCCCGGGCCCACACCGGTCCCGGTGGCGTCCAGCAGGCCGCCGTCGAGCGAGGGCAGCGCCAGCGGCACCACCAGGGCGACGCCCAGCGCGACCGCGCCGATCCGCCGTCCCGTGCGCACGGGGGCGATCGCACCGCCGGACGACTGCTCGCCCGGTGAGCGCGGGGCGCCGCCGAAGACCCGGCCCCACTGGGACAGCCGGTCCCGGCCCTCGGCCAGCAGCAGCATCAGATAGCCCGCGGCGGCCAGCAGGAACCACACCCAGGCGCCACCGCCGTCGGCCAGTCCGGCCGCGACCGAGTACAGCGCGAGCAGCGGCAGGCCGGCCGGAGCCGCGGCCCTGAACGTCACCGCGAGGGTGTCCACCATGAGCCCGATCAGCAGGACACCGCCGACCAGCATCAGGCGTATGCCGTCGGACAGCGGCGCCGGGATGGCGTACCGCCCGACGTCGTCCGCGCCGGTCTGGAGCAGCGTGCCGAACTGCTGGAAGGCGTCGGGGCCGGGAATCAGGCCGAAGAAGGCCTGCTCCCGGACGAAGACCAGGGTCATCAGGACGAGCGTGACGAGAAGCTGCGCCGCCACCGTCAGCGGCCAGGCCAGCGGAACCCGCCGGGCCCCCGCGCCGACGACCGTCTGCACGCCCAGCAGGAAGGCCACCTGTAGCAGCCAGCTCACGTCCTCGACCAGCGGCAGCAGGGCACAGGCCGCCAGCATGGTCGCCACCCAGGCGCACAGCGCCAGTCGTGCGCGCCCGCTCATCACCGCACCTCCCCGCCACCGACGACACCCAGACCGGAACGCTCCCGGTCCGCCTGGCGCCACAGGTCGCTCATCGCGGCCCCTCGCGGCACCCGCACCGCCGTCCAGCCCGCCTCGCGCAGCATCCGCAGCGACTCCTCGCCCGGGTCCTCCGGACCCGGTACATCGTTGGGTTCGCGCACCCAGGTCTCACTGTCCAGCACGAAGGCGACCGCTCCGCCGCTGCGCTGGCGCATCTTCGCGGCCACCTGGGCCTGCTCCTCGTCGAGGTCGCCGAAGAACGCCATCAGCAGCCCCTCACCGCCGCCGCGCAGCACGTCGTAGGCGCGGGAGATGTCCATGCCGTCCGAGTGGTCGATCACCGCGAGCGTGTCCATCATCAGTCCGGCCGCGTCCGCAGACTCCTGGCTGGCGCCCGCGAAACCCTCACCGCCCTCGCCGGGCACGGAGTTGCCCGTGTCCGTCAACAGCCGTACGGAAAAGCCCCGTTCGAGCATGTGGACCAGGACGGACGCGGCACCCGAGACCGCCCACTCGAAGGCCGAGTCCGGGCCCGCGCCCAGATAGGCGATGCCCCGGGTGTCGAGGAGCACCGTGCAGCGGGCGCGCTGCGGCTGCTCCTCGCGGCGCACCATCAGCTCGCCGTAGCGGGCGGTGGAGCGCCAGTGCACGCGGCGCAGGTCGTCGCCGTAGCGGTACCCGCGCGGGATCACGTCGTCCTCGCCGGCCAGTGCCAGCGAGCGCTGCCGTCCCTCGCCGTACCCCTTGGCCTCGCCGGTCAGCCGCACCGACGGCAGGGCCTCCACGCGCGGGATGACCGTCAGGGTGTCGTACGTCGAGAAGGAGCGGGTCAGCTCGCACATGCCGAACGGGTCGGTCAGCCGCAGCTGGAGCGGGCCCAGCGGATAGCGGCCCCGCAGGTCGGAGCGGACGCGGTAGGACACCTCGCGGCGCCCGCCCGCCTCCACCCGGTCCAGGACGAACCGGGGGCGCGGACCGAGCACGTACGGCACCCGGTCCTGGAGCATCAGCAGGCCCGTGGGCAGCCGCGAGACGTTGTCCATGCGGAGATGGACCCGGGCCTCCTCGGCGGCGGGCACGCGCGCGGGGGAGAGCCTGCGGCTGCCCGCCACCCGGTAGCGCGTGCGGTACAGGACGGTCGCGCAGACCAGCGGCAGTACGGAGAGCAGCAGGCCCACCCGGAGCAGATCGCTCTGCCCCAGGACGTACGCGCAGATGGCGGCGGCGACTCCGGCGGCCAGGAAGGAGCGACCACGGGTGGTGAGACCGGCCAGCGCCGTGCGCACCCCGCCCTTGTCACCCTTGTCGTCGTCCTCCGGGTGCCCCGGCGCCCCTGCGCTCATCCAAGCCTCCGGGGCGGCTGCTGGCCGAAGTCGGGCGCCGAGCGGCCCATGCCGAAGCCGCTCTGCTGCTGGGGTGCCGCGGGCACCGCGGTGCGCTGGAGGATCTCCTGGACGACCTGCTCGGACGTCCGGCGGTTCAGCTGGGCCTGGGCGGTGGGCAGCAGTCGGTGGGCCAGGACGGCCACGGCGAGGGCCTGGACGTCGTCCGGCAGCGCGTACTCCCGGCCGCTCAGGGCGGCGGACGCCTTCGCGGCGCGCAGCAGATGCAGTGTCGCGCGCGGCGAGGCGCCGAGTCTGAGGTCGGGGTGGTTGCGCGTGGCGCCGACCAGGTCCACGGCGTACCGCCGGACCGAATCCGCGACGTGGACGTTGCGGACGGCCTCGACCAGCTTCACGATGTCGTGCGCGTGGGCCACCGGCTGGAGGTCGTCCAGCGGTGAGACACCGCCGTGCACGTCCAGCATCTGGAGTTCGGCCTCCGGGCTCGGGTAGCCGATGGAGACGCGGGCCATGAAGCGGTCGCGCTGTGCCTCGGGGAGCGGGTAGGTGCCCTCCATCTCGACCGGGTTCTGGGTGGCCACCACCATGAAGGGGCTGGGCAGTTCGTAGGTCGTCCCGTCAATGGTGACCTGGCGTTCCTCCATGGACTCCAGCAGCGCGGACTGGGTCTTCGGCGAGGCACGGTTGATCTCGTCGCCGATCACGATCTGCGCGAAGATCGCCCCCGGTTTGAACTCGAAGTCGCGGCGCTGCTGGTCCCAGATGGACACACCCGTGATGTCCGAGGGCAGCAGGTCCGGCGTGAACTGAATGCGCCGCACGGAACAGTCGATGGACTTGGCCAGCGTCTTCGCCAGCATGGTCTTGCCGACGCCCGGGACATCCTCGATCAGAAGATGCCCCTCGGCGAGCAGCACGGTCAGCGAAAGCCGTACGACCTCAGGCTTGCCCTCGATCACTCCCTCCACCGAACTGCGGACTCGCTCCACAGTGGCGGTCAGATCAGTGAGGCTCGCTCGATCGTCATAGGTCGTCACACGGCCCTCCTAGGCCCGTTCTTTCTCCGGGCCGACCCTCTGCGATGCGGACCGGCCCACCCCGAAACACGGACGGCACGCGGGAGAAGTTCCGCGTGACGTCACACCCGCATTCTTGTTGCCGTTACCGGTTCGTGTCACTCGCCTGTGGATAACTGGCAAGGCTATGTCTGGTTTTCCAGCCTTTTCGGCCCTGAAGTGCAGGGTAAATTTCGTAGAGACATACGTAAGGATGCGCGTTCCGGTTCGGTTACGCGGGGTCGATCTCACGCAGCAGGCCGGACTTCACGTCGAAGACGAAGCCGCGGACGTCGTCGGTGTGCAGCAGGAACGGGTTGGTGCGCACGCGCTGCATCGACTGGCGTACGTCCTGGTCGACGTCCCGGAAGGCCTCCACCGCCCACGCCGGCCGCTGCCCGACCTCGACCTCCAGCTCGTGCCGGAAGTCCTCGGTGAGGGACTCCAGGCCGCAGCCGGTGTGGTGGATGAGGATGACGCTGCGGGTGCCGAGCGCTCGCTGGCTGATGGTCAGGGAGCGGATCACGTCGTCGGTCACCGCACCGCCCGCGTTGCGGATGGTGTGGCAGTCGCCCAGCTCAAGACCGAGCGCGTCGTGCAGGTCGAGACGGGCGTCCATGCAGGCCACGACCGCCACCCGGAGCACCGGACGGGCGTCCATCCCTGGGTCGGTGAAGGCGGCGGCATAGCGCTCGTTGGCCTCGACGAGACGGTCGATGACGGTGCCCTCGGTGGATATGGCGCCTTCGGGTCCGGTGGGAACTGATGCAGAAGTCGTCATAACCATGACGGTACTGGTCACGGCTCTTCCGGGCCCGCTGTGAGAGGGGACAAAGAACATCAATGAGTGTTGTTGTGAGGTAACCCACACGGGTGGTGCGAGTGTACCCGTACGGGTGATTGCTGACGATTTACGGCTTCGGCGCACGGGGTGCCGCGACGCGCAGGGCCGGTTGATTGACCGGCAGTCACCGTGGACTAAAGTGACGCGAAGTTTGATTTCCCGCGTGCGCGGCGCGTACGTATGGCTGGCCGTGCCGGACCTGAGAGGGCCCCTTGAGCCAGAGTCGACACGTCCCGGTGATGCTCCAGCGGTGCCTGGACCTGTTGGCCCCCGCACTGGAGCGGCCCGGAGCGGTCGTCGTCGACTGCACCCTCGGCCTCGGCGGCCACAGCGAGGCGCTGCTCGCCCGCTTCCCCGAGGCCCGGCTGGTCGCCCTCGACCGCGACAAGGAGGCACTGCGCCTCTCGGGGGAGCGGCTCGCCCCCTTCGGCGAACGGGCCGAGCTGGTGCACGCGGTGTACGACGAGCTGCCCGAGGTACTCGACCGCCTGGGCCTGCCGAAGGTCGACGGGATCCTCTTCGACCTCGGGGTCTCCTCCATGCAACTCGACGAGGCCGACCGCGGGTTCGCCTACGCCCAGGACGCGCCGCTCGACATGCGCATGGACCAGACGACCGGGATCAGCGCCGCCGAGGTCCTCAACACCTACCCCGCCGGCGAACTCGTCCGGATCCTGCGGGCGTACGGCGAGGAGAAGCAGGCCAAGCGGATCGTCTCCGCGGTCGTGCGCGAGCGCGCCAAGGAGCCGTTCAGCAACAGCGCCCGGCTGGTCGAACTGATCCGCGACTCGCTGCCGCAGGCCGCCAAGCGCACCGGCGGCAACCCCGCCAAGCGCACCTTCCAGGCACTGCGCATCGAGGTCAACGGTGAACTGACCGTCCTGGAACGGGCGATCCCGGCCGCGGTGAAGGCGCTCGCCGTCGGCGGGCGGATCGCCGTCCTGTCGTACCACTCGCTCGAAGACCGGCTGGTCAAGCAGGTGTTCGCGGCCGGCGCCGCCAACACAGCGCCCCCCGGACTGCCCGTCGTGCCCGAGCGCTACCAGCCGCGGCTCAAGCTGCTCACCCGTGGTGCCGAACTTCCCACCGAGGAAGAGGTCGCCGAGAACCGGCGAGCCGCCCCGGCGCGACTGCGCGGGGCCCAGCGCATCAGGGAGGACGCCGAGTGAGGTGTACGGAGGGGACGACGGGTGACTGCATCGTCCAGGGGGACGATCCCCGGACCCCCAGCAGAGAAGCAGGCCGGCCGCGATGACCGGCGTGGACATCGCGGGGAGGGTCGAGTGAGCAGGAATCCCGAACTCAAGGGCCGGGCCGCCCGGCTCGCCCGGCTCTTTCCCACAGGGCCGGGGCAGGCCGCCCGTACCCCCTTCGTCCTGCTCGTCGTCTTTCTGCTGGGCGGCGGGCTCATCGGGCTCCTTGTGCTGAACTCCGCGCTCAGCGAAGGCGGGTTCCGTCTCGACGACCTCCAGAAGGACACCAAGAGCCTCACCGACGAGGAACAGGCCCTCCAGCGGGACGTGGACGCCTACGCGGCGCCCGACGCCCTCCAGCGCCGGGCCAGGGAACTCGGCATGGTGCCCGGCGGCGACCCGGCCTTCCTGAACCCCGACGGCACGGTCAAAGGCGTCCCGGGGCCGGCGGAGCAGGCGGCGCTGCGGATCCCCGAGGTGGTCCCGCCCGAGGCGATCGTGCCCGAGCCGGTGCCCACCTCTACGCCGACGCCCACGCCCACGCCGACCGCCACTCCGACCTCTGGGCCGACGCCTACGCCCTCGCCGACCCTCTCCGCGTCGGCGTCCCCCGCGCAGGTCCCCGTAGCCACCCCCACCCTCCCCTCCACGACCCCCGGCAGGTGACGGAAGTGTCCGACAGGGAACCCCCGCGCCGCCGCGTGCCCGCCCCGGCCAGGTCCGCCCGCCCCGGCGCCGACCGGCGTCCGGGCCCCGGCGCCCGCCCCGCCCGCCGCCCCGCGGCCCCCCGCCCGGGCGGGCCCAAGGTCATCCGGCTCGGCAGCCCCCGGCCCCGGCTGCGCATGGTCAGCCTCGCGCTGGCCCTGGTGCTGACCGCCTTCGTCGTACGGCTGCTCCAGGTGCAGGCCGTCGACGCGAGCGTGTACGCCGCCAAGGCCGAGCAGAACCGGTACGTCGGCCGCACCCTGGCCGCCGAGCGCGGCGAGATCACCGACCGCAACGGCGTCGAACTGGCGACCAGCGTGGACGCGTACGACATCACCGCCGACCCGACGATGTTCACGCCGAAGACCACGAAACTGGCCGACGCCCCCGAGCAGGCCGCCGCTCTTCTCGCGCCGATCCTCGGGCAGGACGCGGACGCCGTCGCCAAGAAGCTCAAGACGCCGAACACGCGCTACACGCTGCTCGCGCACCGCCAGACCCCCCAGGTGTGGACGCAGATCAAGGACCTGAAGTCGACCCTGGCCGCCAAGTCCGGAACCGACCCGGACACCGTGAACGTCCTCGCCGGTGTGCTGGCCGTGCCCGCGAGCAAGCGCGTCTATCCGAACGGCGGGCTCGCCGCCGGACTGCTGGGCTGGGTCAGCGCCGACGGCAAGGGCGGCGGCGGCCTCGAACAGCAGCTGAACGGCGAACTGGCCGGGCAGGACGGCAAGATCCGGTACGCGCAGTCAGGGGGACGGCAGGTGCCCACCGCCGATTCCACCGAGACGCCCGCGGTGCCCGGTACCGACGTCGAACTGACCATCGACCGCGACATCCAGTGGGCCGCGCAGAACGCCATCACCGAGCAGGTGAAGGAGTCGAAGGCGGACCGCGGGTACGTGATAGTGCAGGACACCCGGACCGGACAGATCCTGGCCATGGCCAACTCGCCCGGCTTCGACCCCAACGACCTCACCCAGGCGAGCCCGGACGCGCTCGGCAACGCGGCCCTCCAGGACGCCTACGAGCCCGGTTCCACCGCCAAGGTCATGTCGATGGCCGCCGTACTCGAAGAAAACGTCGCCACGCCCGCGACGCATGTCGTCGTGCCCAACCGGCTGCACCGGGGTGACCGGCTCTTCAAGGACGACATCGACCACCCGACCTGGTACCTCACGCTCAACGGCGTGCTCGCCAAGTCCAGCAACATCGGCACCATCCTCGCCACCGGCCAGCTGGGCAAGACACAGGCGCAGTCCAACCAGGTCCTCTACTCCTACCTGCGCAAGTTCGGCCTCGGCAGCTACACCGGGATCGACTTCCCCGGCGAGACCAAGGGCATCCTCGCGCCGCCCGGCGATTGGTCGACCTCGCAGCAGTTCACGATTCCTTTCGGCCAGGGCGTCTCCCTCAACGCGCTCCAGGCGGCCTCCGTCTACTCGACGATCGCCAATGGCGGCGTCCGCGTGGAGCCGAGCCTGATCCGGGGCACCAAGGGCGCCGACGGCCGGTTCACCCCCGCCGCCGAGCCCAAGAAGACCCGGGTCGTCAGTGAGAAGACGGCGAAGACCCTCGCCAGGATGCTGGAGTCCGTCGTGGACGACGAGGAGGGCACCGGCACCAAGGCGCGCATCCCCGGCTACCGCGTGGCGGGCAAGACGGGTACGGCCAACCGCGTGGATCCGGCCACCGGC
Source organism: Streptomyces sp. NPDC000878 (assembly GCF_053599695.1). Lineage (NCBI taxonomy): Bacteria > Bacillati > Actinomycetota > Actinomycetes > Kitasatosporales > Streptomycetaceae > Streptomyces > Streptomyces sp. NPDC000878. The sequence goes on along the minus strand of NZ_JBSFMT010000018.1, from coordinate 14,959 downwards.
CGCTACCACGGCTACACCTCGTCGTTCGCCGGGTTCGCGCCCGCCGACAGCCCCCGCATCACTGTCTACTGCGCCATCCAGAACGCCACCAAGGGCAGTTACTTCGGCGGCCAGATCTGTGGCCCCATCTACAAGGAGGTCATGGAGTTCGCCCTGAAGACCCTTCAGGTACCGCCCACCGGGGGCAAGGCCGCGAATCTCCCCGTGACCTTCACACCCTGATCAGCACGGAAACCAGCCAGGAAACCGCTAGTGACCACAGACTCTCCCGACGCGGGGCGCAGCGCCCCGGCGCACGCCCCGGCCGCGCCCTCACTTCGCTCGTCCGGGGGTGCGCCCGGTACGCTCACCGCCGTGCCAAACGCCGATCAGTACCAATCCACCCAGAAGGGCGTTCCTGTGACATATCCAGGACCGCCGAGGCCGGTTCACGTGTCCGCCACACCCCTCGCGGAACTGGCCGGACAGCTGGGTGCCCCACAGCCCCGGACCCCGGAGGACACCGGGGCCACGGGGATCACGGGGATCACCCACGACTCGCGCGCCGTCCGCCCCGGCGATCTGTACGCCGCCCTCCCGGGCGCCCGGCTGCACGGCGCCGACTTCGTCACGCAGGCGGCCGGCCTCGGCGCAGCCGCCGTGCTGACCGACCCGACGGGCGCCGAGCGCGCCGCCGCCACCGGGCTCCCGGTGCTGGTGGTCGACGACCCGCGCGCGCGGATGGGCGAACTGGCGACCACGATCTACGGCCGTCCGGGGCGCGACCTGCTCCAGATCGGCATCACCGGCACCTCCGGCAAGACCACCACCGCCTACCTCGTCGAGGGCGGTCTGAAGACGGACCGGGCCACCGGACTGATCGGCACGGTCGAGACGCGCATCGGCGACGAGCGCATCAAGTCCGAGCGCACCACGCCCGAAGCCACCGACCTCCAGGCTCTGTTCGCGGTGATGCGCGAGCGCGGGGTCGAGGCGGTCGCCATGGAGGTCTCCAGCCACGCGCTGGTCCTCGGCCGGGTCGACGGCTGCGTCTTCGACATCGCCGTGTTCAACAACCTCAGCCCGGAACACATGGAGTTCCACTCCGGCATGGAGGACTACTTCCAGGCCAAGGCGGCGCTGTTCACTCCCGGACGCAGCAAACTCGGGGTCGTCAACCTCGACGACGCCTACGGTCGACGGCTCGCCCAGGAGGCCGCCGTACCGGTCGTCACCTTCTCCGCCGAGGGGCACCCGGACGCCGACTGGCGCGCCGACGACGTCCGGATCGGCCCGATGGACTCGACGTTCACGGCGGTCGGCCCCAAGGAGCAGCGGATCCGCGCCCGGTCGCCGCTCGCGGGTACCTTCAACGTCGCCAACACCCTCGCCGCGATCGTCGCCCTCGCCGAGGCCGGGCTCGACCCGCAGGCCGCCGCCGACGGCATCGCCACCGTGCCGGGAGTGCCGGGCCGTCTTGAGCGGGTGGACGTCGGCCAGCCGTATCTCGCGGTCGTCGACTACGCGCACAAGACGGACGCCGTCGAGTCGGTCCTGCGGGCTCTCCGCAAGGTCACCGAGGGCCGACTGCACGTGGTGCTCGGCTGCGGCGGCGACCGGGACAAGACCAAGCGCGAGCCGATGGGCGCCGCCGCGGCCCGGCTCGCCGACACCGCCGTACTCACGTCCGACAACCCCCGCTCCGAGGACCCCCTCGCGATCCTCGCGACGATGCTCCAGGGCGCGGCCTCCGTGCCGGCGCACGAGCGCGGTGAGGTCCAGGTGTTCGAGGACCGAGCCGCGGCCATCGCCGCCGCCGTGGCCCGCGCACGGCCCGGGGACACCGTGCTGGTCGCGGGCAAGGGCCATGAGCAGGGCCAGGACATCGCCGGGGTGGTCCGTCCGTTCGACGACCGCCAGGTGCTTCGAGAAGCCATCCAGAAGACTCAGGGATGAACTTGTGATCGCCCTCTCTCTCGCCGAGATCGCAGAAGTCGTCGGCGGGCAGACGTACGACATACCGGATCCGTCGGTCCAGGTCACCGGACAGGTCGTCAGGGACTCCCGTGAGGTGGAGCCCGGCAGCCTCTTCGTCGCCTTCGCCGGTGAGCACGTCGACGGCCACGACTTCGCGGCCCAGGTCGTCGAGGCGGGCGCGGTCGCCGTACTGGCGTCCCGTCAGGTCGGCGTGCCCGCGATCGTCGTGGACGACGTGCAGCGGGCGCTGGGCGCCCTCGCCCGGCACGTGGTCCGAAAGCTCGGCGCGACCCTCGTGGCCCTCACCGGCTCCGCGGGCAAGACCAGCACCAAGGACCTGATCGCCCAGGTGCTCCAGCACAAGGCGCCGACGGTCTACACGCCCGGCTCCCTCAACAACGAGATCGGGCTGCCGCTGACCGCGCTCAGCGCCACCGAGGAGACCAGGTTCCTGGTCCTGGAGATGGGCGCCCGCGGAATCGGTCACATCCGCTACCTGACCGATCTGACGCCCCCGAAGGTCGGCCTCGTCATCAACGTCGGCACCGCCCACATCGGCGAGTTCGGCGGACGCGAGCAGATCGCACAAGCGAAGGGCGAACTCGTCGAGGCGCTGCCCTCGGCGGCGGACGGCGGCACCGCGATCCTCAACGCCGACGACCCCCTCGTACGGGCCATGGCGGCTCGGACGAAGGCGAAGGTGATCTTCTTCGGAGAGTCCGGCGAAGCGGACGTACGCGCCGAGAACGTACGACTCACGGACAGGGGACAGCCCCGCTTCAGGCTCCACACACCCTCCGGTGCAAGCGACGTGACCATGCGCCTGTACGGTGAGCATCACGTGTCGAACGCGCTCGCCGCCGCCGCCGTCGCCCATGAGCTGGGCATGTCCGCAGACGAGATCGCCACCGCGCTCTCCGAGGCGGGCTCCCTCTCCCGCTGGCGGATGGAGGTCACCGAGCGCCCGGACGGCGTGACGATCGTCAACGACGCCTACAACGCGAACCCCGAGTCCATGAGAGCGGCTTTGCGCGCGCTTGCTGCCATGGGTACAGCCTCACGGGCAAAGGGGGGTCGTACGTGGGCGGTGCTCGGCAAGATGGCCGAGCTCGGGGACGAGGCGCTCGCCGAGCACGACGCGGTCGGACGGCTCGCCGTCCGGCTCAATGTCGGCAAGCTCGTCGCGGTCGGGGGCAGGGAAGCGTCCTGGCTCCAACTGGGCGCATATAACGAGGGTTCGTGGGGTGAGGAGTCGGTGCACGTGTCCGACGCACAGGCGGCTGTCGACCTGTTGCGCAGCGAGCTGCGCCCAGGGGATGTCGTGCTCGTGAAGGCGTCCCGGTCGGTCGGGCTCGAACGGGTGGCGCAGGCGCTGCTCGTCGGCGGCGTCGAGGGTGAGGTCGCCGCCCGATGATGAACCAGATCCTGTTCTCGGGCGTCATCGGGATGTTCCTGACGCTGGTCGGCACCCCGCTGCTGATCAAGCTGCTGGCGCGCAAGGGCTACGGCCAGTACATCCGTGACGACGGCCCGCGCGAGCACCACGCCAAGCGCGGTACGCCGACCATGGGCGGTATCGCCTTCATCCTGGCGACGATCGTCGCGTACTTCCTGTCCAAGGTGATCACCGGCAAGCCGCCGACCTTCTCCGGGCTGCTCGTGCTCGGTCTGATGGGCGGCATGGGCCTGGTCGGCTTCCTGGACGACTACATCAAGATCGTGAAGCGGCGCTCGCTCGGTCTGCGGGCCAAGGCGAAGATGGCCGGTCAGCTGACCGGCGGTATCGCCTTCGCGGTGCTCTCGCTCCAGTTCGCGGACAACCGCGGCAACACGCCGGCCTCGACGAAGCTCTCCTTCGTCCAGGACTTCGGCTGGTCGATCGGCCCGGTGCTGTTCGTCGTCTGGGCGCTCTTCATGATCCTCGCGATGTCGAACGGCGTGAACCTGACGGACGGTCTGGACGGCCTCGCCACCGGCGCCTCCGTCCTGGTCTTCGGCGCCTACACGTTCATCGGCGTCTGGCAGTTCCAGGAGTCCTGCGCCAACGCGCAGACCCTGACCAACCCGTCCGCCTGTTACGAGGTACGAGATCCACTGGACCTCGCCGTCGTCTCCTCGGCGCTGATGGGTGCCTGTCTCGGCTTCCTGTGGTGGAACACGTCACCCGCCAAGATCTTCATGGGCGACACCGGTTCGCTGGCCCTGGGCGGCGCACTTGCCGGTCTCGCGATCTGCTCCCGTACGGAGCTGCTCCTCGCGCTCCTCGGCGGCCTGTTCGTGCTGATCACCATGTCGGTGGTCATCCAGGTCGGCTCGTTCAAGATGACCGGCAAGCGGGTCTTCCGGATGGCGCCACTCCAGCACCACTTCGAGCTCAAGGGCTGGTCCGAAGTGCTCATCGTGGTCCGCTTCTGGATCATCCAGGGCATCTGCGTGATCGTCGGACTGGGCATCTTCTACGCGGGATGGGCGGCCGACAAGTGACATCCGGTCAGGGCAGCGACTGGAACGGCGTGCGTGTCACCGTCGCCGGACTCGGCGTGAGCGGCATCAGCGCCGCCCGCGCCCTGACCACCCTCGGCGCCTCCGTCACCGTCGTGGACGGCGGCGACTCCGAGGCCCACCGGGAACGCGCCGCAGCCCTGGAGGGCATCGAGGTCCGCCTCGGCGACGCGGAGACGCTGCCCGAGGGCACCGGACTCGTCGTCACCTCGCCCGGCTGGAAGCCGAGTTCACCGCTCTTCGCGGCGGCGGCCGAGGCGGGCGTGGACGTCGTCGGTGACGTGGAGATCGCCTGGCGGCTGCGCGGCCCGGACGCCGCTCCCTGGCTGGCGATCACCGGCACCAACGGCAAGACGACCACGACCCAGATGCTCGCCTCGATCCTGCGCGCGGCGGGCCTGCGTACGGCCGCCGTCGGCAACATCGGCACGCCGATCATCGACGTGGTCCTCGGCGAGGAGACGTACGACGTCCTGGCCGTGGAACTCTCCAGCTACCAGCTCCACTGGGCGCCCTCCTTGCGCGCCCACTCCGCCGCCGTCCTGAACCTCGCCCCCGACCACCTCGACTGGCACGGCTCCATGGAGGCGTACGCCGCCGACAAGGGCCGTATCTACGAGGGCAATCGGGTCGCCTGTGTCTACAACGTGGATGCCACCGACAAACCGTCCACCGAGGACCTGGTGCGCGGCGCGGACGTCGAGGAGGGCTGCCGAGCGATCGGGTTCACGCTCGGCGCGCCCGGGCCGTCCCAACTCGGCGTCGTGGACGGCATCCTGGTCGACCGCGCCTTCGTCGAGAACCGGCAGCAGAACGCCCAGGAACTGGCCGAGGTCGCGGACGTCAATCCGCCGGCCCCGCACAACATCGCCAACGCCCTTGCCGCGGCTGCCCTCGCACGGGCCTACGGGGTGCCTGCGGCGGCCGTACGGGACGGACTGCGGGCCTTCACCCCGGACGCCCACCGTATCGCGCACGTGGCCGATGTGGACGGGGTCGCGTACGTCGACGACTCCAAGGCGACCAACACGCACGCGGCCGAGGCCTCCTTGGCGGCGTACGAGTCGATCGTGTGGATCGCGGGCGGGCTCGCCAAGGGCGCGACCTTCGACGAACTGGTCGCCAAGTCGGCAAAGCGACTTCGCGGGGTGGTGCTGATCGGCGCCGACCGTGCGCTGATCGGCGAAGCCCTCGCGCGACACGCGCCGGAAGTACCCGTCGTCGACCTCGACCGGACCGACACTGGGGCGATGCTCGCGGCTGTTCAGGAGGCCCGGCGGCTGGCCGCGGCGGGCGACACGGTGCTGCTGGCTCCGGCCTGTGCCTCCATGGACATGTTCGCCAACTACAACAAGCGCGGTGACGCGTTCGCGCAGGCGGTTCGCGAACTCGGGGCGGGGACCTGACGGTCGGTCTTCGGCCGCGGTGTCTTCGGTCGCTCTTGGAGGGACGCGTGACGGGGATGTGGCTCGGGAATCATCGGCGGTTCGTTTGCTGCGGGCCGGTGGGGGCTGGTCGCGCAGTTCCCCGCGCCCCTTCGAGGGCGCTGCGCGCCACTCTCGGTCGCGTCGCGCCCCGCGGCGGAGCCGCAGATCGGACACAGCCCCGCGCCCCTGAAGGGGGCGCTCCGCGCGCCCTTCATCAGTCGTGCGGGAGGGTCTGATGGCCAGTAGTCGTACCGGTCGGGCGCCCGTTCAGCGGGCCGTTCGGGTTCGGCGGCCTGCCGCCCCCCGCCCGCCCCGCGACAATCCCGTACGCAGCCTCCGCAGGCGGTTGCAGCGGGCCTGGGATCGGCCGTTGACCGCCTACTACGTGATTCTTGGTGGGTCGCTGCTGATCACCGTGCTCGGGCTGGTGATGGTCTACTCGGCCTCTCAGATCACCGCGCTTCAGCTGTCCAAGCCCGGGACGTTCTTCTTCCGCAAACAGTTGCTGGCCGCCACGATCGGCGGTGTGCTGCTGTTCGCCGCCTCCCGGATGCCGGTGAAGCTGCACCGGGCGCTCGCCTATCCGATCCTCGCCGGGTCCGTCTTCATGATGGTCCTCGTACAGGTGCCGGGGATAGGGGTGTCCATCAACGGCAACCAGAACTGGATCTCGCTGGGCGGCTCCTTCCTGATCCAGCCGAGCGAGTTCGGCAAGCTCGCCCTGGTGCTGTGGGGCGCCGACCTGATCGCCCGCAAGGAGGACAAGCGGCTGCTCACGCAGTGGAAGCACATGCTGGTGCCGCTCGTCCCGGTGACGTTCATGCTGCTCGGCCTGATCATGCTCGGCGGCGACATGGGGACGGCGATCATCCTCACCGCCGTCCTGTTCGGGCTGCTGTGGCTGGCCGGGGCGCCCACGCGGCTGTTCGTGGGGGTGCTGTCCGTCGCCGCGTTCATCGGGCTCGTCCTCATCAAGACCAGCCCCAACCGCATGGCCCGCTTCCAGTGCATCGGCGCCACCGAGCCGGGCACCGGGGCCACCTCCTGCTGGCAGGCCGTGCACGGGATCTACGCGCTCGCCTCCGGTGGCCTGTTCGGTTCGGGCCTCGGCGCCAGTGTGGAAAAATGGGGGCAACTCCCCGAAGCGCACACCGACTTCATCTTCGCCGTCACCGGTGAGGAACTGGGCCTGGCGGGGACGCTGTCGGTGCTCGCCCTCTTCGCGGCTCTAGGCTATGCGGGTATCCGCGTGGCCGGACGCACGGAGGACCCCTTCGTGAGGTACGCCGCGGGAGGCGTGACGACGTGGATCACCGCTCAGGCGGTGGTCAACATCGGTGCGGTGCTCGGCCTGCTGCCGATCGCCGGTGTCCCGCTCCCGCTGTTCTCCTACGGGGGTTCCGCCCTGCTTCCGACCATGTTCGCCATCGGACTGCTGATCGCCTTCGCACGTGACGAACCGGGTGCGCGGGCGGCGCTTTCGTTGCGGCAACCCCGCTTTGGTAGAAAGCGGGGGGCTGGGGGTCCGGTGTCCGATCGGAGCCCCCGGAGATGGAACACGATGCGACGGCGTGCCTCGGCGGCGCGTTCGTCCGGAGAGCGGTGAATTTCGGTGCATGTCGTACTCGCCGGTGGGGGGACCGCCGGCCACATCGAGCCCGCGCTCGCCCTCGCGGACGCCCTGCGCAGGGCTGATCCCACCGTGGGGATCACGGCCCTGGGCACGGAACGCGGTCTGGAGACCCGGCTCGTTCCCGAGCGGGGCTATGACCTGGCGCTGATCCCCGCGGTCCCCCTGCCACGCAAGCCCACCCCCGAACTGATCACCGTCCCCGGGCGGCTGCGCGGCACGATCAAGGCCGCCGAGCAGATCCTGGAGCGCACCAAGGCCGACTGCGTCGTCGGCTTCGGCGGCTATGTGGCCCTGCCCGGCTACCTCGCCGCCAAGCGCCTGGGCGTGCCGATCGTCGTCCACGAGGCCAACGCCCGCCCCGGCCTCGCCAACAAGATCGGCTCGCGGTACGCCGCCCAGGTCGCCGTCTCCACCCCGGACAGCAAGCTCCGGGACGCCCGCTACATCGGCATCCCGCTGCGCCGCTCCATCGCCACCCTGGACCGGGCCGCCGTACGCCCCGAGGCGCGCGCCGCGTTCGGGCTCGACCCGAGCCTGCCGACGCTGCTGGTCTCGGGCGGCTCGCAGGGCGCCCGGCACCTCAACGAGGTGATCGAGCGGGTCGCGCCGTACCTCCAGCAGGCCGGCATCCAGGTGCTGCACGCGGTCGGCCCGAAGAACGAACTGCCGCAGGTCCACCAGATGCCGGGAATGCCCCCCTACATCCCGGTACCGTACGTGGACCGGATGGACCTCGCGTACGCCGCGGCCGACATGATGCTGTGCCGCGCGGGCGCGATGACCGTCGCCGAACTCTCCGCCGTCGGACTCCCGGCCGCCTACGTCCCGCTGCCCATCGGCAACGGCGAACAGCGGCTGAACGCCCAGCCGGTGGTCAAGGCCGGCGGTGGACTCCTGGTCGACGACGCGGACCTGACGCCCGAGTGGGTGCAGCGCCAGGTCCTGCCCGTGCTCGCCGACCCGCACCGGCTGTACGAGATGTCCCGCGCGGCAAGCGAGTTCGGCCGCCGGGACGCCGACGACCTGCTCGTCGGCATGGTGTACGAGGCGATCGCCTCACGCCACCGATAGGCGAGACGAGGGAAGGCGGGCCAGGGGCCAGTGGCCGGAGCGACGACTGCCGAACGCGGCGAACGACAGCAGGACACCTCCGGCCCGCCCCGCCTGCCGGGCCTTCTCCGGCGGTTGGGGCCGCGCAGGGTTCGTACGATCGTCATCCTGGCCCTCGCCCTGCTCGTCCTCCTCGGGGGCGTCCTGTGGGTGCTCTACGGGTCCCGGTGGACGCGCGTGGAGCGCGTATCGGTGTCGGGGACCGGGGTTCTGACGCAGGCACAGGTGCGCGAGGCCGCCGACGTGCCGGTCGGGGATCCGCTCGTTTCCGTCGACACCGGTGCCATTGAGTCCCGACTGCTCAGGAAATTGCACCGAATTGACTCGGTTGAGGTCACTCGATCCTGGCCGCACGGAATCGGGCTGAAAGTGGTCGAACGTACCCCTGTCCTGATTGTCAAAAGCTCCGGGAATGGGAGCAAGTATGTCGAAGTGGACGCGAAAGGCGTGCGATTCGCGACGGTTTCACGCGCCCCGGAAGGTGTACCCGCATTGGAATTGACGCTGTCCCGGACCGGTTCGCAGACCGCGAGTCTGCGCCGTTTCGGCAGCGACCGGCTGACGCGGGAGGCGGTGCGGGTGGCGGGCGACCTGCCGAGTACCGTCGCGCGCCTCACCAGGGCCGTCAAGGTCCGTTCGTACGACTCCATCTCGCTGGAGTTGGGCGACGGCCGGACCGTCGCGTGGGGGAGCGGTGAGCAGGGCGATGCGAAGGCGCGGGCCCTCACGGCTCTCATGAAAGCGGCTCCAGGGGCGCGGCACTTCGACGTGAGCGTTCCCACCGCCCCTGCGTCATCAGGGAGTTGACGCACATCCGCGCAGGCCAGCACCCTGGTTGGGCATGGCTATGCCTGATCACATAGGGTGAAAAGAAAAACGGGAGGTTCGGCGTGTTCGTTGAACGTGCGCCACTTGTCGACTTAGTGTCCTGTTCGGAAGAGTCCAAGGAACAGACACACTGGTAACCCTAAACTTCAACGTTAGGGTTCGGGTCGGCGTTCGGACCGTCCCACTTCGGCATGAGTTGTCGGTTCGCGGCACCGCGAGGCGGCGACACGTAACTCGAGGCGAGAGGCCTTCGACGTGGCAGCACCGCAGAACTACCTCGCAGTCATCAAAGTCATCGGTGTCGGCGGCGGTGGTGTCAATGCCATCAACCGGATGATCGAGGTCGGTCTGAAGGGCGTCGAGTTCATCGCCATCAACACCGACGCGCAGGCGCTGTTGATGAGCGACGCCGACGTCAAGCTCGACGTCGGCCGCGAACTCACCCGCGGACTCGGCGCCGGAGCCAACCCGGCCGTCGGCCGCAAGGCGGCAGAGGACCACCGCGAGGAGATCGAGGAGGTCCTCAAGGGGGCCGACATGGTCTTCGTGACGGCCGGCGAGGGTGGCGGCACCGGCACCGGCGGCGCGCCCGTCGTGGCCAACATCGCCCGCTCCCTGGGCGCCCTCACGATCGGCGTGGTCACCCGCCCGTTCACCTTCGAGGGCCGGCGCAGGGCCAACCAGGCCGAGGACGGCATCGCCGAACTCCGCGAAGAGGTCGACACCCTCATCGTCATCCCCAACGACCGCCTGCTGTCCATCTCGGACCGCCAGGTCTCGGTCCTCGACGCCTTCAAGTCGGCGGACCAGGTCCTGCTCTCCGGTGTCCAGGGCATCACCGACCTCATCACCACCCCCGGTCTGATCAACCTCGACTTCGCGGACGTCAAGTCCGTGATGTCCGAGGCGGGTTCGGCCCTCATGGGCATCGGTTCGGCCCGTGGCGACGACCGCGCGGTGGCGGCTGCCGAGATGGCGATCTCCTCGCCGCTCCTCGAAGCCTCCATCGACGGCGCCCGGGGCGTCCTGCTCTCCATCTCCGGCGGCTCCGACCTCGGCCTGTTCGAGATCAACGAGGCCGCCCAACTGGTCAGCGAGGCCGCACACCCGGAGGCCAACATCATCTTCGGCGCCGTCATCGACGACGCCCTCGGTGACGAGGTCCGGGTGACGGTCATCGCGGCCGGCTTCGACGGGGGCCAGCCCCCGGCCAAGCGCGACAACATCCTCGGCTCGGCCGGCGCCAAGCGCGACGAACCCACGCCGGTACGGTCCGCGGAGAGCCGTCCGTCGTTCGGCTCGCTCGGCAGCGTCACGCCGAAGGAGACCCCGGCACCCGCCCCGGAGCCGGTCAACGAACTCCCGGTCTCCCCTCCGGTCCCGCCGTCCCGGTCCTACTCGGACAGCGCGGCCGAGGAGCTGGACGTGCCGGACTTCCTGAAGTGATAGGACAGCGCTCCGGAACGAGCGACGCGAGCGGCGCGCACTTCGCCTTCACCGACCGGTGGGGCGGGGTGAGCGCCGTTCCGTACGAGGGGCTCAATCTCGGCGGAGCGGTCGGCGACGACCCGGCCGCCGTCCGTACGAATCGTGAACTGGCCGCCAAGTCCCTGGGTCTCGACCCGGACCGGGTGGTCTGGATGAACCAGGTGCACGGCAACGACGTCGCCGAGGTCGACGGACCGTGGACCACCCGTCTCACCCCGCCCGTGGACGGCCTGGTGACCGCCACTCGCGGTCTCGCGCTCGCCGTCCTCACCGCCGACTGCGTACCGGTCCTGCTGGCCGACCCGGTGGCCGGGGTGGTCGCCGCGGCCCACGCGGGCCGGCCCGGTATGGTCGCCGGAATCGTCCCCGCCGCCGTGGACGCCATGGAATCGCTCGGCGCCGACCCCGCCCGGATCGTCGCCCGCACCGGCCCCGCCGTCTGCGGACGGTGCTACGAAGTGCCGGAGGAGATGCGCGCCGAGGTCGCCGCCGTCGAACCGGCGGCGTACGCGGAGACCAGCTGGGGCACCCCGGCGGTCGACGTGGCCGCAGGGGTGCACGCGCAGTTGGAGCGGCTCGGGGTGCGCGACCGGGAGCAGTCGCCGGTGTGCACGCGGGAGTCCGCCGACCACTTCTCGTACCGCCGCGACCGCACGACCGGGCGGCTCGCAGGCTATGTCTGGCTGGACTGATAGGACATGACGGAACGCAGGGACGAACTCGCCGCGAATCTGGCGGTGGTCGAGGAACGGATCGCGACGGCCTGCTCCGCGGCGGGCCGCAAGCGCGAGGAGGTGACGCTGATCGTCGTCACCAAGACCTACCCCGCGAGCGATGTGCGGATTCTGTGCGAGCTGGGTGTGCGTCATGTGGCCGAGAACCGGGACCAGGACGCGGCACCCAAGGCCGAGGCGTGCGCGGATCTGCCGCTCACCTGGCATTTCGTGGGCCAGTTGCAGACCAACAAGGTGCGTTCCGTGGTCGGTTACGCCTCAGTCGTGCAGTCCGTCGACCGTGACCGGCTGGTCTCCGGGCTGTCGAAGGAGGCCGTACGGGCGGGGCGCGAGGTGGGCTGTCTGATCCAGGTAGCGCTCGACGCGGAGGAGAGCGGGCGAGGGGAGCGTGGAGGCGTGGGACCGGGCGGGATCGGGGAGTTGGCCGACCTCGTCGCCGGGGCCGAGGGGCTCCGGCTCGACGGTCTGATGACCGTCGCACCACTGACCGGACCGTACGCGGGACGTGAACTGGCGGCGTTCGAGCGGCTGATGGATTTGTCGACTGCTATGCGCCGCACGCATCCGGCTGCGAACATGGTGTCCGCAGGGATGAGTGCGGACCTCGAACAGGCCGTGGCAGCCGGGGCGACACATGTGCGCGTCGGCAGTGCGGTACTCGGAGTCCGTCCCAGGCTCGGGTAACGTCGCCAGGAAGTCGGACCACAGCAGAAAATATGGTCATTACCGCCGATGGGCGGTCATAACGACCTCGTGGATCGCGGGCACTTGGCATTCGTCAGTCGATCCACCACAGAGCGGAGGACTCGGAGCATGGCCGGCGCGATGCGCAAGATGGCGGTCTACCTCGGCCTCGTGGAGGACGATGGGTACGACGGCCGGGGATTCGACCCCGATGACGACTTCGAACCCGAACTGGACCCGGAGCCCGAGCGCGACCTGCGGCGGCGTGAGCCCTCGCACCAGCAGCACGGTTCGCACCAGTCCCACCAGCCTCATCAGTCCCAAAGGGACGAATCGGTACGAGTGGTGCAGCCGTCCGCACCGCGTGATCCGGTGCCGCATTCCGCTTCGTTGGGCGCGGAATCCGGGCGTCCGGCGCGGATCGCGCCCGTGGCGTCCATCACACAAGAACGTCAAAGCATGGAGAAGAACGCACCGGTGATCATGCCCAAGGTCGTGTCGGAACGAGAGCCTTACCGGATCACCACACTCCACCCCCGGACCTACAACGAGGCCCGTACCATCGGGGAACACTTCCGTGAGGGCACGCCGGTGATCATGAATCTCACTGAGATGGATGACACAGATGCGAAGCGACTTGTCGACTTTGCGGCCGGTTTGGTGTTTGGTCTTCACGGCAGCATCGAGCGGGTGACGCAGAAGGTGTTCCTGTTGTCGCCTGCTAACGTCGATGTCACGGCGGAGGACAAGGCCCGCATCGCAGAGGGCGGGTTCTTCAACCAGAGCTGATACGCAAGGCCAGACAGCAGTACCGAACAGGGGAGAGGGAAGCACGGATCATGAGCGTGGTTTTGCAAGTGCTTTATGTCGCGCTGATGTGTTTCCTCATCGTGCTGATCTTCCGGTTGGTCATGGACTACGTCTTCCAGTTCGCCCGCTCCTGGCAACCTGGCAAGGCGATGGTGGTCGTTCTTGAGGCCACTTACACTGTCACTGATCCACCGCTCAAGCTTCTGCGGCGGTTCATCCCGCCGCTGCGTCTCGGGGGCGTGGCACTTGACCTGTCCTTCTTCGTACTGATGATCATCGTCTACATCCTGATCACCGTCGTGACCAATCTCGCGGGGTGAGTGTGGACGATACGGTCTTGCCGACTGCCGATGACTACGTTGAGGTGAAGAGATGCCGTTGACCCCCGAGGATGTGCGGAACAAGCAGTTCACGACCGTCCGCCTCCGAGAAGGCTATGACGAGGACGAGGTCGATGCCTTCCTCGACGAGGTCGAAGCCGAACTGACCCGCCTGCTCCGCGAGAACGAGGATCTGCGCGCCAAGCTGGCCGCTGCCACGCGCGCAGCCGCGCAGAACCAGCAGCAGGGCATGCGCAAGCCTCCGGAACAGGATCAGCAGCAGGGCATGCAGCAACAGGGCATGCCCCAGCAAGGCATGCCTCAGCAGGGAATGCCCCAGCAGGGGATGCGAGGACCGGGCGGCCCGGTGCCCGCCGGCATATCGGGCCCGCCGCAGCAGCAGATGGGCGGCCCCATGGGCGGCCCGCCCCAGCTGCCCAGCGGTGCGCCGCAGTTGCCCCCCGGCCCCGGTGGCCAGGGCGGCCCGCAGGGTCCCGGCCCGATGGGTCAGGGCCCCATGGGTCAGAACCCGATGCAGGGTCAGATGGGTGGCCCCATGGGCCAGGGCCCGATGCAGGGTCAGATGGGCCAGGGCGGCATGCCCGGCCAGATGCAGCAGATGCCCGGTCAGCAGATGCAGGGTCAGATGCAGCAGATGGGCGGCCCGATGGGCGGTCCCATGGGTGGCCCCCCGCAGATGGGCGGCCCCGGTCAGGGTCCCGGTGGCGACAGCGCCGCGCGTGTTCTCTCGCTGGCCCAGCAGACCGCCGACCAGGCGATCGCCGAGGCCCGTTCCGAGGCCAACAAGATCGTCGGCGAGGCCCGCAGCCGCGCCGAGGGCCTGGAGCGTGACGCCCGCGCCAAGGCCGACGCGCTTGAGCGGGACGCGCAGGAGAAGCACCGCGTCGCGATGGGCTCCCTGGAGTCCGCCCGCGCCACGCTGGAGCGCAAGGTCGAGGATCTGCGCGGCTTCGAGCGCGAGTACCGCACCCGTCTGAAGTCCTACCTGGAGTCGCAGCTGCGTCAGCTGGAGACCCAGGCCGACGACTCGCTGGCCCCGCCGCGCACTCCGGCCACGGCCTCCCTGCCGCCGTCCCCGGCGCCCTCGATGGCTCCGGCCGGCGCAGGCGCCCAGTCGTACGGCGGCAACCAGGGCATGGGTGGCCCCGGCCCGGCTGCTCCGTCCTACGGCGGCCAGCAGCAGATGTCCCCGGCCATGACCCAGCCCATGGCTCCGGTCCGGCCGCAGGGCCCGTCCCCGATGGGTCAGGCTCCCTCGCCGATGCGTGGGTTCCTGATCGACGAGGACGACAACTGACGGCCTTTAGTACGCCTTAGGCGTCGGCGGCGTTCAGGGCGGGGCCCCGGATTTTCATCCGGGGCCCCGCCCTTTTGCGTGGCGCACCGCGGTTCGTTTGCTGCGGGCCGGTGGGGGCTGGTCGCGCAGTTCCCCGCGCCCCTTACGGG
>NZ_JBSFMT010000017.1:0-157561 GCF_053599695.1 Streptomyces sp. NPDC000878 | reverse complement strand
CCCGCCCGCACCCCGTCCAGCCCGTCCGGCGTTTGAGGACGAGGCCGTTCAGGCCGACAGCGGGGGTCTGGGGGCGCAGCCCCCAGGGATGGGACGGGTAGGGGCGGCGAGGGCGAGGAACTCACATGCGGGACACATTCCGCTCGTACACCAGCCGCAGCCCGATCAGCGTCAGCCACGGTTCGTGTTCGTCGATCACGGACGCCTCCCCCAGCACCATCGGCGCCAACCCACCCGTCGCGATCACCGTCACATCGTCCGGATCCTCCGCCAGCTCCTTCGCCATCCGGGTCACCACACCGTCCACCTGGCCCGCGAACCCGTAGATGATCCCCGCCTGCATCGCCTCGACCGTGTTCTTGCCGATCACGGCCCGGGGCCGCGCCACCTCGATCTTCCGAAGTTGCGCCCCCTTCACCCCCAGCGCCTCGACCGAGATCTCGATACCCGGCGCGATCACGCCACCCACGTACTCCCCGCGCGCGGACACCGCATCGAACGTGGTCGCCGTACCGAAGTCGACGACGATCGCGGGACCCCCGTACAGCTCGACCGCGGCGACCGAGTTGATGATGCGGTCGGCGCCGACCTCCTTGGGGTTGTCGGTGAGGATCGGTACGCCCGTCTTCACGCCGGGTTCGACCAGCACCGCCGGCACATCGCCGTAGTAGCGCCGCGTCACCTCGCGCAGCTCGTGCAGCACCGACGGCACGGTCGCGCAGATGGCGATGCCGTCGATGCCGTCGCCCAGCTCGTCGCCGAGGAGCGGGTGCATGCCCATGAGGCCCTGGAGGAGGACCGCGAGTTCGTCGGCGGTGCGGCGCGCGTCCGTGGAGATGCGCCAGTGCTCGACGATCTCGTCGCCGTCGAAGAGCCCGAGGACGGTGTGCGTGTTTCCCACGTCGATGGTCAGCAGCATGGCCGTGTACCTACTCCGCCGCTCGCAGGTCGAGACCGATGTCGAGGATCGGCGAGGAGTGGGTGAGGGCGCCGACCGCCAGGTAGTCGACGCCGGTGTCGGCGTATTCCTTGGCGTTCTTGAGGATCAGCCGGCCTGACACCTCCAGGATCGCGCGACCGTCCACGACCGCTACTGCCTCGTCGCACTCGCCGGGGGTGAAGTTGTCCAGGAGGATCAGGTCGGCGCCCGCGTCGACGATCTCGCGCAGTTGGTGCAGGGTGTCGACCTCGACCTCGATCGGTACGTCCGGGAAGGCGTCCCGTACGGCCTTGAAGGCCTGGGCGACGCCGCCGGCGGCGACCACGTGGTTGTCCTTGACGAGGGCCGCGTCCGACAGGGACATGCGGTGGTTGACGCCGCCGCCGCAGCGGACTGCGTACTTCTCCAGGGAGCGCAGGCCGGGAGTCGTCTTGCGGGTGTCGCGGACCTTGGCCTTGGTGCCCTCCAGAACGTCCGCCCACGCGCGCGTGGCGGTCGCGATGCCGGACAGCCGGCACAGAAGGTTCAGCGCGCTGCGCTCGGCGGTGAGCAGGTCGCGCGTGCGCGTGGTGACCGACAGGAGCTTCTGGCCTGCCTCCACGCGGTCGCCGTCCTCGACGTGCCGTTCGACCTCGAACTCGTCGGTGCAGACCACGGAGACGACCGCCTCGGCGATCCGCAGACCGGCTACGACGCCTCCCTCTCGGGCGGTGAAGTCGGCGGTGGCGCGGGCTTCCTCGGGGATGGTCGCGACGGTCGTCACGTCGACGCCGTGGTCCAGGTCCTCCTGGATGGCGACGTTGGCGATGTCCTCGACCTCCAGGGGGTCGAGGCCGGCGTCGGCGAGGAGGGCGGCGAGCGCGGGGTCGAGGCCGCACTCCAGGTAGACGTCGTCTGCCAGGTCGGGGTCGGCGCCGCAGGCGCAGCCGTCGCCGCAGCCGCCGCTCTGGGCGAGGGGAAGGTCGGGGGTGCTCACGTCTGTCACTGCTCCTGGGGACGGTGCTCCGGCTGATGCGGCCGGGTCGGGGGGAAGTCTGCGGTGTCGGTGGTGTGTACGGCCAGCGTCCGGTCCGGATTCAGCCGTACGACGATGTGGCGGTGCCAGGTCGTGTCGTCGCGCTCGGCATGGTCCTCGCGCCAGTGGCAGCCGCGGGTCTCCTCGCGCTGCCTGGCGGCGGTGACCAGGACGCGGGCCACGCACAGGAGGTTGGTGGCCTCCCAGGTGTCGACGCCGGGTTCGGCGGTCTTGCCGTTCTCGTCGAGGGCGTCGCGGGCGTCGGCGTGGAGCCGTTGGAGGGCCGTGGCGGCGGTGTCCAGGGAGGCGGCGGAGCGCAGTACGCCGGCGCCCTCGGTCATGATGCGCTGGATCGCGAAGCGGGCCT
Organism: Streptomyces sp. NPDC000878; assembly: GCF_053599695.1. Classification (NCBI taxonomy): domain Bacteria; kingdom Bacillati; phylum Actinomycetota; class Actinomycetes; order Kitasatosporales; family Streptomycetaceae; genus Streptomyces; species Streptomyces sp. NPDC000878. Next base: position 155,239 of record NZ_JBSFMT010000017.1, on the reverse strand, counting down.
CGGGGGCGAGCAGCGGGTGCGCGGGCTTCTCGGGGTGCGGAACGGGGGCGGGCACGCGCGCGTGGAGGCCGTCTCCGCCGTGGGCCGCGGTGATGTCGGCGACGATGCGCTCGGCGTAGACCAGGCCCTCCAGGAGCGAGTTGGAGGCGAGCCGGTTGGCGCCGTGGACGCCGGTGCAGGCGACCTCGCCGCATGCGTACAGCCCGGGGACGGTCGTACGGCCCCGGGAGTCGGTGCGGACGCCGCCGGAGGCGTAGTGGGCAGCCGGGGCGACCGGGACGGGCTCGGTGACGGGGTCGATGCCGTGGGCGCGGCAGGAGGCGAGGATCGTCGGGAAGCGGTGCTCCCACATGTCGGCGCCGAAGTGCCGGGCGTCCAGGAACATGTGTTCGGCACCCTGTTCCAGCATCCGGCGCGTGATGCCCTTGGCGACGATGTCCCGGGGCGCGAGTTCGCCGAGTTCGTGCTGGCCGGTCATGAAGCGCACACCGTCGGCGTCGACGAGATGGGCGCCCTCGCCGCGTACCGCCTCGGAGACGAGCGGCTGCTGGCCCTCGGCGTCGGCGCCCAGGAAGAGCACCGTGGGGTGGAACTGGACGAACTCCAGGTCGCTGACCTCGGCGCCCGCGCGCAGGGCGAGGGCGACTCCGTCGCCCGTCGACACGGACGGGTTGGTGGTCGCCGAGAAGACCTGGCCCATGCCGCCGGTGGCGAGGACCACGGCGGGCGCGTGTACGGCCCCGACGCCGTCGTGCTGGCCCTCTCCCATGACGTGCAGGGTCACGCCCGCCGTACGGCCGTCGGCGTCCGTCAGGAGGTCCAGGACGAGCGCGTTCTCGACCGTACGCATGCCCCGTGCGCGGACGGCCTCGACGAGTGCGCGGGAGATCTCCGCGCCGGTCGCGTCGCCGCCCGCGTGCGCTATCCGGCGGCGGTGGTGGCCGCCCTCGCGGGTCAGCTCCAGTCCTCCTTCGGAGGACTCGTCGAAGTGGGCGCCGGTCTCGATGAGCCGTCGTACGGCGTCCGGTCCCTCCGTGACAAGGATCCGTACGGCCTCCTCGTCGCACAGGCCCACGCCGGCCACCAGGGTGTCGTCGAGGTGCTGTTCGGGGGTGTCGCCCTCTCCCAGGGCCGCCGCGATACCGCCCTGGGCCCAGCGGGTGGAGCCGTCGTCGAGGCGGGCCTTGGTGACGACGACCGTCTTGAGGCCGGCCGCGTCGCAGCGCAGGGCAGCGGTGAGTCCGGCGACGCCGGAGCCGACGACCACGACGTCCGCGGCGAGGGCCCAGCCGGGGGCGGGGGCGTGCAGCCGTATGCCGGTGGCAGTGCCGGCGCGGCTGCCGGCGGTGGGGCCTGTGGTGGTCACGAGGCGGCTCCGGGGGTTCCGAAAGTGAGAGGGATGTTGTCGATCAGCCGGGTCGTCCCGACCTTGGCTGCGACGGCGAGGACGGCTTCGCCCGTGAAGTCGTCCGGGATCTCGGTGAAGTCGGCGGGGTCGACCAGGGCGAGGTAGTCGAGCACCAATGGGGGCCGGAGGCGGGCCGCGTCGTCCAGGAGGAGGCGGGCGGCGGCGCGGACGGCGGCGGGACCGCCGCCGGGGACCTTCGCGACGGCGTGCGCGTCGGCGGCGGCCCGGGACTCGCCGATGGCGCTGAGGGCCTGGGCACGCGCGTGCGTGGCGGGCACTTCACGGGCCCGCGCGCGCAGCGCCTCCTGCGCGGCGTGCCGGTCGCTGCCCGCGAACAGGGCCTGGGAGAGGGCGAGCGCCGTACGCCGTTCCTCGGTGGAGAGGTAGCGGTTGCGGCTGGACAGGGCCAGGCCGTCGGCCTCGCGCGCGGTCGGTACGCCGACGATCCGCACGCCGAAGTTCAGGTCGCGGACCATCCGGCGGATCATCGCGAGCTGCTGGGCGTCCTTCTGCCCGAAGAAGGCCACGTCGGGCCGGGTGAGGTGGAGCAGCTTGCCGACGACGGTGAGCACGCCGTCGAAGTGCCCGGGGCGGGTGGCCCCTTCGAGCCGCTCCCCCATGGGGCCCGCGCTGATCCGCACCTGGGGCTGACCACCCGGGTAGACCTCGTCCACGGAGGGGGCGAACACGGCGTCCGCGCCCGCCTGTTCGGCGAGCCGGACGTCGGCTTCGAGGGTGCGCGGGTAGCGGTCGAGGTCCTCGCCCTGGCCGAACTGGAGGGGGTTCACGAAGACGGTGACGACCACGAAGCCCTTGGGGCCGACGTGTTCGCGGGCGGCCCGGACCAGGGTGGCGTGGCCCTCGTGGAGGGCGCCCATGGTCATGACGACGGCGTTGTGCCCGGGCACGCCGATGTGCGCGTGGGCGTCCGCCAGTTCGTCGGTGTCGGACAGCAGTCCCCAGAAGCGGCTCATCGGTCTCCCCCGTCGCTGTCGGTGCTCTCGGGGTTCGCGGGCGGGGTCGTGCCGCCCGCGAGCACCCCGAGGAGGTCCTCGGCCAGCTCCGGCTTCAGGAGGCCGTGGGCGAGGGCGCGGTCGGCGGTCGCGCGGGCCATCGCCAGATACCCGGGGACGCTCTGCGGGGAGTGCTTGCGCAACTCCGCCACGTGGGCCGCGACCGTACCGGCGTCCCCGCGCGCGACGGGCCCGGTGAGGGCCGCGTCCCCGGAGCGCAGCGCGTTGTCCAGGGCTGCGCCGAGGAGCGGGCCGAGCATCCGGTCGGGGGCGTCGACGCCGGCCGTGCGCAGCAGTTCCATGGACTCGGCGACCAGCGTGACCAGGTGGTTGGCGCCCAGGGCGAGAGCCGCGTGGTAGAGCGGGCGGCTCTCCTCGGCGATCCATTCGGGCTCGCCGCCCATCTCGATGACGAGGGCTTCGGCGGCCAGCCGCAGCTCGGGGCGCGCGGTGACCCCGAAGGAGCACCCGGCGAGCCTCTGGACGTCCACGGGAGTGCCGGTGAACGTCATGGCGGGGTGGATGGCCAGCGGCAGCGCACCGGCCCTCAGGGCGGGGTCCAGGACCTTCGCGCCGTACCGCCCGGAGGTGTGCACGAGCAGCTGTCCGGGCCGTACGGCGCCGGTCTCGGCGAGGCCCTCGACGAGGCCGGGCAGGGCGTCGTCCGGGACGGTCAGCAGGACCAGCTCGGCGCGCTCCATGACCTGGGCGGGCGACACGACGGGAACGTCCGGGAGCAGCTGGGCGGCCCTGCGGACGGAGGCGTCGGAGACCGCGGAGACGGCCACCGGACGGTGCCCGGCGAGTTGCAGGGACGCGGCCAGCGCGGGGCCCACGCGTCCGGCGCCGACCACGCCGACGGTGAGTCGCGCGGGGCGGTCCCTGGGGTCTGGCTGTTGGAATGTACTCACTCGACGACGGCCTTCCCGTTCCAGTCCGCTCGGGGTACCGGACGATGTACCGGACGTATTTCTCGTCATGTTAACGCGATCGGTCCGAGGGGCGTCCGGTTGTCCACAGGCTGTGGGTACGCGGGAGCCGTCCGCGCATGGCACCCGCGGAAATCCGGGTGACCCTTCCGACCCGCGCGCGGGATGATCCGGAGCATGAGCGACACGACGGAAGAGGGCGGGCGACCGGGCGACGAACCCGGCGGTGAGCACGGTGGTGAGCACGGTGGTGAGCACGGTGGGAAGGCCGAGCGGCGGCTGCGGCGCCGGGCCGCGCTCCGGAGCGCCGAACGTGTCCTGGCGCGCCCGGGGTTCCTGGGCACGATCGGGCAGCGGCTGGCGCTGCTCGACGCGGCGCGGGAGTCGTACGACCTGGACGAGCCGTCCGACATCTACGGCGGCGGGATCGTCGAGACCCTGGAGGAGCGGGTCGCCGGACTGCTCGGCAAGGAGGCCGCCGCCTTCTTCCCGACCGGCACGATGGCCCAGCAGGTGGCGCTGCGCTGCTGGGCGGGCCGCACCGGCAGCCCGACGGTGGCCCTGCACGCGCTCGCCCACCCCGAGTTGCACGAGCGGAACGCGTTCAGCACGGTCAGTGGACTGCGCCCGCTGCGGGTGACGGACGAGCCCAGGCTCCCGACGGCCGACGAGGTACGCGACTTCGACGAGCCCTTCGGGACGCTGATGCTGGAACTGCCCCTCAGGGACGCCGGTTTCGTGCTGCCGACCTGGGAGGAGCTGTCCGAGGTCGTGGCGGCGGCGCGGGAACGCGACGCGGTGGTGCACTTCGACGGGGCCCGCCTGTGGGAGTCCACCACCCACTTCGGCCGCCCCCTGGACGAGATCGCGGACCTCGCGGACAGCGTCTACGTGTCGCTCTACAAGTCCCTCGACGGCTACGGCGGCGCCGTCCTCGCCGGTCCCCGAACCCTCGTCGAGGAGGCGAAGGCCTGGCGGCACCGGTACGGCGGCGCGATCTTCCAGCAGTTCCCGACGGTCCTGTCGGCCCTCGTCGGCCTGGACCGCGAGCTGCCGCGGCTGCCGGAGTACGTGGCCCACGCGCGCGTGGTCGCCGCCGCGCTGCGCGAGGGCCTCGCGGCGGCCGGGGTGCCGTGGACGCGCGTACACCCAGAGGTGCCGCACACCAACGAGTTCCAGGTCTGGCTGCCGTACGACCACGAGGTCGCCGCGGAGGCCGCGGTCCGGCAGGGCGAGGAGACGGAGACCCTGCTCTTCGCCAACGAGTGGGGCCGGGGCGGCCCGGGGATCGCGGTCACCGAGGTGTTCGTCCGCGCCACCGGCCTGGAGTGGACGGCGGACGACGTGAAGGCGGCGGTGACGGAGTTCGTGGCACGGCTGTAAGCACATCGCCGGGGGCGTTGTCAGTGGTGGGGTGCACCATGGCTGCATGAGCGTGAGCATCGACGTGTGCGGGCTGGGGCGGGAGCAGATCGCCGTCGTGCCCTCGCCCCTGGCCGAACTCGGCATGGCGCTGCACGCCCTGACCGAGCCGGGGCACCACCCCCGGCTGCAGGGCTGGGCGACAGGGGTGACCGCCGGGCTCGACCCGCATCTGGCCGACCGGATGTGCGAGGCCGACTTCCTGTGGCGCTCCACGTTCTCGGACCTGTTCCTGCCGTTCGCGGGCCTGGGCGCGGGCACCCTCCCCGGCGGCACACTCGCCGCGGAACTCGACCAGCTGGACCGGCTGACGGACGAACAGTTCGTGGACGCCTGCCTGGAGTTCACCTGCGCGCTGCCGTACGACGAGCAGGGCGCCGGCGCGCTCGCCGACCCCCGGGCACGGCAGCGGGCCCTGGATCTGGCCGTCTCGCGCGGCCCCCTCCAGGTCCGGTTCACCAGACGCCTGCTGGACGACCCGCCCCGGATCCGCACCTGGCTGCGTCAGCTGCTGGCCGACTGCGACGAGGCGTTCTTCGCCGAGACCTGGTCCCGGCTGCACCCCCAGCTCACGGCGGACGCCCGCCACAAGACGGACCTCCTGCGCCACAAGGGCCTGCCGGAGGCGCTGGCGTCGGTGTCGTCCGCGGTCACGCTCGACGAGGCCGCGGGCCGGATCACCATCGACAAACTCGGCAACGGCCACACCACGGCGGCGGGCAGTCTCCTGCTCGTCCCGACGAGCCTGGGCTGGCCGCATCTGATGGTCCTGCACCGGTACGGCTGGCAGCCGGTCCTGCACTATCCGGCGGGCTCCCCCGAACTCGCCGCCCCGCCCTCGGTCGAGCAGCTCGGCCTGCGGCTGACCGCACTGTCCCACCCGGTGCGGATCCGGCTCTGCCGTCAGCTGGCCCGCAGCTCGTTCACGACCACCGAGCTGGCCCGGACGCACAACATGACGGCACCCGAGATATCCCGGCACCTCGCCGTCCTGCGCAAGGCGGGCCTGACCACCACCCGCCGCCGCGGCCGGTACGTCCTGCACCAGCTGGACGTGACGATGGTGGCCCGACTGGGCAGCGACTTCCTGGAGGGGATCCTCAGGTAGCCGCCGCACGCGCGGAGGCGATCAGCCGCCCCCACCCGCCCGCACAAGCCCCGTCTCATAAGCGAGGACGACCACCTGCACCCGGTCCCGCAGCCCCAGCTTGGTCAGGATGCGGCCCACGTGGGTCTTCACGGTCGCCTCCGACAGCACCAGCCGGGCCGCGATCTCGCCGTTGGACAGGCCCTGGGCGACCAGGATCATGACCTCGCGTTCGCGTCCGGTGAGCCGTTCCAGTTCCTTGTGCTGGGGCTGTGTGCCGGTGCCCGGCAGCAGGGGCGCGAAGCGGTCGAGGAGCCGCCGGGTCGTCGAGGGCGCCACGACGGCGTCGCCGCTGTGCACGGAGCGGATGGCGGTGAGGAGTTCACCGGGCGGCACGTCCTTGAGCATGAAGCCGGACGCGCCCGCCTTCAGCCCGGAGAAGGCGTACTCGTCGAGGTCGAAGGTGGTCAGGATCAGCACCTTGGGCGGGTTCTCGCCCTGGCAGATGCGCCGGGTCGTCTCCACCCCGTCGAGCTTCGGCATGCGTACGTCCATCAGCACCACGTCGACCTCGGTCTCCCGCAGCACCTGGAGGGCCTCGACACCGTCGCCCGCCTCGGCCACGACCTCCATGTCCGGCTGGGCATCAAGCACCATCCGGAACCCGGTGCGCAGCAGCACCTGGTCGTCGACGAGCATCACGCGGATGAGCATGGCGAGGTCCTCCGATAGATCGAACATGCACACCCATATCGAACGTGCACGTGTCAGTGAGCGGGTTTGAGCGGCAGCAGGGCGCTGATGCGAAATCCGCCGCCCGGGCGCGGGCCCGCGTCCAGGGTGCCGCCCACCATGCCGACGCGCTCGCGCATGCCGATCAGGCCGTGCCCCTGTCCGTCGGCGCCGCCCTCCTCGTACAGCTCGTGCGGGGCGCCCTTGCCGTCGTCCTCGACCAGCAGGCCGAGGCCGTCGTCGAAGTAGACCAGGCGCACGCTCGCTCCGGTGTTCGGACCGCCGTGCTTGCGGGTGTTGGTGAGCGCCTCCTGCACGATGCGGTACGCCGTCAGCTCCACTCCGCTGGGCAGCGGGCGCGGGGTGCCCTCGATCTTGAAGTCGACGGGGAGACCGGCGCCACGGCACTTCTCGACGAGGTCGTCGATCTGCTCGACGTCGGGCTGCGGAACGTACTCCCCGCCCTCCTTGTGCTCGCCGGTGCGCAGCACGCCGAGCAGCCGGCGCATCTCGGCGAGGGCCTGGCGGCCGGTGCCGGAGATGGTCTCCAGGGCCTTGCGCGCCTGGTCGGGGGCGGAGTCGAGGACGTAGGCGGCGCCGTCGGCCTGGACGACCATCACGGAGACGTTGTGCGCGACGACGTCGTGCAGCTCGCGGGCGATCCGGGCGCGCTCGGCGGCGACCGCGACCTTGGCCTGGGCCTCGCGCTCCTTCTCCAGGCGGGCGGCGCGCTCCTCCAGCTGGGCGAAGTAGGCGCGGCGGGTGCGCAACGAGTCGCCGAGCACCCAGGCGAGGGCGAACGGCACGGCCAGGAAGACCACCAGGGCGAGATTGCCCGCGGTGCCCGTCTCCTTCTCCGGCCAGCGCAGCTGGGCCAGCGGGGCCGCGCACAGACCGCCGATCAGCGCGAACCGCGAGGCCCAGCGGGGCCCGCTCGCCGCCACCGTGTAGACGATCACCAGCATGGCGAAGTTCGCGGGCAACGGCTCGACGTCCAGCGCCAGCTGCGCCGCCCCGACCACGGCTGCCAGCACGAGCATCCGCTCGGGCACGCGCCGGCGCAGGGCGATCACCAGGGACAGCGCGAGCGACACCAGGACGATCGCCGCCCGGGACTGAGTGCCCCCGGTCTCGCTCCCGACGGCTCCGCCCAGCGCGGAGATCCCGAACAGGCAGACGGCCCAGAAGCCGTCGACCCATGTCGGGTGTCTGCGAAGGAAGTCATAGACACGTTGCACGTAACCCAGAGTAGGGAAGCGTTCTGTGCGCGGGGGTCAACCGGAGGGTCGATCCGCAACGCCCCGGCGTACTCCCCAAGGTGGAGACCCCGTCCCCTGGGTGGCGGGGGTCCGCGCCCTAGCCTGACCCCGTGGCAGGAGAGACGGTGGACGCGACGGCGGGCGGAACAGCGGGCGAGTGGCACGGCTGGCGTGCGGCGACGCGGGAGGCGCTCTACGGCGAACAGGGTTTCTACCGGCGGCCCGAGGGCCCCGCGGGGCACTTCCGTACGTCCGTCCACGCGTCGCCGCTCTTCGCCGGTGCCGTGGCCCGGCTGCTGTGCCGGGTCGACGAGGCGCTGGGCCGGCCCGCGTCGCTCGGCTTCGTCGACATGGGCGCCGGCCGGGGCGAACTCGTCACCGGCGTCCTCAGGGCCCTGCCCCCGGAGGTGGCCGCCCGCGCGCGTGGGTACGCCGTCGAGCTGGCCGACCGCCCCGTGGACCTCGATCACCGCATCGAGTGGCTGACCGAGCCCCCCGGCGGCATCACCGGACTGCTGTTCGCGAACGAGTGGCTGGACAACGTCCCCGTGGAGGTCGCGGAGGTGGACCCGGCGGGCGTACCGCGCCTGGTTCTCGTACGACGGGACGGCACCGAGCGGCTCGGGGAGCCCCTCTCCGGGGCGGAGGCGGAGTGGCTGGCGCGGTGGTGGCCGCTGCCGCCGGAGCCGGGGGCGCGGGCCGAGATCGGGCTCCCCAGGGACACCGCCTGGGCCGCCGCCAGAGCCACCGTCGAGCGCGGCCTCGCCGTCGCCGTCGACTACGCGCACACATCCGCCACCCGGCCGCCCTTCGGGACGCTCACCGGCTTCCGGGCCGGCCGGGAGACCGCGCCCGTGCCGGACGGCTCGTGCGATCTGACCGCCCATGTGGCGCTGGACGCCTGCGCGGGGCCGGGAGCACGGCTGCTGACCCAGCGGACGGCCCTGCACGCCCTCGGAGTGACCGGCGGGCGCCCTCCCCTGTCCCTGGCGTCCACGGACCCCGCAGCGTACGTACGGGCCCTGGCGGGCGCCGGAGAGGCCGCCGAGCTGACGGCGACGGGCGGGCTCGGGGACTTCGGGTGGCTGCTGGGGCCGGCGGGCATCCCCGACCCGCTCCTCTGAGGACCCGGCACTGAGAAGCGGGCCCTACTTGTCGATGTCCCCGACCACGAAGAACAGCGACCCCAGGATCGCCACCATGTCCGCGACCAGCGTCCCGGGCAGCAGTTCCGTGAGCGCCTGGATGTTGTTGAAGGACGCCGAGCGCAGCTTCAGCCGGTACGGGGTCTTCTCGCCCTTGCTGACGAGGTAGTAGCCGTTGATGCCGAGGGGGTTCTCGGTCCACGCGTACGTGTGCCCCTCGGGCGCCTTCAGGACCTTCGGCAGCCGCTGGTTGATCGGTCCCGGCGGCAGCTCGGCGAGGTGGTCGAGGCAGGCGTCGGCCAGGTCGAGGGCGTTGTGCGTCTGCTCCAGGAGGCACTCGAAGCGGGCGAGACAGTCGCCCTCCTGCCGGGTGACCACCTTCAGGGTGTCCTGCAACTCCCCGTACGCCAGATACGGCTCGTCGCGACGCAGGTCGAAGTCCACGCCCGAGGCGCGCGCGATGGGCCCGCTCACGCCGTACGCGTGCACCGCCTCCGCCGAGAGCGCGCCCACACCGCGCGTGCGCCCCCGGAAGATCTCGTTGCCGAGCACCAGGTCGTCGAACCGGTCCATGCGCGAGCGCAGGGACGCGACGGAGGCACGCGCGCGGGTGGTCCAGCCCGCCGGGAGGTCCTCCTTGAGGCCGCCCACGCGGTTGAACATGTAGTGCATGCGCCCGCCGGAGACCTCCTCCATGACGTGCTGGAGTTCCTCGCGCTCCGTGAAGGCGTAGAAGATAGGGGTGATCCCGCCCAGCTCCAGCGGGTACGAGCCCAGGAACATCAGATGGTTGAGGACCCGGTTCAGCTCGGCGAGCAGTGTGCGCGTCCACACCGCGCGCGTGGGGACCTCCATGCCGAGCATCCGCTCCACGGCGAGGACCACGCCCAGCTCGTTGGAGAACGCCGACAGCCAGTCGTGCCGATTGGCCAGCATGATGATCTGACGGTAGTCACGCGCCTCGAAGAGCTTCTCCGCACCGCGGTGCATATAGCCGATCACCGGCTCCGCGTGCTGGATGCGCTCACCGTCGAGCACCAGCCGCAGCCGCAGCACGCCGTGCGTGGACGGGTGCTGAGGCCCGATGTTGAGCACCATGTCGGTGCTCTCCGCGGCGCCGCCGACACCGACCACGGTCTCCGTGGGACCCGTCGTGAGACTCATGGACACAGTCTGTCGTACGTACGCTTGCGGCATGGAGACCGGGAGCCCGGATACCGCGGGCGAAACGCGAGGCGAGCAGCACGGCGAGCCGGTGTGGACCGGGCTGCCCCGGGACCTGCTGCGGATGCGCCGGCTGCTGCTGGTGGTCTGGCTGGTGCCGCTGACGCTCGGCACGGGACTGCTGCTCGGCCTGCTCTGCGGCCCCGCCTGGGCGGCCTTCGCGCTGCTGCCGCTCGGCGTGCTGCTGTGGGGCTGGCCGATGCTGGGCCGCAACTGGGCCTCCTGGCGGTACGCCGAGCGCGCCGACGACCTGCTGATCAGCAGGGGTGTGCTGTGGCGCGAGGAGACGATCGTGCCGTACGGGCGGATGCAACTCGTCGAGGTGACCTCGGGGCCCGTCGCGCGGCACTTCGGGCTGGCCAGCGTGCAGCTGCACACGGCCGCCGCCGCGACCGACGCGCTCATCCCCGGCCTCGAACCGGCCGAGGCGGAACGCCTGCGGGACCGGCTCACCGAGCTGGGCGAGGCCCGATCGGCGGGGCTGTGACGACCCCCGGCACCGACACCGACGTCCCCATAGAGAACGGCAAACAGCCGGTCGTCGAGCAGCGGCTGCATCCCGTCACGCCACTTCGGCGCGCGTGGGCGCCGGTCGCCGTGCTCATCGGGTGGGCGGTGCACGACCCCGACCAGGCGCAGCGCCAGCTGACCCGGCTGGCGACCACGACCCTGCTGCTGGGCCTCGCCGTGTGTGTGCTCGGTGGCGCCCTGTACGGCTTTCTGACCTGGTGGTTCACCCACTTCGCGGTGACCGACACCGAACTGCGCATCCGTACCGGCCTGTTGTTCCGGCGCACCGCGCACATCCGGCTCGAACGCATCCAGGCCGTCGACATCACCCAGCCGCTGCTGGCCCGGGTCGCGGGCGTCGCCAAGCTCAAGCTGGACGTCGTAGGGACGGACAAGAAAGACGAGCTGGCCTACCTGGGCGAGGGGCACGCGCGTGCCCTGCGGGCCGAACTGCTCGCCCGCGCGGCCGGTTTCGCTCCCGAGCACGCGCACGAGGTCGGCGAGGCACCGGCCCGGCAGTTGCTGCACATCCCCGCGCGCGTGCTCGCCGTCTCCCTGGTGCTGACCGGCGCGACCTGGGGCTCGCTGGCCGCCGCACTGGTCGTACCGCCGTTCCTCTGGTTCGCCACCCACAGCCTGTGGACGGTGCTCGCGACCGGCGTACCCCTGCTCGGGGCGGCGGGCGCGAGCAGCGTGGGACGGTTCGTCGCCGAGTACGACTGGACGGTCGGCGAGTCCCCGGACGGGCTGCGCATCGACCACGGGCTGCTCGACCGTACGCACGAGACGGTGCCGCCGGGGCGGGTACAGACCGTACGGATCGTGGAGCCGCTGCTGTGGCGGCGGCGCGGGTGGGTCCGGGTGGAGCTGGACGTGGCGGGCTCGTCGAACTCGGTGCTGGTGCCGGTGGCGCCGCGCGAGATCGCGGAGGCGGTGATAGGCCGGGTGCTGCCCGGGGTGAAGGTGCCCGCGTCGCTGTCGCGTCCGCCGCACCGGGCGGGCTGGTGCCTGCCGTTCTGGTGGCGCGGCTACGGCATCGCCGTCACCGACAGCGTCTTCGTCTCCCGGCACGGGCTGCTGCGCCGCAGCCTGGCCCTGGTCCCGCACGCCAAGGTCCAGAGCGTACGGCTGGAGCAAGGGCCCTGGGCGCGCTTCAAGGGCCTCGCGGACGTCCATGTGGACACGGGGGCCAACAAGACCGTCACAGCCGGTCTACGGGACACCCAGGAGGCCGCGGAGCTGCTGCGGGGGCAGGCGGAGCGGTCCCGGACCGGACGGCGGGACGCGCGACCGGACCGGTGGATGGCGTAACGGGGCTCCCGCGCGCGTGTGGCGCGGGAGGGCGGCGGCCTGACCGGGCGTCAGCCGAGCGTCAGGAAACCGCGCTGCGCAGCCCCTGAAGGTCGATGTGCTCCGTCTCGTCGTGCGCCGTCAGGTCGATCACCTGACCGATGCCGACCCCGCGCGACTCCTCGTCCGCGGGCTTGAACTGCGCCTCGGACTCCGCCTTGTGCAGCGCGAGCGCCTCCTGCCCGACGACGTCGGCGAGATCCTCGTTCTGCACGGACTCCAGCGAGGCCGACGCCGTCTCCTTCTGCGTACCGAAGAAGTCGAAACCGCCCTCGACGGCGGGCCTGCGCAGGGGGGCGGTCGTCGGTACGACGGCCACCGCGGTCGGCACGGTGTAGTGCCCGGTGCCGCGCACGGGCTTGGCGGGCTTGGCCTCGGCGGGAGTTGCGGCGGCTCTCGTGTGTCCACGGGCCGCCTCGGACTTCCCCTTCGCCTCGTCCTCCTGCACGGCCTCCGCCTTGTCGACGGCGGGGCCGTCGGATGCCTCGGAGGAGGCCACTGCGACGTCAGCGGGTATCTCCGCGTCGGCCGGGGCCGGTTCGGCCTTCGTACGGGTCTCGCCGTCGAACCTGGCCAGCGCCGCCCGCGCCCGCAGGAAGAGCGAGGAACCCTCCGGGGAGAAGACCGCCGGGGTCTCCTCGTCGGCCTCGTCGTCCGTGTCGGCCGCTTCAGCCGCGTCAGCCGTGTCGCCCGAGGTCTGCGCGCCGACCGCGCCCAACGCCGCCGAGACGCCGGCCGCCGCCGCGTCCAGCGCGGCAGCGTCGGAGTCCAGCACCTCGGCCTCGTCAGCCTCGTCGACGTCGTCCGCCGAACCGCCGGACCCGGCCGGCAGCGCCCGCGCCGAACCCGTACCCGCAGCCGCCTTCACGTCCACGTCCACGTCGACATCGACGTCCGTGTCCGCGTCCGAGTCCTGGGCCGGTACCGCGGCCTCAAGCTCCAGCAGTCGCCGGCCCTCCAGCGCGCTGGCCCGCTCGGTCTCCGCCGTGGCGTACCGCCGCAGCAGCGCCGCGTGCTCGTTGCGCAGTCCCTGCAGCTCGGCCCGCTTCGCGCGCAGCTTCTGCTCCAGCTTGACGCGCAGCTCGCGGGACTCCTCCAGGTCGGTCTCCAACTCGGCGGCCCGCTCCTCGTGCCGCCAGTCGTCGCTCGCCCGCGCGCGCGTGAGGTCGGCGACCTGTTTGCCCGCCTCCATGTCCCAGCGGCGCATGACCGCAGCGCCCACGACCGTGATCGCCGCGGCGAACGCGGCGATCACCCGGAGGACGCCGGTATCCGTGAACACCCATGGCCCCAGGGCGCAGACGAGCGAGACGCCCGCGATCGCCGCTGGAGGCAGCAGCCGGTGCAGAGGTGGTGAATGGCGGTGACGTCCACGTGGCATGGCCAGAAACTTACCGCGCGTAGGCGAATCTTGGTGCCCCGCCCGGTAAAAACACAGTCGCCCCAGACCCTTCACAGGGCAGACGGCCCTTGGCATCGGACCTCTGTACGCCCCTTTCGCTCACGTCCGCGGCGTCAACGGTCCGTCAGCCGCTGACTCAGCCACTCCAGCGAGCCGGGGATCTCCCGCCGCCAGGTGTTGAAGTTGTGGCCGCCGCTCTCCAGGACGATCGTCGAGATCCGCGTCGGGGCCTTCGTCTTCACGAGGTCCACGAACCGCATCGTCGGGCCGTAGTTGGCCTCTCCGTGTCTGCTGGTGGTGACCAGCAGGGAGACGTCCGGCGGCGGCATGTGCCTGATGTACCACTCCAGGTCGGCGTGGCGCTTCAGCTTCCTGTCGCCCTGGAAGAGGTCTCCCGTGGTGGCGTCGATCGGCGCCTTGTAGGAGGGCGACAGCCCCACCGCGGCCGTGTACGCGCGCGGGTGGTGCATCGCGAGCTTCAGCGCGCAGTAGCCGCCCGTCGAGTCGCCGATGATGCCCCAGCTGCCGGGCCTCGACCCGACCCGGTAGTGGCCGGCGACGGCCATTGGCAGGTCCTGGGCGAAGAACGTCTCCGTCTGCGGCCCGTTCGGCACGTCCACGCACTCGGTGTCCCGGGGCGGCGCCACGGTCGGCCGCAGCATCACCAGGATCATCGGCTGCGCCCTGCCCTCACGCGCCAACCCGTGCGCCGTGTCCGGGTAGTTGAGCTTCGTGACCAGGGCCTGCGCGGTCCCTGGATAGCCGGTGAGCACGACCACGACCGGAAAGGTGCGCTTCGCGTACTGCGGCTGGAAGTACTCCGGTGGCAGATAGACGTACGCCGGAGAGGTGATCCCCGTCTTCTTGCCGACGACGCCGATCTTCTGGATCTGGCCGCCGACCCTGGGCAGATGACCGCCCGGCACACTCACCGACTGGGTGGACAGCACCTGGAAGCCGCCGTGCGCCCCGCCACTCTGGTCGACGACCACACCCTGGTCGGTCTCCTTGCCCAGGAGGTCGGCCCAGGAGGCGTAGAAGCCGAAGCTCTGGTTGACGGCCAGACCGACCGAGGCGAACACCGCGACCTGCGTGGCCAGCAGCAGTAGCGTCCGGCCGCCGACGGCCCGCCAGTTGCGGCGCGCCAGCCGGGGCCAGAACGCGATCGTGCCGATGAACAACAGGGCGGCGGCCAGGATCGCCAGCGCCAGCACTGTCCTGCTCGTGAGACCCATGACTGCTGTTGCCCGCTCTCTCCCCCGGCGCCGGCCGCTGCCCGCACGTTCCTTCACAGCGGCTTGCCCCGGACTTTGGGTGTCCTTTGAAACGGCTTTCCACTGGGGAGTGAACCTGTCCCCCCGAGACACCGTCCTAGAGGGCGCAATGTCGCCGGATGCCGGATTGGCTCCGGATTCCAGGTCTCTCGCAGAACTACGGGATGCGATGTCTGTCAGGACAGATGGTGAAATGTCGACCGGGGTTCCGGGACGATCAAGCCGAGTACGGCGCGTACTGCGCGGCCCGCGTCCCGAGGCCGTCCCCGCGTGGGTCGCCCGGGCCTGTGCGCTCGTGGGGCTGGTCGACATCGCCGCCGAGGTGTTCCCGCGCTTCCGGCACAGCCGGATGCACGCGATCGCGGAGGTGCTGCCCGGCGCGCTCGGCCCGTTCGCCGCCGCGCTCTCGCTCAGCACCGGCGTCCTCCTGCTGCTCCTCGCGCACGGCCTGCGTCGCCGCAAGCGCCGGGCCTGGCGCGCCGCCGTGGCCCTGCTGCCGGCCGGCGCCGTCGCCCAGTTCGCCTACCGGCACTCGATCGTCGGGCTCGTCATCTCCGTACTCCTGCTGGTGATGCTGCTGCGCCACCGCACCGAGTTCGAGGCCCTGCCCGACCCGCGCAGCCGCTGGCGCGCGCTCACCAACTTCGTGCTGATGAGCGCCGGTTCGCTCGCGCTCGGGCTGGTCATAGTGAGCGCCCACGGCGACCGCATGTACGGCGACCCGAGCCTCGCCGACCGCATCACCCACGTCCTGTACGGCCTGTTCGGCTTCGAGGGACCCGTCGACTACGACGGGCCCACCTCCTGGACCGTCGGCTACTCGCTCGGCGCCCTGGGCCTGCTGACCGCGATCACGACGATCTACTTCGCCTTCCGCCCCGAACACCCGGCCGCACACCTCACCCAGGAGGACGAGGACCGGCTGCGCGTCCTCCTCGACAAGCACGGCCGCCGCGACTCCCTCGGCCACTTCGCGCTGCGCCGCGACAAGGCGGTCGTCTTCTCCCCCAGCGGCAAGGCGGCGGTGACCTACCGCGTCGTCTCCGGTGTGATGCTGGCGAGCGGCGACCCGATCGGCGACGTCGAGGCCTGGCCGGGCGCCATCGAACGCTTCATGGACGAGGCCAAGGCCCACTCCTGGACCCCCGCGGTCATGGGCTGCTCGGAGACCGGGGGCGAGGTCTGGACCCGCGAGACCGGCCTCGACGCCCTCGAACTGGGCGACGAGGCGGTGGTGGACGTCGCGGATTTCTCCCTCTCCGGGCGCGCGATGCGCAACGTGCGCCAGATGGTCAAGCGCATCGAACGCGCGGGCTACGAAACCCGGGTACGGCGCATCCGTGACCTCGGGGAGAACGAGCTGGAGCGGATCAGGCTCGCCGCGGAGGACTGGCGCGGCACCGACACCGAGCGCGGCTTCTCCATGGCACTGGGCCGCATCGGCGACCCGGGAGACGGCGACTGCCTGATCGCCACCGCCCACAAGACCGACGAGCAGCCCGGCCCGTACGGCGATCTGAAGGCGATCCTGCACTTCGTGCCGTGGGGCACCGACGGCGTCTCCCTGGACCTGATGCGACGCGACCGCTCGGCCGACCCCGGCATGAACGAACTGCTCATCGTGGCCGCCCTGGAGGCCGCCCCCCGCCTCGGCGTCGCCCGCGTCTCGCTCAACTTCGCCATGTTCCGCTCGGCCCTGGCCCGCGGCGAGAAGATCGGCGCCGGCCCGGTACTGCGCGCCTGGCGCGGTCTCCTGGTGTTCCTGTCCCGCTGGTTCCAGATCGAGTCCCTGTACAAGTTCAACGCGAAGTTCCGCCCCCGCTGGGAACCCCGCTTCGTGGTCTACCGCGCCTCCGGCGACCTCCCCCGCATCGGCCTGGCCGCGATGCAGGCAGAGGGCTTCGTGACACTGGCCCTCCCCCGCCTCCTCCGCCGCCGCACGTCGGCCCGCCGCCCGTGCGCCCACGGGGCGGCGGAGAGAGGCACGGTGCGCGCGGCATAGCGCACCGCCACAGACAGGCCCGAGCGGCGCCCCCGCCCCCCTCCAGCCCAGGGGGCGCCGCTCGGGCCACGGCCCGACGAACCCTTTCCGACCGGATCGGGTCGCTTCGCGGCGGAGTAAAGGCCGCATTCCGGCCACGCCGAGGCCGCGTTCCGACGGAGCCGAGGCCGCGTGACGGCCCCGCGCCGAGGTTGTTCCTCAACCGGACCGAGGAGGCTCCCAGCCGAGCCAAGAGAGCATTCCGGCCGACCCGAGGCAGTTCCTCAACCGAGCCGAGAAGGCTCCCGGCGGAGCCAAGGCTGTTTCCCGACCGGTCCGAGGTTGCTTTCCGACCGAGCCGAGATGCATTTCGACCGAGCCGATCGACGGACCGAGACGGGTGGGTGGGTGGGAAACAAAGGCCCAAGCCACACCGCACCCGCACCGACAAGAACCGCCCCACCGCCGGGGGCCTACGCTGAACGCATGAACAACCACAGCGGACGTGGCCGCGTCGCCGGCCTCCCGGCCTGGGACCGCTGCGCGGTCATGGGCGTCGTGAACGTGACCCCGGACTCCTTCTCCGACGGTGGCCGCTGGTTCGACACGACCAACGCCGTCAAACACGGCCTCGACCTGGTCACCGAGGGCGCCGACCTGGTGGACGTCGGCGGCGAGTCCACCCGCCCCGGCGCCACCCGCGTCGACGAGGCCGAGGAACTCAAGCGCGTCGTCCCCGTGGTCCGCGGCCTCGCCGCCGAGGGCGTCACCGTCTCTGTCGACACCATGCGCGCCTCGGTCGCCGAGCAGGCGCTCGCGGCGGGCGCGGTCCTCGTGAACGACGTCAGCGGCGGCCTCGCGGACCCCGCGATGGTCCCGGTCGTCGCGAACGCGGGCGCCCCCTTCGTCGTCATGCACTGGCGCGGCTTCCTGGAGGGCGGCAACATCAAGGGCGTGTACGCGGACGTCGTCTCCGAGGTCGTCGACGAGCTGCACGCGCGCGTGGACGCCGTACTCGCCGGCGGTGTCGCCCCCGACCGGATCGTCGTGGACCCGGGTCTCGGCTTCTCCAAGGGCGCCGATCACGACCTGGCCCTCCTGGCCCACCTCGACCGCCTGCACGGCCTGGGCCACCCCCTCCTGGTCGCCGCGTCCCGCAAACGGTTCCTGGGCCGCGTACTGGCCGGCCCCGAGGGCGCCCCGCCGCCCGCGCGGGAGCGCGACGCCGCCACCGCCGCCGTCTCCGCGCTCGCCGCCCACCAGGGCGCCTGGGCGGTCCGCGTCCACGAGGTCCGCGCGACCGCCGACGCCGTACGGGTCGCCCGCGCGGTGGAGTGGGCCCGCGACACGGAAGCCGTCCGCAGCACAGAGGGAGCCCGGTGAGCGCGCCCCACACCGACGTCGAACAGGTCGAACTCGCCAACACCGCCTTCTACGAGGCGCTGGAACGGGGCGACTTCGACGAGGTGTCCTCGCTCTGGCTCACCCCCGCCGACCTGGGCGTCGACGAGGAGTACCACGACCCGGCGGAGACCGGCGTGGTCTCCTGCGTGCACCCCGGCTGGCCGGTGCTGACCGGACGCGGCGAGGTGCTCCGCTCGTACGCGCTGATCATGGCGAACACCGAGTACATCCAGTTCTTCCTGACCGACGTGCACGTCTCCGTGACCGGCGACACCGCCCTGGTGACCTGCACCGAGAACATCCTCAGCGGCGGCCCGGCCCCCGAGGACAGCGACGAGCTGGGTCCGCTGGTCGGCCAGCTCGTCGTCGCCACCAACCTGTTCCGCCGTACGCCCGTCGGCTGGAAGCTCTGGTCGCACCACGCCTCCCCGGTCCTCGCCGAGAACGACGAGGACGAGGCCGACGACACACCCTCCTGAGCCGAACGTGGCCGAAGCCGGCCGAACGTGGTTGGAATCACGAACACGGGGTAAGTGCGGCTACCAGCCCGTGAGCAGCCGTGTTCCCACGGGGAAACACCCGATGAACCCTCTGGACCAGCACGTGGACGGGCCCCTCACGGGGCGGGCACTGTCAGTGCCCGCGGGTAGATTCGGAAGTGGCCGCCGGGCCGGGAGCACCCCGGTCCGAAGCGGTCGCCAACGACGATTGCAGGAGTGATTCGCGTGGATCGTGTCGCGCTGCGCGGCCTGAGGGCCCGTGGACACCACGGTGTGTTCCCGCAGGAGCGGGAAGAGGGCCAGACCTTCGTCGTGGACCTCTCCCTCGGCCTGGACACCCGGCCGGCCGCGGCCGACGACGACCTGGCGAAGACCGTGCACTACGGCATCGTGGCGGAGGAGGTCGTGGCCGTCGTCGAGGGCGAGCCCGTCGATCTCATCGAGACGCTCGCCGAACGCATCGCGCAGGTCTGTCTGAAGCACCAGGGGGTCCAGGAGGTCGAGGTGTGCGTCCACAAACCGGACGCGCCGATCACGGTCCCCTTCGACGACGTGACCATCACCATCACCCGGAGCCGAGTATGACCGCCTCGTTCACCGAGAGTCACAGCGACCCGACCGTCCAGCCGGTGCCCGCCTCCGTCGTCCAGCAGGTCGACGCCGCCGACACCACCCTGCACAACCCGCAGCGCGCCGTGATCTCCCTGGGCTCGAACCTCGGCAACCGCCTGGAGACCCTCCAGGGGGCCATCGACGCCCTGGAGGACACCCCGGGCGTCCGCGTCAAAGCGGTCTCCCCCGTCTACGAGACGGAGCCGTGGGGCGTCCCGGCGGGCAGCCAGCCGTCGTACTTCAACGCGGTGGTCGTCCTGAAGACGACGCTCCCCCCGTCCTCGCTCCTGGAGCGCGCCCACGCCGTCGAGGAGGCCTTCCACCGCGTCCGCGAGGAACGCTGGGGCCCACGCACGATCGACGTCGACATCGTCGCGTACGCCGACGAGGTCTCCGACGACCCCACCCTCACCCTCCCCCACCCGCGCGCCCACGAGCGGGCGTTCGTCCTCGCCCCCTGGCACGACGTGGACCCCGAGGCCCAGCTGCCCGGCCGCGGCCCGGTGGCGGCCCTCCTGGAGACCGTCGCCCTGGACGGCGTCGCGCCCCGCGCCGACCTGGAACTCCAGCTGCCGGAATAGCCGTTAAGGTCATGATGGCCACAGGTCGGTGGTCCGGTCCGGGGAGCTGAAGGGGCACCGTGAGAGAGCTGCACGTCAAGATGCTGGCCGGCGTGTTCGCGGTCGCCGGAGTGCTCTCCTGGGCGGGCGCCCGGCTGTGGAACTCGGTGGGGACACTCCCCAGCGTCCCGCTGGCTGCCCCCGTCGTCCTCGCCCTGATCGCCGCGGTCCTGCTGGCCACGGCCCTCTCCCTCCGCGCCCGCCTCAAGGCCCAGCGCGACCGCCGCCCCGGCGCCAAGGGCGTCGACCCCCTGATGGCCGCCCGCGCGGTCGTCTTCGGCCAGGCCAGCGCCCTGGTGGCCGCCCTGGTCGCCGGCATGTACGGCGGCACGGGCGTCTTCCTCCTGGAGTCCCTGGACATCCCCGCCCGCCGCGACCAGGCCATCTACGCCGGCTTCTCGGTCCTCGCAGGCATCGCGGTAATAGCGGCAGCCTTCTTCCTGGAACGAGTCTGCAAACTCCCGGAGGACGACGACAACAACGCGGGCACGGCGCCCGCAGCGTAAACAGGCCTGCCAAGGAGCGCCCCACAGGGGCGCGGGGAACTGCGCGACAAGCCACGACGGCCCCGCAGTCGAAGTACTCAGCGAGCCATGATCAAGCTCATCGCCTCGTTACGGGTGGCCGGATCCCGCAACTGCCCCCGCACAGCCGAAGTGATCGTCTTCGCCCCCGGCTTCCGAACCCCCCGCATGGACATGCACATGTGCTCGCACTCGACGACGACGATCACCCCACGCGGCTCCAGAATCTCCATCAGGGAGTCGGCTACCTGCGTGGTGAGTCGTTCCTGCACCTGCGGTCGACGGGCGTAGACGTCCACCAGCCGGGCCAGCTTCGACAACCCGGTGATCTTCCCGTCCGTGGACGGGATGTAGCCGACGTGGGCAACTCCAACAAATGGCACCAGGTGATGCTCACAGGAGCTCAAGACCTCGATGTCCTTCACCAGCACCATCTCGTCGTGCCCCAGGTCGAACGTCGTCGTCAGCACGTCCTCGGGCCGCTGCCACAGCCCCGCGAATATCTCCCGGTACGCCCGCGCCACCCGCCCCGGCGTCTCCCTCAGGCCCTCGCGGTCCGGGTCCTCGCCCACCGCGATCAGCAGTTCGCGTACGGCGTTCTCCGCCCGCTTCTCGTCGAACACGCCAATCGTGCCTTCGCCGTCCAGCGTCACGGGATCGGTCATCTGGTGCCTCGTTCCTGTCCCTGTCACGCGTGTGGACCACGCGTCGCACGTGCGGACATACCGAAATGCCGCGTCCCCCAGGCTAGAACCTGAGGGACACGGCATCCATTCCGGGCCCACTGAGCGGGAGGGTGCAGGAGAGCCGGGATCAGCTCTCCGTGCGGTCCTCCGACACCGGTTCCGTCACGGGGACGGACTCGGTGGCTCCGGCCTTGGTGGTGATCGCCGGCGCCGAGCCGTTCGTCCCGTTCGTCAGCGACAGCTCCTTGGGGGAGAGCACCGGCGGGCGGGTGGACGGCGTACGGCGGGAGGAGCCGGTCCACGCGGGGCGGGCCGGGCGCTTGATGATGGGAGCGAAGACCTCGGCGATCTGCTCCTTGCTCAGCGTCTCCTTCTCCAGCAGTTCGAGCACCAGGGCGTCGAGGACGTCGCGGTTCTCGACCAGGATCTCCCAGGCCTCGTTGTGCGCGTTCTCGATGAGCTTCTTGACCTCTTCGTCGACGAGCGCGGCGACCTCTTCCGAGTAGTCGCGCGGGTGCGACATCTCCCGGCCCAGGAAGGGCTCGGTGTTGTCGCCGCCGAACTTGATCGCGCCGAGGCGCTCGGTCATGCCGTACTGCGTGACCATCGCGCGGGCCGTCGCCGTGGCCTTCTCGATGTCGTTCGCGGCGCCGGTGGTCGGGTCGTGGAAGACCAGCTCCTCCGCCGCGCGGCCACCCAGCATGTACGCCAGCTGGTCCAGCATCTCGTTGCGCGTGGTCGAGTACTTGTCCTCGTCCGGCAGGACCATCGTGTAGCCCAGAGCACGGCCTCGGGAGAGGATCGTGATCTTGTGGACCGGGTCGGAGTTCGGGGAGGCCGCCGCGACCAGGGCGTGGCCGCCCTCGTGGTACGCGGTGATCTTCTTTTCCTTCTCCGACATGATCCGGGTCCGCTTCTGCGGGCCCGCCACGACGCGGTCGATGGCCTCGTCGAGCGACGCGTTGTCGACCAGCTTCTTGTCGCTGCGGGCGGTGAGCAGCGCGGCCTCGTTGAGGACGTTGCTCAGGTCCGCGCCGGTGAAGCCCGGCGTGCGACGGGCGACCGCCGACAGATCGACGTCCGGCGCGACCGGCTTGCCCTTCTGGTGAACCTTGAGGATCTCCAGACGGCCCAGCATGTCCGGACGGTCGACCGCGATCTGGCGGTCGAAACGGCCGGGCCGCAGCAGCGCCGGGTCGAGGATGTCCGGACGGTTGGTGGCTGCGATGAGAATCACACCACCCTTGACGTCGAAGCCGTCCATCTCGACGAGCAGCTGGTTGAGCGTCTGCTCGCGCTCGTCGTGACCGCCGCCGAGGCCGGCGCCGCGATGGCGGCCGACCGCGTCGATCTCGTCGACGAAGACGATCGCCGGGGCGTTCGCCTTGGCCTGCTCGAAGAGGTCACGGACCCGGGAGGCACCGACACCGACGAACATCTCGACGAAGTCGGAACCCGAGATCGAGTAGAACGGAACGCCCGCCTCGCCCGCGACAGCACGCGCGAGCAGCGTCTTGCCCGTACCGGGAGGCCCGTAGAGGAGCACACCCTTGGGGATCTTGGCGCCGACGGCCTGGAACTTGGCCGGCTCCTGGAGGAACTCCT
Organism: Streptomyces sp. NPDC000878; assembly: GCF_053599695.1. Lineage (NCBI taxonomy): Bacteria > Bacillati > Actinomycetota > Actinomycetes > Kitasatosporales > Streptomycetaceae > Streptomyces > Streptomyces sp. NPDC000878. Next base: position 132,552 of record NZ_JBSFMT010000017.1, on the reverse strand, counting down.
TGATCTCGTGCAGTTCCTCGACGGCCTCGTCCGCGCCCGCGACGTCCGCGAACGTCGTCTTCGGGGTGTCCTTGGTGATGAGCTTGGCCTTGGACTTCCCGAAGTTCATGACCCGGGAGCCGCCGCCCTGCATCTGGTTCATCAGGAACAGGAACACGACGACGATGAGGACGAAGGGGAGCAGCGACAGCAGAATGCCCACGAACGCGTTCTGCTTGGTCGGGGAGACCGTGTAGCCGTCCGGAATCTGCTTGTTCTGGTACTTGTCCTGGAGAGTGTTCGCCAGGTTGACGCCCTGGTCGCCGATGTAGCTCGCCTGGATCTTCGAGCTGCCCTCGACCTTTTGGCCGTCCTTGAGCTGGACCTTGATGACCTGCTCGTCACCGGTGGTGATCTTGGCCTGCTCGACCTTGTTGTCGTTGATCGCCTGGACGACCTGGCCTGTGTCCACCGTCTTGTAGCCGCCGGACGAGCCGACGACCTGCATCAACACGACCACGGCAAGGACGGCCAGCACGATCCACATGACCGGCCCACGGAAGTATCGCTTCACGTCCATCCATACGGAGCGGTGCCGCCCCGTCCCTCCTGCCATAGTGAGTTTGACAAAGACTGTTCTAAAGACTGCTCTTCGGACGGTACCCCAGCTTTGTCACCCGAAGGCGCACGGGCGAGCTGGCAATCACGTCCACGCAAGCTCCAACGGCGCGGAACCCGCCGGGGTTCCCGGACGTCCCGCAGGACTGGCCCTTTGGCTCAGCGACCGCCGGACCCGGCGCCGTGTCAGCCGCCGTAGACGTGAGGCGCGAGCGTACCGACGAACGGAAGGTTGCGGTACTTCTCCGCGTAGTCGAGGCCGTAGCCGATCACGAACTCGTTCGGGATGTCGAAGCCGACCCACTCCACGTCGATGGCGACCTTCGCGGCCTCCGGCTTGCGCAGCAGGGTGCAGATCTTCAGCGACTCGGGCTCGCGGGAGCCGAGGTTGGAGATCAGCCAGGACAGGGTCAGCCCGGAGTCGATGATGTCCTCGACGATGAGGACGTGCTTGCCCTTGATGTCGGTGTCGAGGTCCTTGAGGATCCGCACCACACCGGAGGACTGGGTGCCCGCGCCGTACGACGACACGGCCATCCAGTCCATGGTGAGGGGGGTGGACAGCGCCCGGGCCAGGTCGGCCATGACCATCACGGCGCCCTTGAGGACACCGACGATCAACAGGTCCTTGCCCGCGTACTCCGCGTCGATCTTCGCGGCCAGCTCGACGAGCTTCGCGTCGATCTCTTCCTTGGTGATGAGCACCGACTTGAGGTCGGCACCCATGTCTTTCGCGTCCACCCGCATCACTTTCGGTCGTCCCACCTGCTCCCGGCCCCTCTCGGAAGGGGGGTGGGATTCAGCCTTGCCGAATCACCAGTCTGCCACCCTGCCGCTGGGCGACGACCCGGCCGGGGAGATTGATGGCTCCCTGACCGCGCCAACCGGTGATCAGTCGGTCGACTTCCTCGATGTGGCGGGCGAACAGCGAACCGGCCGGAGCGCCCGCCTCGATGGCGGCGCTGCGCAGGATGCGGCGGCGTACGGCGGGCGGCAGGGCGTACAGCTTGGCGCACTCCAGCAGGCCCGCCGCGTCCCGTACGGAGGCCTCGGCCTGGCGGGCCCAGGTGTCGAGGGCGTCGGCGTCGTCGCGGGAGAGCTGGGCCGTACGGGCGAGGGCCTCGACGACACCCTTGCCGAGGGCTTTCTCCAGGGCGGGCAGGCCCTCGTGGCGCAGCCGGGACCGGGTGTACGCCGGGTCGGCGTTGTGCGGGTCGTCCCAGACCGGGAGGGACTGGACCATGCACGCCTTGCGGGCGGTCTGCCGGTCGAGCTGCAGGAAGGGGCGGCGGTAGCGGCCGGGGGCGCCCGGGCCGCCGGAGACCGCCGCCATTCCGGACAGGGAGCGGATGCCGGAGCCGCGGGCGAGGCCGAGGAGGACGGTTTCGGCCTGGTCGTCGCGGGTGTGGCCGAGGAGGACGGCGGTGGCGCCGTGGCGTTCGGCGGCGCCGTCCAGGGCGGCGTACCGGGCGTCGCGGGCGGCGGCCTCGGGGCCGCCCTCACGGCCGACGGTGACGGCGATCGACTCGACCGGGGCGAGACCGAGTTCGGTCAGGCGCAGGACGACCTCGTCGGCGCGGAGGTCGGAGCCGGGCTGCAGGCCGTGGTCGACGGTGACACCCCCGGCGCGCAGGCCGAGTTTGGGCGCTTCGAACGCGAGAGCGGAGGCGAGCGCCATGGAGTCGGCGCCGCCGGAGCACGCCACGAGGACGAGCGGGGAGGACTCGCCGGGGGTGGTGGGGCCGGGGAGGAGCGCGGCGTGCGGAGTGTGCGGGGTGTGGTGCCCGCTGAGGATGTCGTGGAGGGCGCGGCGAACCGCCAGGCGTATCGCCGCGACCGCAGGATGGGGACCCATGTCCGGTTCCCTTCATGAAGTTTTCGGGGGGTGAGCCGATTCCGGTCACTCAGAGTGTGTAGATGGTGACAGAAACGGGCCGTTCCCCGAGCATTGCACGCCTACCCATGCCCCACGGTCCCTCGGACGGGTGATTGAAGAGGCGTTCACCTGCCGTCGGCCGGATTCGTTCACCACGTACCCCAAGGGCTCACGATTCCGCCTTGCGGTGCACCCGCGCGACCCAGTCCGCCGGTTTGGCGATCTCCGTCTTCGTCGGGAGGGTGTTCGGGGAGGTCCAGACGCGGTTGAAGCCGTCCATCCCGACCTGGTCGACGACCGCGCGGACGAACCGTTCGCCGTCGCGGTACTGCCGGAGTTTGGCGTCCAGACCGAGCAGCTTGCGCAGCGCGAGGTCCAGGCGGGAGGCGCCCTTGGCCCGTCGTTGCTGGAATTTCTCCCGGATCTCGGCCACGGAGGGCACCACCGCGGGGCCCACTCCGTCCATCACGAAATCGGCGTGTCCCTCCAGAAGGGACATGACCGCGGTGAGGCGGCCGAGGATCTCCCGCTGGGCCGGCGTCTGCACCAGCTCCACCAGGGAACGCCCGCCGTCGTCCTCCTCGCCCTCCGGCCGGCCGCCCGCGAGGGACTGAGCGGCCTCCCTGATGCGCTCCAGGAAGGTCGAGGGGTCGACGTCGGTCTCCCCCAAGAACGACTGGATTTCGCCCTCCAGGTGGTCACGCAGCCAGGGCACGCCGGTGAACTGGGTGCGGTGCGTCTCCTCGTGCAGACACACCCAGAGCCTGAAGTCGTGGGGCTGTACGTCGAGTTCGCGCTCCACGTGCACGATGTTCGGCGCGACGAGGAGCAGCCGGCCGCCACCATTGGCGCCCGCCGGCAGTTCACGGGTGGCCGGGGCGAAGGTCTCGTACTGGCCCAGCACCCGCGACGACAGGAACGACAGCAGCATCCCCAGTTCGACGCCGGTCACCTTGCCGCCGACCGCGCCGAGCACGGCCCCGCCCGGTGAACTCCCGCGCCGCTCCTGCATCTTGTCGAGCAGCGGCCTGAGCACCTCACGGAACCCGGCGACGTTCGCCCGCACCCAGCCCGGGCGGTCGACGACGAGTACGGGGGTGTCGTGCACGGCGTCGGTCCCCATCCGGGTGAAGCCCCGGACGTGCTCCTCGGACGCCTTCGCATGCCTGCGCAGCTCCGCGACGATGGCCCGGGCCTCGTCACGGCTCACCTCGGGGCCCGGCCTCACCAGCCGGGTCGCGGTCGCCACCGCGAGATTCCAGTCGACCATCCCAGCAGATGCCGCACCACCGATGCTCGTCATGCGTCAACGGTACGGGAGCGGTCCCCTTGGGGGCAGGTTGCGAGGTTGGCATGGGTCGGGCCTTGTTGGGCTGGCACCCGGCGCCGCACGCTGTGCCCACCCGTTCCGCCCTGCGGAACGCCTGCCCACAGCGGTGCGGACCGGGTGCGGGAGCGCCCCTTAGGGGCGCGGGGAACTGCGCGACCAGCCACAACGCACCCGCAGACGAAGAACCGCCCGTCCAGCGGAGCTACCCGCAGCCGCAGGACGCCAGGGCCGTTGCTGTGCGGTCCAGGGCTGCCTGGGCCTCTGTCGGGCTGGTGGTGTTCGCTGCCAGGAAGGCGAAGGCGAGGAGGCGGCCGTCTCGGTCCACTACCGTGCCCGCGAGGGCGTTTACGCCGGTCAGCGTGCCCGTCTTGGCCCGTACGACACCTGCCGCGCCGTCCGTGTAGCGGGCGCTCAGGGTGCCCGTGAAGCCCGCCACCGGAAGGCCCGTGAGGGCCGCGCGGAGGTCGGGGCGGGACGGGTCGCCGGCCTTGGCGAGGAGGGCCGTGAGGAGGTCCGGGGTGAGGCGGTCGGCGCGGTTCAGGCCACTGCCGTCCGCGAAACGGGCGCCTGTCATCGGCAGGCCCAGCTTCCTCAGTTGAGCCTGGATCGCCTTGGCACCGCCCGCGAAGTCGGGGCGGACCTTCTTCGCCAGCGCCGTCTGGCGGGCCAGGGCCTCCGCGAGGTCGTTGTCGCTGTTGGTCAGCATGCGCTCGACCAGGGCCGAGAGCGGCGGCGAGGAGACCTTCGCGAGGGTGCTCGCGCGGCCCGTGGCCTTGGACGGGCCGGGGGACGAGGTCTTGATGCCGTGCTTCGCCAGCAGGGCCGCGAACGTGCGGGTCGCCGCAGCCGCCGGGTCGGTGACGCGCGGCGCCGGTCCGCTCGTCGTGTCGTCCGTGCGTGCCTCGTCGGCCATCAGGGCGCTGACCGGGGCGAGGTTGTCGTTGACCCCGATCGGGTGGAGTTCCTTGCCCGCGTACAGCGTGGTGTCGTACGACAGCGTCACCTGGCTTACGCCGCGCTTCTTCAGGGCGGCGGCCGTCGAGTCGGCCAGGGTGCGCAGGCTGGCCCAGCCCTCCGGGTCCGTACGGGCCGTCAGGGTGGGGTCGCCGCCGCCGACCAGGACGAGTTCGTTGGTGTCGGGCTCCAGGGCGGCCCGGGTGGTGAGGCGGTGGTCGGCGCCCATCGCGGAGAGCGCGGCGACGGCCGTGGCGATCTTCGTGGTGGACGCGGGGACGAGCGCCTGGCCGGCGCCCAGGCCGTACAGGCGCTTCCCGGTGGCCACGTCGACGACGGCGGCCGTACGGCGGGTGCCGAGCGCCGGGTTCTCCAGGAGCGGGCCCAGAACGGCCGCGAGGGCACTTCCCGCGGGGGCCGCCTTCAGGGTGCCGGTGGCGCTGCCGAGGCCGGTCAGCACGGAGGCGGCGCTCGGCGCGGGCGCGGGCGCCCCGGCCGACGTACCGGAGGTACCGGATGTATCGGACGTACCAGAATTACGACCGTGATCTGTGCCACCGGATCCCTCCTGTACGGCCGCCCAGTCCCGCTCCGCCGTACGCTGACCGGAGGAGTCCCAGGGGCCGGCGGCGGTCACCACGCCCGCGGTCAGCGCCAGTCCGGCGGTGGCGGCGCCCGCGGTGTACTGCCAGGTCCGCGGCAGGGTCGTCAGTGCCTTCAGGTTCTTCGGCCTCGGGAGACCGGCGAGCTTCGGTGCCACGGCCCGGGTGATCCGCGCGACCCGCGGTTTCACGGCGGCGGTGGCTCGTCCGGCTCGTTCGAGGTGCGGCCTGACCGTCGCCGTCGCTCGTTCGAGTTGTGGCTTCACGGCCGCTCCGGCCCGTCCGAGCTGCGGTTTCACCGTCGCCTTGGCCCGGGAGAGACGCGGTCGTACGGTTCGCGCCAGCCGCGCCACCCGCGGCCTCGCGGCCCGCCAAGGCCTCAGCTCTGGCACGAACACCAGCCCCTTTCGCGATCACACACCGGCGTGAGGGACACTTAACCACCAGAACTATGTGCTGATCATGGAGGAGCCACCGGTGGAGTTCGACGTCACGATCGAGATTCCGAAGGGTTCACGGAACAAGTACGAGGTGGACCACGAGACCGGTCGGATCCGTCTGGACCGTCGCCTCTTCACCTCGACCAGTTACCCGGCCGACTACGGCTTCGTCGAGAACACCCTCGGCGAGGACGGCGACCCGCTGGACGCGCTGGTCATCCTGGACGAGCCGACCTTCCCCGGGTGCCTCATCCAGTGCCGCACGATCGGCATGTTCCGGATGACGGACGAGGCCGGCGGCGACGACAAGCTGCTGTGCGTGCCCGCGCACGACCCGCGCGTGGAGCACCTCCGCGACATCCACCACGTGTCGGAGTTCGACCGTCTGGAGATCCAGCACTTCTTCGAGGTCTACAAGGACCTGGAGCCCGGCAAGTCCGTCGAGGGCGCCAACTGGGTGGGCCGCGCGGACGCCGAGGCCGAGATCGAGCGGTCGTACAAGCGCCTCAAGGAGCAGGGCGGCCACTGAGGCCCCACCTGCCCCGTCACGCTCAACGGGCCGCACGCGTGCGCGTGCGGCCCGTTCGTGTGTCTGTGCGCATACTGAGGCGTACTCAAAGGGCGTGTGCAAGGAGCGATACGGCGTGACGGACGAGGACCACAAGCCGCCGTCGGACGAGGCCACGGGCGTCTTCACGGTTCCCGTCGGGGGAACCGGCTCGGGCGACGGGGATTCGTCCACCACCTCCGAGTTCGCACTTCCCGTGGGGCTGGCCCCGCCGAAGCCCGTCGTCGGCGAGTCCGAGACCACCTCCGAGTTCGCCCTGCCGGACGGGCTCGACGTTCCGCAGCCGCCCGGGGGCGACAGCGAGGGCTCCGCCTTCAGCACCCCGCGTACGTACCGGGCGCCCGCGTTCACGCCGCCGAGCGGTATCCCTGTGGTGAGTCTCACCAAGGACGTGCCCTGGCAGGACCGGATGCGCACGATGCTGCGGATGCCGGTGGCCGAGCGGCCCGCGCCGGAGCGGGTGCCGAAGGCCGCCGAGGAGGGCGGGCCGGCCGTCCCGCGCGTGCTCGACCTGACGCTGCGCATCGGCGAACTGCTGCTCGCGGGCGGCGAGGGCGCCGAGGACGTGGAGGCGGCCATGTTCGCCGTCTGCCGGTCCTACGGCCTCGACCGCTGCGAGCCGACCGTCACCTTCACGCTGCTGTCGATCACGTACCAGCCCTCGCTCGTCGACGACCCCGTGACGGCGTCACGGACGGTCCGGCGCCGGGGCACCGACTACACGCGCCTGGCGGCCGTCTACCGGCTCGTGGACGACCTGAGCGACCCGGAGACCGCCCCGTCGCTGGAAGAGGCCTACGGGCGCCTCGCGGAGATCCGGCGCAACCGGCACCCGTATCCCGGCTGGGGGCTCACCGTGGCCGCCGGACTGCTCGCGGGCGCCGCGTCCGTGCTCGTCGGCGGCGACCTGGTCGTGTTCGTGGCGGCGGCGCTCGGCGCGATGCTGGGCGACCGGCTGGCGTGGCTGTGCGCGGGGCGCGGGCTGCCGGAGTTCTACCAGTTCACGGTGGCCGCGATGCCGCCGGCCGCGATGGGGGTCGCGCTGACGCTCGCGGACGTGGACGTGAAGGCGTCCGCGGTGATCACCGGCGGACTGTTCGCGCTGCTGCCCGGGCGGGCGCTGGTGGCCGGGGTGCAGGACGGGCTGACCGGGTTCTACATCACCGCGTCAGCCCGCCTGCTGGAGGTCATGTACTTCTTCGTGGGCATCGTCGTCGGGGTGCTGCTGATCCTGTACTTCGGCGTGGAACTGGGCGCCGAGCTGAACCCCGACGCGGCCCTGGGGACCGCGGAGCCGCTGTTGCAGATCGGCGCCTCCATGCTGCTGTCGCTGACCTTCGCGGTCATGCTCCAGCAGGAACGTTCCACCGTGCTGATCGTGACGCTCAACGGGGGTGTGGCGTGGAGCGTGTACGGCGCGATGCACGACACCGGGGACTTCTCGCCGGTGGCCTCGACCGCCGTCGCGGCGGGGCTGGTCGGGCTGTTCGGGCAGCTGCTGTCGCGGTACCGGTACGCGTCGGCGCTGCCGTACACCACCGCGGCGATCGGGCCCCTGTTGCCAGGGTCGGCCACGTATTTCGGGCTGTTGTCGATCGCGCAGAACGATATGGACGCGGGGTTGGTTTCGCTGTCCAAGGCGGCGGCGTTGGCCATGGCCATCGCTATCGGGGTGAATCTGGGGTCGGAGATCTCGCGGTTGTTCTTGCGAGTGCCGAGCGGTTCCGCCGGGGGGCGGCGGGCTGCTAAGCGGACGCGGGGGTTCTAGGGCCGGGTGCGTCCGCTTGGCGTGGGGCGCCTAGGAGCTCGGGGGTTCTGTGGTGTGGCGGGTGCGGCGCCGTTGTGGCTTGTCGCGCAGTTCCCCGCGCCCCTAGGTGGGGTGCCCGACCGTCAGTTTTGGGGGTAGCCGTTGTTCTGGTTCTGGTTGCCGTACGGGTATTGCTGCTGGGCCTGGTAGCCGTAGTCCTGGTTGTACGGGTACTGCTGGGCGTACTGCTGGGCATAGCCCTGGTCTTCGTCCTGCTGCTGGGCCGGGGGGATGCGGCGGAGTTGGGTCGTCTCGTCGTCCATCGGGGCCTGGTACTGCTGCTGTGCCGGCGGAGCCGGGGGCTGCTGGGGCGGGTTCTTCTTGGCCTTGCTGCGGGCTCGGGCGAACTCGATGATGATCGGGACGACCGAGATGAAGACGATCAGCAGCAGGATCGGTTCGATGTTCTTCTTCACGAACTCGATGTTGCCGAGCCAGGAACCGAGCAGGGTCACGCCCGCGCCCCACAGGACGCCGCCGATGACGTTGTAGGTCACGAAGGAGCGGTACTTCATGCCGCTGACACCGGCGATGATCGGCGTGAACGTGCGCACGATGGGCACGAAGCGGGCCAGGACCAGGGACTTCGGGCCGTACTTCTCGAAGAACTCGTGGGCCTTGGTGACGTTCTCCTGTTTGAAGAGCCGGGAGTCCGGGCGGCTGAAGAGCGACGGGCCGACCTTCTTGCCGAACATGTAGCCCGCCTGGTCGCCGAGGATCGCGGCGACGCAGATCAGGGCGACCGCCCCCCACAGGGGGAAGTCCAGCGTGCCCGCGGTGATCAGCAGGCCCGCCGTGAACAGCAGCGAGTCACCGGGCAGGAAGAAGCCGATGAGCAGGCCGGACTCGGCGAACACGATCAGGAGCAGGCCCCAGATGCCGAACTGGTCCAGCAGATAGTCCGGGTCCAGCCAGCTCGGTCCGAGGGCAAGCGTCGTCACTGTTCCGGGCTCCTGAGGCTTGGCAGAGATGAGCAGAGAATCGGGTGGGGCAAAGCTATCAACGCAAGGTGTCCCCTCCAGGTTCCAACAGCGTCCATGCGCCACTCCGGCGTGCGCTGTGCGGGAACTGGGGCCACCCTGTGAGGTTATGGGTATCGAAGAGTACGGCGGCGGCCAGGGGCCGGAGTCAGACGTGCTGGTCGTGACGACGAACGACATCCCCGGTTACCGGGTCGAGCGGGTCATCGGTGAGGTCTTCGGGCTGACCGTGCGGTCGCGGCATCTGGGCAGCCAGATCGGGGCCGGGCTGAAGTCGATGATCGGCGGTGAGCTGAAGGGGCTGACGAAAACTCTCGTCGAGACCCGTAATCAGGCCATGGAGCGGCTCGTCGAGCAGGCACGCGCGCGTGGCGCCAACGGCGTGCTGGCCTTCCGCTTCGACGTGACCGAGGCGGCGGACGTGGGTACGGAGGTGTGCGCGTACGGGACCGCGGTGGTCCTGGTCCGGGAGTGACCCCGGACCAGGGACCCAGTGGCCGTGCGGCCATCAGGGCGTCTTGACATCCTCGCCTGCGTGAACGCAGGCGATTCCGGTCAGCACCGCTACGCGCTGCTCCCTCGGGTTCCTGCTTCACCGACCCCTGCCACCCGAGGGTGGTCTGACAAGGTCTCCACAGGCTTGACGTCCCGCCAGTCCGGCGGTAGGTCCGCCAACCACGTTGCCGGACAAGGCGACTGTAGCGAAGGCGCCGCGCCCCTCAGTGCTCCGGCGGGAGCCTTCACCTCGGAGGGTGAGGAGGTGAACGCGCGATCGACAGCGCGCGGCGCTCGGCCTCCTCCGCGTGTGCCTCCGGGTCCTTGTCGCCGAAGACCTCGAACTTCTCTTCGGGTGTGAGGTTGATGCCCATTCTGCGTGCCTCCATGGCGTGCTCCACGGCCGCCGCCATCTTCTGGAGCCGTTCGATCCGGGCGGTCAGCAGCTCGTGCTGACGGCGCAACTGCGCGCGCGGGTCCGCCTTCGGGTCGTCCAGCAGGGCGGCGACCTCGTCGAGGGGGAAGCCGAGTTCCCGGTAGAACAGGATCTGCTGCAGCCGGTCGAGGTCGGCGTCGCTGTAGCGCCAGTGGCCCGCGTGGCTGCGCTCGCCCGGCACGAGCAGGCCGATCTCGTCGTAGTGGTGCAGGGTGCGCACCGTGACGCCGGCGAAACCGGCGACCTGTCCCACGGAGTGACTCACTTCCGCTCCCTTCTCGGTACGCACTCCACACTGCGTCCTCACCCGACGTGAGGTGCAAGCCTCGCGACCCGGTCCTACTGTCGTAGGCATGCCACTGCACCGTGGGGACAGCGAAGCATCCGACCACAAGGGCGACGGGCGCAGGCTCGCCGTCAACCCGTTCTACGGGGAGGCCAACCCGGTCGGCGGGATGACCGAGGCCCCGCCCACGCACCGGCTCCCGGACTCCCCGCTGCCGCCGACGACGGCGTACCAGCTCGTGCACGACGAACTGATGCTCGACGGCAACTCACGGCTCAACCTGGCCACCTTCGTCACCACCTGGATGGAGCCGCAGGCCGGCATCCTGATGGGCGAGTGCCAGGACAAGAACATGATCGACAAGGACGAGTACCCGCGCACCGCCGAGCTGGAGCGGCGCTGTGTGGCGATGCTCGCCGATCTGTGGAACGCGCCCGATCCGGCCGCCGCGGTGGGCTGTTCGACCACCGGTTCGAGTGAGGCGTGCATGCTCGCCGGGATGGCGCTGAAGCGGCGGTGGGCGGCGCGCAACGCCGACCGGTATCCGGGGCGGGACGTGCGGCCGAACCTCGTCATGGGCGTCAATGTGCAGGTCTGCTGGGACAAGTTCTGCAACTTCTGGGAGGTGGAGGCGCGCCAGGTGCCCATGGAGGGCGACCGGTTCCATCTCGATCCGCAGGCGGCGGCCGAGCTGTGCGACGAGAACACCATCGGGGTCGTCGGGATCCTCGGGTCGACCTTCGACGGGTCGTACGAGCCCGTCGCGGGGCTCTGCGAGGCCCTGGACGCCCTTCAGGAGCGGACCGGGCTGGATATCCCCGTGCACGTCGACGGGGCCTCAGGAGCCATGGTGGCGCCCTTCCTCGACGAGGACCTGGTGTGGGACTTCCGGCTGCCGCGCGTGGCGTCGATCAACACCTCGGGGCACAAGTACGGGCTGGTCTACCCGGGCGTCGGCTGGGCGCTGTGGCGGGACAAGGAGGCGCTCCCCGAGGAGCTGGTCTTCCGCGTCAACTATCTGGGCGGCGACATGCCGACGTTCGCGCTCAACTTCTCGCGCCCCGGGGCCCAGGTGGTCGCGCAGTACTACACGTTCCTGCGGCTGGGCCGCGACGGCTACCGGGCGGTGCAGCAGTCCACGCGCGATGTGGCGTGTGCGCTCGCCAAGCGGATCGAGGAGCTGGGCGACTTCCGGATGCTCACCCGGGGCGACGAGCTGCCCGTGTTCGCCTTCACGACCGGCGCGGACGTGACCGCGTACGACGTCTTCGACGTCTCCCGGCGGCTGCGGGAACGCGGCTGGCTGGTGCCCGCGTACACCTTCCCGGAGAACCGGCAGGACCTGTCCGTACTGCGGGTCGTGTGCCGCAACGGGTTCTCCGCGGACCTCGCCGAGCTGTTCGTGGAGGACCTGCAACGGCTGCTGCCGGAACTGCGCCGGCAGCCGCACCCGTCGACGCACGACAAGGACGCGGCCACCGGTTTCCATCACTAGGACCCCGCGTTACCGACTCAGGCGGCCGAACCTCCGTACCGCCAGTGGGAAGAAGACCGCCAGGAGGGCCAGGGGCCAGACGACGGCCGCCCAGAGGTGGCCCGGTTCGCCGCCGGGGTTGCCGAACAGGTCGCGTACCGCAGTGGCCGTCTGGGACATGGGGTTCCATTGGACGGCCGTGCCCAGCCAGCCCGGCATGGACTCCGGGGTGGCGAAGGCGTTGGACAGGAAGCCGACCGGCCAGACCAGGATCTGGACCGCCTGCACCAGCTCCGGCTTCCCGGCCACCATGGCCAGCTGGATGCCGATCCACAGCATGGCGAAGCGGAACAGCAGGAGCAGGCCCACTGCCCCCAGGAAGGCCGCCACGCCCCCGTGGGCGCGCCAGCCGATCGCGTACCCCACCACGAGCATCACGACGAGCCCCAGGGCCGACTGGAGCATGTCGGCGGCCGAACGCCCCACCAGAACCGCTCCGTTGGCCATGGGCATCGAGCGGAAGCGGTCGATCACGCCCTTGTTGAGATCCTGGGTGACGGCGAGCATCGTGCCCTCCAGGCCGAAGGCCATGGTGAGCACGAGCATGCCGGGGACCAGGTAGTCGACGTAGTCTCCGCTCACCTCCCGGCCGCCGCCGACCAGGTAGCCGAACATCAGCAGCAGCATCACCGGGAAGACCAGCCCGACCAGCACCTGGACCGGCTGCCGCGCCCAATGGGCGAGTTCGCGGCGGGTCATGGTCCAGCAGTCGCTCAACGCGCGCGTGCCCGGCCCGCCGATCACCTTGTACGTCTCGTACGTCGTCACGCGGCCTCCTTGGTCCGTTCGTCGCCGCCGGTGAGGTCCAGGAACACCTCGTCCAGCGTCGGGCGCCGCAGGGCGATGTCCTCGGCCTCGATCCCGGCCGCCTCCAGGGCCCGTACGACCCCGGAGAGCGCCGCCATGCGGTCGGTGACCGGGGCACTCAGCAGCCGCCGGTCGGGGTCCACGGAGACGCCGTCGGCGGGTACGGGCAACAGGGCGACGGCCGCGCCCAGTTGGCCCGCGTCGCGCAGGACGACGTCGATGCGGTCGCCGCCCGCGCGGGCCTTCAGCTCGTCCGGGGTGCCGTCGGCGACGACCCGGCCCCGGTCGACGACCGAGACGCGGTCGGCGAGCTGGTCGGCCTCCTCCAGGTACTGGGTGGTGAGCAGGACCGTCGTACCGCCGCCGACGAGGGAGCGGACCGCGGTCCACACCTCCGTCCGGCCGCGCGGGTCGAGGCCGGTCGTCGGTTCGTCCAGGAAGAGCACCTCCGGGTCGGTGATGAGGGAGGCGGCGAGGTCGAGGCGGCGGCGCATTCCGCCGCTGTAGTGCCGGACCGCCTTGCGGCCGGTGTCCGCGAGCCCGAAGCGGGCGAGGAGTTCACCGGCCCGCACGCGCGCGCGGCGGGCGCCCAGGTGGTAGAGACGGCCGAACATCTCCAGGTTCTGCCGGCCGCTCAGCTCCTCGTCGAGCGCCGCGTGCTGGCCGAGCAGGCCGATGCGGAAGCGGACCTGCCGGGCCTCGGTCAGCACGTCGTGGCCGGCTACCTCGACCCGGCCGCCGTCGGGCCGCAGCAGGGTGGACAGGATGCGGACCAAGGTCGTCTTGCCCGCACCGTTCGGCCCGAGCACGCCGTGCACCGTGCCGCGGGCGACCAGGAGGTCGAGTCCGGACAGTGCCTGGGTGTCGCCGTACTTCTTGTGTGCGCCTTCGACGGTGATCGCCGCGTCGGCCACAGAGCCCTCCTCGTTAGGCAAACCATGCTAGTCAAACTTGATTACCTTTCGAAGGTAACCCGCCCGGAATGATTGGTCAAACTTGATTAGCCAGCGTCCCCGGGGTGCTTCTCCCCCGTCGCGTACGGGTTCGCCTCGCCCTCGGCCAGGATGCCGACGAACGGTTCGCCCTCACCCGCGAAGGTGTACGCCCCGCCCTCGATCCGGGCGATCAGGCCCAGCGTCCACTCGGCCTCGGCGTCTGCCGTGTGGATCCAGAGGTTCATGATCTCGCCGATGTGGCCCAACTGTTCGGGGCCGTCCTCGGGGACGTAGTGCTCGGTGACGGAGGCCCGCCACGCGTCGATCCCCCGGATCCGCTCCTTCAGGAGCGCCACGGCCTCGGCGCGCGGCAGTTCGACGATGAACCCGATCGCCGCCGACTTGACGTCCATCTTCTGGTCGTACGAGGTCAGCGCCTCGCGCACCAGCCGGAAGCACTCCTCCGTGCCGGCCTCGGTGATCTCGTACTCCGTGCGGGGCGGGCCGCCGGCCGTGGAAGGCGCGATCTCGTGGGCGATCAGCAGGCCCTGCTTGGCCATCTGCTTGAGCGCGTGGTAGATCGAGCCGGGCTTGGCGTTGGACCACTCGTGCGCGCCCCAGTACTCCAGGTCGTTGCGCACCTGGTAGCCGTGGGCCCGCCCGTGCTGACGGACCGCGCCGAGCACGAGGAGACGGATCGCTGACATGGGGCCAGCGTAGGACCCTTGACGTCAGCCCCAGCTCGTGCCCTGCTCCTTGGCCACCAGCTCGAAGGCGGTGGCGCCGTCGAGGGACTCGCGGATGATGTCGGCGTGACCGGCGTGCCGGGCGGTCTCGCGGATCAGGTGCAGCGCCAGCCAGCGCATCGAGACCCGGCCCTCCGGCGGGAACCAGGGGTCCGGCGGCAGCGCGAAGGTGTCGTCGAGGCTCGGTACGGACCGCAGGAACGCCTCGGTCTCGGCGGCGACCTTCTCCCAGTACGCGAGCTGCGACGCGACCGTCTCCCCCTCGACGAGCACGAAACACTCGTGCCAGTTCGACTCGTCCCGCTTCACCGCCGGCGCCTCGCCCTTGGCCCGCGCGATCCAGCCCTGCTCGACCTCGGCGACATGCTTGAGCAGCCCGGAGAGGGACAGCTGGCTGGCACTCGGACGCGAGGCCGCCTGCTCCTCCGTCAGCCCCAGCAGAGCCCGCCGGATACCGCCACGCTGCTCCTCGATGAACGCGAGCAGTGCTCCGCGCTCGTCGCCGGGTGCCTCGGTGGGGACGTGAGTGACCATGGTCGGCCGCCTTTCATCGGGTCGTTCTGCCTGACACCGATGACGTTACGAGGGCTTTAGGACAAGTTCCGTCCTAAAGCCCTCGGGCAGCCACGAGGTTCTAGAACGGGAAGAAACTCCGCCCGTGCTGCACGGAGATCCACTTCTGGGTCGTGAACGCCTCCACCGTCGCCGCGCCGTTCAGGCGGCCGATGCCCGAGGACTTCTCGCCGCCGAAGGCGACCAGGGGCTCGTCGTGGACGGTGCCGTCGTTGACGTGGAACATGCCCGTGTCGATCTGCTTGGCGAAGGCGATGCCGCGTTCGACGTCGGCCGTGTGGACGGCGCCGCTGAGGCCGTACGGCGTGTTGTTGACCAGGCGGACCGCCTCCTCCTCGCCGTCGAAGGGGACGAGGAGGGCCACCGGGCCGAAGATCTCCTGCTGGAGGAGGGGCGAGTCGGCGGCGAGGTCGGTCAGGACCGAGGGCTCGACCAGGTTGTCCTTCGTCGTGCCGTGGAGCAGGGCCGTCGCGCCCGCCGCCACCGCCCGCTCGACCACGCCCGAGATCGCGTCCGCCTGGGACGAGTTGATCACCGGGCCGATGATCGTGGAAGGGTCGCTCGGGTCGCCCACCTTCAGGGACTTGACCTTGGTCACGAACTTCTCGGTGAACTCGTCGGCGATTCGTCGGTCCACCAGGACCCGGTTGGCGGCCATGCAGACCTGGCCCTGATGGACGTACCGGCTGAAGACCGCCGCGTCGACCGCGTAGTCGATGTCCGCGTCGTCCAGGACCACCAGGGCGCTGTTGCCGCCGAGTTCGAGGACCACGTTCTTGAAGAGGGGGGCGGCGACGGCGGCGACGTGGCGGCCGACCTTGTCCGAGCCGGTGAAGGAGATGACCTTCGGGACCGGGTGCTCTATGAACGCGTCGCCTATCTCGGCTATGTCGGTGATGACGACGTTGAGGAGGCCGGGCGGCAGGCCCGCGTCCTCGAAGATCTTCGCCACCAGGGAGCCGCCGACCACCGGGGTGTCCTGGTGCGGCTTGAGGACGACGCCGTTGCCGAGCGCGAGGGCCGGGGCGACCGACTTCAGGGAGAGCAGGAAGGGGAAGTTGAAGGGGCTGATCACGCCCACCACACCCACCGGGACGCGGTAGACGCGGTTCTCCTTGCCGTCGACCGGCGAGGGGATGATCTCTCCCTCGGGGGTCAGCGCCAGGCGGATCGACTCGCGCAGGAACTCCTTGGCGAGGTGCAGTTCGAACCCGGCCTTGAGGTGGGTGCCGCCGAGTTCGGCGATGATCGCCGCGGCGATCTCCTGCTCCCGGTCCTCGATGATGCGCAGGGCTCTCTCGAACACCGCGCGGCGGGCGTACGGGTTGACCGTGGCCCATTCCTTCTGGGCCGCGGCGGCGGCGCGGTACGCCTCGTCGACCTCGTCCACCGTGGCGATCGTGATGGAGGCGAGCTTCTCGCCGTCGTACGGGTTGAAGTCGATGATGTCCCAGGAGCCGGTGCCCGGGCGCCACTCACCACCGATGTACTGCTGCGCGAGGTCGGTGAAGTAGGACGCAGGTGCTGGCATGTGATCCCTCAATCCCTCAATCCCGTAAAACCCGTATCACTGTCTGATCGCACGTCATCGTACGTGTGTTCAGGGTGAGTTGGAGGGGAGTTGAAGGGTCGTCACATCACGAAGCCCCAAGAGCGAACACGGTCACGACAGTTGGAGCAGGCCCCGCAGCAAGTCCCGGCTCTCGTCCGGCCCGGGGCTGTCCTGCTGCAGTTCCTTCATCGCCTTCTCGTACTGGGTGACGTCCTCCGCCTTGTCCAGGTAGAGGGCGCTGGTGAGCTGCTCCAGGAAGATCACGTCGGACAGGTCCGACTCCGGGAAGCTCAGGATGGTGAACGCGCCGCTCTCGCCCGCGTGCCCGCCGAAGCCGAACGGCATGATCTGCAGCCGTACGTTGGGCCGCTCGGAGATGTCGATCAGGTGCTGGAGCTGGCCGCGCATCACCTCGCGGTCGCCGTACGGACGGCGCAGGGCCGCCTCGTCCAGGACGACGTGGAACTCCGCGCCGCCGTCGGAGAGGAGGTTCTTCTGCCGCTCCAGGCGCAGTGCGACACGGCGCTCGATGTCGGCGGGGCTCGCGCCCTTCATGCCGCGGCCGACGACCGCGTGCGCGTACGCCTCGGTCTGCAACAGCCCGTGCACGAACTGGACTTCATAGGCGCGGATCAGTGACGCCGCGCCCTCCAGGCCCACGTAGGTGGGGAACCAGCTCGGCAGGACGTCCGAGTAACTGTGCCACCAGCCCGCGACGTTGGCCTCCCTGGCGAGGGAGAGGAGCGCGTTGCGCTCGGCCTCGTCGCTCACGCCGTACAGCGTCAGCAGGTCCTCGACGTCCCGTGTCTTGAAGCTCACCCGGCCCAGCTCCATACGACTGATCTTCGATTCGGAGGCACGGATCGAGTAACCCGCTGCCTCTCGCGTGATCCCCCGTGCCTCACGCAGTCGCCTCAGGTGTGATCCGAGCAGCATGCGCCGCACCACCGATCCCGGCTCTCCCGCGCTCACGTTCGACAACCTCCCCAACCTCTCCAGGGGCCGCAGTCTGCCACTAAAACACTCCGAGCAGTACTCGTCCGGTTACTCAAATGGGAAGACGTCAGAGCGTACGCACAGGATGGGGCAAGGGGAAGACCGGCCAGAGGTGAAAAGTTGGCGGAAAAAATGACCAAGAAGCGGTACGGGAGGGTCCAATTGGGGCGCGTGCACGTGCATCTGCCCTTGCATCCGCCGTACGCATCGGAAACCATGGTCTCGCGCCACCGCTGCATCGCAAGGACTGCATCGCAACGACCGCGATCTCCCGGGAGTGCCTCGCATGGGGATGAATGGATCGACCATGCTCGAGCCGTTAAGGCAGGGGCTTCCGCCGCTGGATCCCTCGACCGTGTCCAACGCCGCGTCGTGCGCGCTGCCCGCCCGCTACGAAGCGGTGCGCGAGGCACGGCAGTTCAGTCGCAGAACACTCGCCCAGTGGGACATCGGCGACTGCCTCGACGACGTCTGTCTGGTCGTCTCCGAGCTGGTCACCAACGCCCTGCGGCACGCGGTACCCACGGACACCCCGCTCTCGCCGGCCCAGGAGCCGCCCGTACGGCTGCACCTGATGCGCTGGACCGAGCGGCTGGTGTGCGCGGTGCGCGATCCGAGCCGGGAGAGTCCGGTGGCGTACGACGCCGAGGAGTTCTCGGAGGACTTCTCGGCCGAGTCGGGGCGCGGGCTGTTCCTGGTCGACTCGTTCAGCGACAGCTGGGGCTGGCACCCGCTCTCGGGCACGCTGGGCGGCAAGGTCGTCTGGGCGCTGTTCCGGCTGCACTCGGCCGAGTGAGGCTCCGCGGCGTTTCTTCAGGCCTCGGTTCTACGCGCGTCACTGTGAGTTGATCAGCGGTTACGCCCCGCTTCGACCGGCTTCGGTGCCGGTACGGACGCGGGGCGGTCAGCTCGCGATCAGGTGGTCGAACTCGCCGTCCTTGATGCCGAGGAGCATCGCCTCGATCTCGGCGCGGGTGTAGACGAGCGCCGGACCGTCGGGGAAGCGGGAGTTGCGTACCGCCACCTCGCCGCCGGGCAGCCGGGCGAACTCGACGCAGGAGCCCTGCGAGTTGCTGTGCCGGCTCTTCTGCCAGGTGACGCCGTCCAGCCCGGCGGCGGCCATGCCGTTGTACACGGCGGACTCATCGGCTATGCCAACGTCGTACACGTCGTGGTCCACAGGTCGCTCCCTGGTGGTGCACTGGCTGGTGAGGCCATTGATGCAGTGGTCAACTGACCCGGATCATAACTCTGTTCACGTGCAGACGCATGGACGTATGCACGGGCCTATGCATGGGCAGACGCACGAGCAGATGCACGTGCACGCCGGGTGTTCGCGCCGCTACACACCTTGACGCACGCGCGCCCTTACGCGTTCCCCCCACGGCCTCCAGCACGCCCGTACCCCCACCTCCTGGGACAAATGGAGGTGGGGGTACGGGTGGGGGTGGGGGCGAAGGTACGGGTGGGGCCAGTGGGACGCGTCTAGCGGGACACGTACGGCAGCAGGGCCATCTCTCGGGCGTTCTTGATCGCGCGGGCGAGCAGCCGCTGCTGCTGGGCCGAGACGCGGGTGACCCGGCGGCTGCGGATCTTGCCGCGGTCGGAGATGAACTTCCGCAGCAGATCCGTGTCCTTGTAGTCGATGTACGTGATCCTGGCCGCGTCCAGCGGGTTGGGGCGGGCCTTTACGGGCTTGCGTTCGATCTTGCGGGCCATGGCGGGGTCAGACCTCCAGGAGGGTGTCGAAGGCGGGCGGCAGGCGCTTCCAGGCGGTGCGGCCACCGGCGTACTCGGCGTCGGTGAGCAGGCAGGACTCCAGGAGCTGTTCGAGTCCGTCGCGGTCGAGGCCGGGGGACGTGAACACCAGGTGCTGGCAGCAGTCGCCGTGCTCGGGGTGCCAGTCGAGGGCGGCGGCGGCCCGGCGCACGGGCGGGACCATGTCCCAGGCGGCGTCCGGGAGGGAGGCGAGCCAGGGGCCCGCGCTCTCCACGCACAGCGCGCCGCCCGCCGCGTCCCAGTGGAGCAGCGTGTCCGGGTGGTCGGCGAGCCAGAACCGGCCCCGGCTGCGCGCGGCGGCACAGGTCAGGTCCTCCAGCGCCTCGTACAGCCGCTCCGGGTGGAAGGGGCGGCGCCGGTGCCACACGAGGGTGGACACGCCGTGCGCGTCGGCCTCGGCGGGCAGCAGGGCGCACGCCGGGTGCTGGGCAGCGGCGGCGGCCTCGACGTCGAATCCGGCGAGGGCGGCGGAGGCGAGGGGGGAGAGTGGCGCCGCCTCCCCCTTCCCCGCACTTGCTCCTGCGGGTGCATCCGCAGGAGCGGGGCCCGCCAAGTCCCCTGGGTGGCCGCCCGTTACGGGGACTTGGCGGGCTGTCGGGTGGAGCTGGGCGAGCAGTTCGCGGTCCTCGTCGTCGGCCTCCGGGGAGTCGACGAGGGCGAGGACGGTGGCGTACTCCAGCTGGCGGGCGAAGGTGTCCGCGACCGTGCGCTGGTCGGTGGCCGCGGCGGCGAGGCCGCGTTCGGCCAGGTCGTCGCCGTTGCCGAGGTACGGCAGGAGCAGCGCCGGGTCGACGGCGGTGATGACGCCGGTGACCGTGAGGCCGCCGGCCGTCACCACCTCGGCCATCGCCTTGGGCTCGACGGAGTCCCACAGTTCGACGATCGCCAGCCGGGTCAGCCCGGCGTCCGCGAGCCGCCGCAGCTCCGGGACGAGGTCCTCGCGCAGGGCACAGCACGCACAGTCGTTGACCAGCGGCGCCTCTCCCGCGGAGAGGATGCCGTCGGCGTCGCTGACGGTCCGGACGACCGTGCCGGCGACGGCCGTGGCGAGGTCGTGGTGGAGTACGACGCTGCCGGGGACGTCGGCGAGCAGCCGGGCGACGGTTGCCTTGCGGGCGTCGGCGTGGAGTCCGCCGACGATCGCCACGGAGAGTTCGTGAGCCGGTCCGGACGGCTCGTGCTCATGCTTGTGCGCCTGCACGTGTGGTCCCTCAGCCCTTCTTGCCGTACCGGCGCTCGAAGCGCTCCACGCGGCCGGCCGTGTCCAGGACGCGGGCCGTGCCGGTGTAGAAGGGGTGGCTGATGTTCGAGATCTCGACGTCGATGACGGGGTAGGTGTTGCCGTCCTCCCAGTCGACCGTCTTCTCGCTGGTCATCGTGGACTGGGTGAGGAAGGCGTGGTTCGCGGCCCGGTCGCGGAAGACGACGGGCCCGTACGCCGGGTGGATTCCCTTACGCATGGCGGCTGATCAGCGCTCCTCTCGGAAGTCGACGTGACGGCCGGCGACCGGGTCGTACTTGCGCAGGGTCATACGGTCCGGGTCGTTGCGGCGGTTCTTGCGGGTGACGTACGTGTAGCCGGTCCCGGCCGTGGACCGGAGTTTGATGACCGGCCGGAGTTCGTTGCGAGCCATGCTGATACCTTACTGAAAACGACTTCCATTTACATCACCAGATCGAGAGAGGTGCGTCACCTTGTCCGCCCACTGCATGCTGACCGGCGCCCAGCCGGGCTTCGGCAACAACATCAGCCACTCCCATCGGCGTACGTCGCGCCGTTTCAACCCCAACATCCAGTCGAAGCGGTACTGGCTGCCGAGCGAGGGCAGGCATGTGCGGCTGCGGCTGAGCACGAAGGGGATCAAGACCGTCGACACGATCGGGGTCGAGGCGGCGGTGGCCCGGATCCGGGCGCGTGGGGTCGGGGTCTGAGGGACGGGAAGGGCACGGCGGAGTACGGAGGAGTAAGGGACATGGCGAAGAAGAGCAAGATCGCTAAGAACGGGAAGCGGCAGGAGATCGTCGCGCGGTACGCGGAGCGGCGGGCCGAGCTGAAGGAGATCATCAGGCGGCCGGGGTCGACGGAGGCGGATCGGACGGCCGCGCGACGGGAGCTGGAACGGCAGCCCCGGGACGCGAGCGCGACGCGTGTGCGCAACCGGGACCAGGTGGACGGGCGGCCCCGCGGGTACTTCCGGACGTTCGGGCTGTCCCGGGTGAGCCTGCGTTCACAGGCGCATGCAGGGTTCCTCCCAGGGGTTCGCAAGTCGTCCTGGTAGCTTGCTGCGGTCCTGTCGTGCGGTCGTGACGGCTCTTGCCGGCGGCTACTGGTTGGGAGCTTCCCGGTGAACTCGGTGACTTCGGTGTCGTACGCGCGCGGGCTGGTGCGCAGGGCTGGTTTGGCCTCGGTGGCTGGGGTGGCCGGTGTGCTGTTGCTGGCCGGGTGCAGTGGTGACGGGGGGTCCGATGGCGGGTCGGCGAGCGGCGGTACGGGCTCGTCGGCCTCGCCCTCTTCGCCGTCGCCCTCTGCCTCTGCCTCCGGCTCGGGCGGCAGCGGTACGACTGCGGCGGACAGTGCGTTGGCGGGGAGCTGGTTGACCACCAGCAAGGGCAGTGCCGTGGCGCTGGTCGTCACCGGGGCGAAGGCCGGGTTGTTCGCGACCGGGGGGATGGTCTGCAGCGGTACGGCAGGCAAGGAGACGGGGATGCGGATGATCCGCCTCACGTGCTCCGACGGGAACAAGGACCGGACCGAGGGGATGGTCGACTCCGTCGACAAGACGTCGATGAAGGTGACGTGGGAGAGCGGGCTCGGTACGGAGACGTACACGAAGGCGGAGGGCGGGCAGCTTCCGTCGGGGTTGCCTACGGCGGGGTTGGGGTCCTGAGGGGGTCCCTCCGGGGGTGGGCGGTGTCCAAGGCACCGGCGTTGACGTGAACCTCGGGTGGGTCGCGCAGCCCGGCGCTGTACGGGGTGCCGCTCTCGGTGGGACGGGAGCCGCCCCTAGCGGCACGCATGCCCGCAGCTGGGTGGATTGGGCGGGAGCCGCCGGGGGGGGTGGGCGCCGCCGAGCGGTGCGCATACCTGCGGCTGGGTGCTGGGCGGGAGGCGGCGGGCGAGTTGGACGCGCGGCTCGGCGCCTGCGAACTCCGGCCCGCTGGGGCGCCCCTTCAGGGGCGCGAGGAACTGCGCGATCAGCCCCCACCGGCCCGCAGCCGAACACATGGGGACGGGCGGGTTTTTAGGGGCGCGAGGAACTGCGCGGCCAGCCCCCACCGGGCCCGCAGCCATACGAGTTGGCGCGCCTTCTCAGGGGCGCAGGGAACTGCGCGATCAACCCCCGCCGGCCCGCAGGCAGACGGATCGGGACGGGCGGTGTTTTCAGGGGCGCGGGGAACTGCGCGGCCTGCTCCCACCGGGCCCGCAGTCGGGCAGGGGCCCCTAGGCGCCCGGTAGGCGTCGGCGGTCGTGCAGTACTGCCTGGGCTGCTGCCGCCGTGCCCTCTGTCCAGCCTGCCTCGTCCGATACGCCCCGTAGGCGGGTGGTCGTCGTGGTGGGGAACAGGTGGGTCAGGTGGGTCGTGACCGCCAGGTCTCGGGTTGCCAGGATGGGGAGGAGGGAGTCGGCTAGGCCGGGCGTCGGCGCTTGTGCCGCCTCCTCCAGGCGGGCGGCCATTTTGTGGGCGTAGGCCGCCAGGAAGGACTGGCGGAACGTCTTCGTGCGCTTGCGGCCCTGCGCCCGCTGCGCCGCCTCCGCCTTCGTCATCGCCGTCGTCGCCTGGACCAGCAGCGAGGTGTACAGGAGTTCCACCGTCTCCAGGTCGGGCTCGAAGCCCACCACCGTCGAGAAGCCCAGCGCCTCGTTCCACACCGCTCGGCAGCGGTTCGCGTCGGCCACCGCATGGAGGAGGACCGCCTTCGTCTCCTCGTACGGGGCGTCCACGCCCAGGCGGCACGCGCGCGGGGCGTCGGGCGCCGGGGCGCCGGCCGACAGCAGGGCCTCGTCGATGCTGTGCCTGGCCATCAGTTCCTGGGCCTTCGCGCTCAGCGCCTCCGCCTCTTCCGGGAAGCCCGTCGCCTCCGCCTTCGCCAGCAGCGCGCGGATACGGGGCAGCATCCGGGACTCCGGGCGAGCCGTACCTCCGGCCGGCCGCCCGTCCAAGGGCTCCAATGGTTCCAGCGTCGGCAGGGTGAGCAGCAGGCGGTACAGCTCCAGGACCGTCGTCGCGTGGGTGAAGCGGTCCACGCGCGCGGGGGGCGCGGTCTCCGTACGCAGGTCGGCCAGTTGTGCCGTCCAGCGGCGGTCCCGGGCGCGGTCGTTC
Source organism: Streptomyces sp. NPDC000878 (assembly GCF_053599695.1). Taxonomy (NCBI): domain Bacteria; kingdom Bacillati; phylum Actinomycetota; class Actinomycetes; order Kitasatosporales; family Streptomycetaceae; genus Streptomyces; species Streptomyces sp. NPDC000878. Next base: position 108,937 of record NZ_JBSFMT010000017.1, on the reverse strand, counting down.
CGCGCCCGGGCGACTATCAGCTGCGCCGCCACGCGCGCGTGCGCCTCGTCCAGTTCGCGCCGGACCAGGCGCACGACATCCGCCGGCTGCCAGCCCCGGCGCCAGGCCGACGCCACGAACTCCTCGCCGCGGCGGGCGAGTTCGGCGTCCGCCGTCGGGTCGGCGGCGAGCAGGGACGCGCCCGTGTCGAGGGTCGTGTCCGTGTCGGCGTACAGGGCCGCCTTGAAGGCTTGTTCGACGGTGCTGCTGGTCACCCGTCGATCGTGCCATGTCCGCCAGAATCGGGTGTCAACCTTGGGTTGACAGTTCTCCCACTGCCAACCTACGGTTGACACATGACGACCAATCAGCCCGTCCGGGCCTCCGTACGTCTCGACGACCTCATCGAGGCCATCAAGAAAGTCCACACCGACGCTCTCGAACAGCTCCAGGACGCGGTGATCGCCGCCGATCACCTCGGGGAGGTGGCGGACCACCTGATCGGGCACTTCGTGGACCAGGCCCGGCGTTCCGGGGCCTCCTGGACCGACATCGGCAGGAGCATGGGCGTCACCCGGCAGGCGGCGCAGAAGCGGTTCGTGCCGAAGGGCGAGTCGGACCTCGACCCGAGCCAGGGCTTCAGCCGCTTCACGCCACGGGCCAGGAACGTGGTGGTCCTCTCCCAGGAGGGGGCCAAGGCCGCCGGCAACGACCAGATCCGCACCGAGCACCTGGTCCTCGGCCTCCTCGCCGACCCGGAGAGCCTCGGGGCGATGGCGATCACCGCGCAGGGCGTCTCCCTGGACAGCGTGCGCGAGGCCGCGACCGCCGGCCTCCCGCCGCGTGGCGAGAACGACCCCGCCCTCATCCCCTTCGACGCCAACGCGAAGAAATCCCTCGAACTCACCTTCCGCGAGGCCCTGCGCCTGGGCCACAACTACGTCGGCACCGAGCACATCCTGCTCGCCCTGCTGGAGTTCGAGAACGGCGAGGGGGTGCTGTCCGGCGCCGGTCTCACCAAGGCGGCGACGGAGGAGTACGTCGTCACGGCCCTCGCCAAGATCAAGGTGGACTTCGAGGGGAAGGGCGAGGAGCAGGGCTGACCGCTCTGACAGTGCTGAAAGTGCTGGTCACGGGCGTTGTCAGACCCTCCTGCCACACTCTCGGACATGGCAGACATGGCGGACACGGTCGAGCGGTGGGCGCTCGCTCCGGCCGAGGACGGTGGCGTGGAGATCGTCCCCCTCGGTCCGGACGGGCTGCCCGCCGGGCCGGTGCGGCGGGAGGGGGATCTCGGCGCGGCCGTCCGTGACCGGCCGGACGTCACGCGGTGGGTGTGGCGGTCCACCGCCGAGGTCTATCCACGGCTGCTCGCCACGGGGGTGCGAGTCGAGCGGTGCTACGACATCGAGGACGCCGAGACGCTGCTGCTCGGGCACGAGGGGCGGCTCGGCGAGCCCCGGTCCGCGGCGGCGGCCCTGGGCCGACTGCGCGGTGGGCCCGTACCGCCGGATCCGCCGCAGCGGGCCGCCGAGCCCGGCGCGCAGTCGCCGCTCTTCGAGCCACAGAGCGTCCGGCTGCCGCTGGCGGATCTGCTAGAGGTGTACGCCGATCAGCAGCGTCGGCACGACGCGACCGCGCACCCGGACCGGATGCGGCTGCTGACGGCCGCCGAGTCGGCGGGGATGCTGGTGGCCGCCGAGATGAACGCGGCGGGGCTGCCGTGGCGCGCGGACGTCCATCGGGAACTGCTCCACGAACTGCTGGGCGAGCGGTACGCGGGCGGTGGTGAGCCCCGGCGGCTCGCCGAGCTGGCGGACGAGGTGTCGGCGGCGTTCGGGCGGCGGGTGCGGCCGGATCTGCCCGCCGATGTCGTCAAGGCCTTCGCGCAGGCCGGGATCAAGGTGCGGTCCACGCGGCGATGGGAGATCGAGAGTCTTGATCATGCTGCTGTGAAGCCTCTTGTCGAGTACAAGAAGCTGTACCGGATCTGGGTCGCCCATGGGTGGTCCTGGCTTCAGGACTGGGTGCGGGACGGGCGGTTCCGGCCCGAGTTCCTCGCGGGCGGGACGGTCACCGGGCGCTGGGTCACCAACGGCGGGGGCGGGCTGCAGATCCCCAAGGTGATCCGGCGGGCCGTGGTCGCCGACCCGGGGTGGCGGCTCGTGGTCGCCGACGCCGACCAGATGGAGCCGCGGGTGCTGGCCGCCATCTCACGCGACCCCGGGCTGATGGAGGTCGCGGGGCGGGAGACCGACCTGTACCAGTCGGTCTCCGAGCGCGCGTTCTCCGGCGACCGGGAGCAGGCCAAGCTCGCCGTGCTGGGCGCGGTGTACGGGCAGACGTCCGGGGACGGTCTCAAGAACCTCGCCGCGCTCAGACGACGGTTCCCGAAGGCGGTGGCGTACGTCGACGAGGCCGCCCGCGCGGGAGAGGAGGGGCGGCTCGTACGGACCTGGCTGGGGCGTACGTGTCCCCCGGCCGTGCGGACCGGCGACGACTCGGTGGAGGAGGCCGGCATCCCCCTCTCGGAGGACGAGACCGGCATCGACCCCGCCGGGGGCTCCGGCGGTCCGGCTGGGCAGGAGTGGGTGCCCGGTTACGCCTCCTCCAACTCCCGTGCCCGGGGCCGCTTCGCGCGCAACTTCGTCGTCCAGGGCAGCGCCGCCGACTGGACGCTGCTGCTGCTCGCCGCGCTGCGCCGGAGCTGTGCGGGGATGGCGGCCGAGCTGGTCTTCTTCCAGCACGACGAGGTGATCGTGCACTGTCCCGAGGCGGAGGCGGCGACTGTCGTGGCGGCGATCCGGGAGGCGGCGGAGCTGGCGGGGCGGCTGACGTTCGGGGAGACGCCGGTGCGGTTTCCGTTCAGTACGGCGGTGGTGGAGTGCTATGCCGACGCCAAGTGACGCGCGTCAACCCCGCCGCCCAGTGGCCGGGACGTTGGCCGACGCTTCGCCCTCCGCTTCGGCCGCGGCCAGTTCGCGGGCGAAGTCCCGGACCAGGTCGTGGGGTGCGTAGTGGCCGTACGCCGTCTCCTCCAGGAGTGCCACGTCGGTCAGGCGGTCCAGGGCTGCCTCGGCGCGGCGTTCGTCGGTCGCGGTGAGGCGGGCGAGGAGGCGGATGTCGTACGAGGGGAGGTCGAGGGTGCCGATACGGCTCAGGGCGAGGGCGGCGTCGCGGTCGGCCTCGTGGGCGGAGGTACGCAGCGCGTCGTGGGCGCCGGCCAGGGAGCGGCGGACGCTCAGGTCGTCGTGCTCCAGGTGCGGCAACCTGCCGGTGGCGGCGGCCAGTTGACCGGCGAGCAGATCCGGGGTGAGGGCCCGGCGGGCGGCGAGCCGGGCGGCCACGACGCGCAGGGCGAGCGGGAGGCGGGCGGTGAGTTCGACGAGGGGGTGGGTGGCGTGGAGGCCGTCCCGTCCGGAGACCGCGCGCAGCAGTTCGGCGCTCTCGGTGGCGGTCAAGGGGGTGACGGGGAAGCGCCGGGCGCCGTCGAGGGCGGTCAGCGGGGACCCGCTGGTGACGATCACCGCGCAGCCGGGGCCCGCCGGGAGCAACGGCCGTACCTGCGCGGCGCCTTCGGCGTCGTCCAGGACCATCAGCGTGCGGGTCGGCGCGAGCAGGGAGCGCAGCAACGCGGCTGCCGCGTCGGGGTGTTCGGGGGTGTGGAGTGGTTCGGCGCCGAGGTGGCGCAGTAATGCGGTGAGCGCCTGGGCCGGGGTGAGCGGGGGTGCGCCGGGGGCGGTGCCGTGCAGGTCGACGTACAACTGGCCGTCGGGGAACCGGTCTCGGAGGGCGTGGGCGACGTGCAGCGCCAGGGCGCTCTTGCCCACGCCGGGCATGCCGTGGATCACGGCCACGGGGGCGATGGCCGTGACGTCGTCGGGGCCGGTCCCTGGGTGCCTTTCCGGGGCGAGGGTCCGGCGTAGGGCTTCGGCGAGTGAGGTGCGGCCGGTGAAGTGGGTCGGGGGTGGGGGGAGTTGGGCGGGGTGGGGCATGGGGGACGGCGCTGGTGCCGACGCGACCTGCGGTGTCGACACGGGGACTCGCGGTGTCGGCTCAGGTCGCGGTGTCGGGGCGGGAGCCGGTCGCGGGGACGAACCCGACGTCGGCTGTGCGGGGACGTAGGGAACCGCGAGGTAGGTGGGCATCGCACCCTCCAGAACCCGCAGCACCTCCACATGTGCCGCCTGTACCCCCGCCCCCGGTTCCACGCCCAGTTCCTCCAACAGGCGGTTGCGCAGGTCGCGGTGGACGGCGAGGGATTCGGCTCGGCGGCCCGTGCGGTGGAGGGCGAGCATGAGTTGGCGGTGGTAGGACTCGCGTAGGGGGTGTTCGGCCGTCAGGGCCGTCAGTTCCGGGACCAGGGCTGCTATGCGGGGGCCGCCGATCTGCAGCTCCGCGTCGTATCGCCATTCCAGGAGGAGGCGGTGAGCCTCCGTCAGGCGTTGGGTGAAGGCGTAGCCGACGGTCTCGGGCGGTGGGGTGCCGCGCCACAGGGCGAGGGCCGACGCGCACTCGCCCAGGACGCGGCGCCAGTCCTCGTTGGCGTGCGCCGCACGCGCACGCGCGACGTGTGCCTGGAAGACGTGGACGTCCAACTCGCCCGGGCCCACCCGTAGGAGGTAGCCGGGCGTCACTGCTCGGAGGCGGGACGGATCGTCGAGGCGGCGGCGCAGTCGGGCCACGTGGTTGTGGAGCGAGGCCTGTGCGGACGCCGGCGGGGTCCCGCCCCACAGCGCGTCCTTGAGCGCCTCGACCGGGACGACCCGGCCGGGTTCGAGGAGCAGGGCGGCGAGCAGGGTGCGTACCTTGGCGCCGCCGATCGGCTGAATTCCGTTCCCCGTACGGCCGTTGGGGACGTCGAAGTCGTACAGGACCGGCGCGCCCAGCAGTCCGAACCGCAGACCGCGCCGCATGTTCTCGCCCCACTGCCGTCTCGTTGGCTTGCCGGACGCACATGTTAGCGATTTGTTGGCGTGGCCTGATGTGATCACCTCAACGGAGCCGGTCCGAGGGTGCGCGCGTGGATCGCGCAGCTCGGGGGAGTGTCGCCGTCGCGGCCGGATCCGGGTACGCGAGAGGGCCCCGATCGCCAGAGGTGACGGACGGGGCCCTCGTATCGCGGACCCCACGGACCCCACGGGGCCACTCGGTTCACAGGATCGGGGGGCGGCCCAGTCGCGTCAGTCTCCATACCGATCGCCAGCTCATCGGGCGGCGCTCGCCGGCCGGTTCGCGCAGGCCCTCCGCGAAGCCGGCGAACCAGGCCCGCAGCGCGCCCGTGGAGCGGGCCCGCAGGACGGTGATCGCGATCCAGACGCCCAGGTGCACAGGGATCAGCGGCAGCGGCAGCCGGCGGCGGACCAGCCAGACCCGGTTGCGGGCGGTGACCCGGTGGTAGATGGCGTGCCGGGCGGGCGAGGTGCTGGGGTGGCGCAGCAGGAGACGCGGTTCGTAGAGGATCTTCCAGTCGGCGTCGACGGCCCGCCAGGCGAGGTCGGTCTCCTCGTGGGCGAAGAAGAAGGCGGCGGGCCAGTCGCCGGTCTCGTCGAGCATCGCCATGCGCAGGGCGTGGCCGCCGCCGAGGAACTGGGTGACGTACCCGCCGAGCATCGGGTCGCCCGCGCCGGGCCGGGGCACGTGCCGGCGCTGGGTCACGCCGTTCTCGTCGGCGATGCGGAAGCCGACGATGCCGAGCCGGGGGTCGGCGGCGTACAGGTCGCGTACGCGGGTGAGCACATCGGGGTCGACGAGCAGGCCGTCGTCGTCGAGGTCGACCACGACGTCGATGTCGCCGAACTCCCGCAGCCGGGCCAGCGCCACGTTACGGCCGCCCGGACAGCCGAGGTTCTCTTCGACCTCGATGGTGGTGACCTCACCTGAGAGGCCCGGGAGTTCGGGCAGCGGACAGCCGTTGCCGACGAGCACGATGCGGTCGGGGGCGAGGTCCTGCTTGGCGATCGACTCCAGCAGCGCGTTCAGCGCGACGGGCCGGTTTCCCATGGTCACCACGGCCACCGCGATACGCGGTTCCACCGTCATGCCACCCACCAGACCCACCTCGTTCCGGCCGCCGACGTCCACCATCGCGGTCGGATGCTATCTGTTTACAGTAAGGATGTATTAAGTACGCATTGAGTACGTCTCTTCTGCATAACACCCTTGCACAACACCCTACGGTTCTCACACGGAGCCGGATCCCAGCCACGTCCGCAGCGCCCACCACCAGTGCAACGTACCCAGCGGCCCGGAGGAGATGCCTGGCAGATCGTCGGTCAGGGACTCACCGGTGAGCTGCTGGAGGCGGGCGAGGCGGTAGCGGACGGTGTTGGGGTGGGTGAACAGGGTAGCCGCCGTCCGGTCCAGGCGGCGACCGTGGTCGAGAAACGTGAGCGCGGTGACCGCGATCTGGCGGTGGAAGTCGTCCCGGGGGTCGAGGTCCGCGAGGAGGCGGGCGCTGAGCCAGGCGCCCAGCAGCGGCTGGTCGGCGAGGGCGATCTCGGCGGCCAGCTCGGTGAGTTCGTACACGCCGGGGTGCAGACAAGGGCCCAGGTCGAGGGCACGGACGCAGTGGCCGTACGCCGCCCGGAGGTCGTCCAGGGGGACCGCCGGTGAGATCACGACCAGTGGCCCGCCGTCCTCCGTACCGTTGCCGTTGCCGTTCTCGCCCCACTCCCCCTCCCCCTCGATCTCCTCGATCCGCTCGCCTGCCGGCAGCCGTGGGTACAGGCCCACCAGTCGGCCGTCGAGCATGCCGAAGAGGCAGCCGCGCAGGGCGGCGAGGCGGTGGGCCAGGCGCCGGGTGCGGGCGGGGTCGCCTCCCGGGGCCGCGACCAGGAGGTGGCGTACGGCGTCCTGGCGCAGCCCGGCCCGCGCCAACTCCTCGGCTGCGGGCGGCGGTTCGCCCTCGACGAGGAGCCTGTGGAGCAGGCGCGCCCGGGTCTCGCCCAGGGCGCGCGGGGTGTCCCACTCGGCGGCGCGGTAGCCGTGGACGACGTGCCGTTGCAGGGCGTCGCCGTACTCCTTGAGGCGCAGGACGGCGGTGAGCAGCGCGGCGTCGGGGACGCCGGCCGAGCGGCAGCGGTCGACGGTGATCTCGACGGCGCGGGTGTGGGCGGCCTGGACCCCGCGCAGTACGGCGGTCATCGGCACGCCCTGGGCGGCCCGGTCGGCGCCGAGGAGGAGGGCGGCGGCGAAGTCCTGGGCGTCGATGCCGTGTTCGGCGCTGTCCCCTAGACCGGCGCCCCCTGTGCTGCTGTTCTTTGTACCGGCGTCCCCTGTACCGCTGTTCCGCGTACCGCCGCCCCCTGTGTCGAGGCCGCGCTCGCCGAAGTCGCCCAGCCAGGCGCCGGCCGCGTGGACCATGGCGGTGACGTGCCAGTGGGTCTCCGCCTCGGCCAGCCGGGCCACCTCGGGAGAGTGCGACCGGGCCGCGTGCACGAGTTCGCCCTGGACGTCCGCGTCGGCGGCCATGGCGCGCAGCACCTCGGCGACGGTCTCGCGGTCGGGTCTTCCGGACCGCTCGGTGACGTCGGTGAGGACCGTCATGGGCCTCTCCCTTCCGCGTCGGTGCGGTGTCGCCGGGACACAACGGAGGGGCGGATGCGTTGGCTCCCGGCTACTACCGCGCTGTCGTACCGACCTGATTCCCTGGGCGCTACCGACGGTAACCCCAGGCTCGCCAGAAACACACCCTTCGCGCGGACGCCCCACGCGCCCGTGCGTGCGCATTCGTGTCTCTGCATCTGCACCCGCACCCGCACCCGCATCCGCCGTACGTCTCCCGGAAGGCACCCCCATGGAGCACTTGACTGACCCGGTCAGCCGCCGCCGGGCACTGACCCTGGCCGGCGGCGCGGTCGCCGCCACCGCCCTCACCCAGACGGGTACGGCCTTCGGGGCCTCGGCTGCGGCCACGTCCGCCGACGCGATCGTCGTCGGCCACGGTCTCGCCGGGCTGGTCGCCACGGCCGAACTCACCGCCGCGGGCCGCAAGGTGCTGCTGCTCGACCAGGAACCGGAGACCAACCTCGGCGGCCAGGCGTTCTGGTCGTTCGGCGGGCTGTTCTTCGTCGACTCCGTCGAGCAGGGCCTGATGGGCGTCAACGACTCGCAGGAACTGGCCTGGCAGGACTGGCTGGGCACGGCCGGCTTCGACCGGGGCGTCGACGACCCGCTCGGCCAGGACTACTGGGGCTACAAGTGGGCCGAGTCGTACGTCGACTTCGCGTCCGGCGAGAAGCGGTCCTGGCTGGCGGGCCTCGGGATGCAGTGGTTCCCGATGGTCGGCTGGGCGGAGCGCGGCGGCGGTCTCGCGGACGGCCACGGCAACTCCGTACCGCGCTTCCACGTCACCTGGGGTACGGGGCCCGCCGTAGTGGAACCGTTCGAGAAGAAGGTGCGGGCGGCGGTCGCGGACGGGCTGGTGACGTTCAAGCACCGCCATCGCGTGGACGAGATCGTGCGGACGAACGGCGTCGTCACCGGCGTACGCGGCGCGGTTCTCGAAGCGAGCAGCGCCGCGCGGGGCAAGGCCAGTTCGCGCACGGTGGTCAGTAGTTTCGAGCTGAGCGCCGAGGTGGTGATCGTGACGTCCGGCGGTATCGGCGCCAACCACGATCTCGTACGGGCGAACTGGCCGGCCCGGCTGGGCACCGCGCCCAAGTCGATGATCACGGGTGTGCCCGCGCACGTGGACGGGCGGATGCTCGGGATCACCGAGAAGGCGGGCGGGCGGATCGTCAACCCGGACCGGATGTGGCACTACACGGAGGGCATCAAGAACTACGACCCGATCTGGGCGAACCACGGCATCCGTATCCTGCCCGGGCCGTCATCGATGTGGTTCGACGCGACGGGGAAGCGGTTCTCCGCGCCTGACATGCCGGGTTACGACACCCTCCACACCCTCAAGTCGATCACCGGCAGTGGCCACGACTACTCGTGGTTCGTGACGACGCAGAAGATCCTGGCGAAGGAGTTCGCGCTCTCCGGATCCGAACAGAACCCTGATCTGACCAACAAGGACATCTGGATGCTGCTCTCGCGCATCTGGCAGACGCCGGAGCCGCTGGAGCGGTTCAAGAAGTACGGCGAGGACTTCATCGTCGCCGAGACGCTGTCCGAGCTGGTGCGAGGCATGAACAAGCTGACGGGTACGAGTCTGGTCGACCTGGCCGCGTTGCAGCGGCAGATCGAGGCGCGGGACCGTGAGATCGACAACGCGTACAGCAAGGACGCCCAGGTCATGGGCATCCGCAACGCCCTCTCGTACACCGGGGACGTTCTCAGCCGTACGGCGTCGGCGCACAAGATCCTGGACTCCTCGGCCGGGCCGCTGATCGCCGTGCGCCTCAACGTCCTGACCCGTAAGACCCTCGGCGGGCTCCAGACCGATCTGTCGGGGCGTGTCCTCGATGCCGCCGGGGCGCCGATTCCTGGGCTGTACGCGGCTGGTGAGGTCGCGGGGTTCGGAGGTGGCGGGGTTCACGGGTACCGGTCGCTGGAGGGGACGTTCCTTGGGGGGTGCCTGTTCTCTGGGCGGCAGGCGGGGCGGGCGGCGGCTGCGGCGACGGCCTGAGCCACTTGCCGGGGCTCGGCCCACGCCCCGACAGGCCGGTCCGGGCGTAGACCCCCGGCAGACCCGGGCGGGGTGGAGCCGGCCTGCACCGGCCGGCTCGCCCCGAGGGCAGCGGACGCCCGCGGACGGTAGCCGTGCACGGCGAAGCCGAGCCCGGCGAACAGGCGGGAAGGCGGCAGCCACGACCAGAGCCACTCGTCAGGGCACAGCCCGCGCCCGGGCAAGGGCCGGTTCGAGCGAAGGCCTATGGGGCGGGGGTGGGCGCCAGGCGTTCCGCCGGGCGGGTCTTCGTCTGCGGGGCCGTCGTGAGGTGTCGCGCCCCGGGGACATTCCGTTGCCCCGAGCGGCTTTCCGGACCTCCCCGGACTACCGGGTCCGCGCCCGCTCGATCAGAACCGTCGCCATTTCCTCGGCGCGGCGCGCCGCCTCGTCCACCGAGCCCATGGAGTTGGCGATGCAGGCCCCGTCGTGCAGGATCAGCAACTGTGCCGCGAGGGCGTCGGGGCTCCTGATCCCGGCCTCCGCCGCCAGGTCCTCCATGTAGGCCAGCATCCAGGCCTTCTGTTCCCGGGCGATCTCCTGTCCGGGGTGGTCCGACGGCAGCTCGACATGGGCGTTGACGAACGCGCAGCCCCGCGGATTGCGCTCGCGCATCCAGTCGTGGAGGGCACCGAAGGTCGCCAGGAGCTTCGCCTCGGGTGGCCCGTCGGTCTCGTTGACGTACTTCACCAGGGTCGACCGCCACAGCCCGTCGCGGGCTCGCAGGTAGGCCAGGATCAGGTCGTCCTTCGAGCCGAAGCGGTCGTAGAGCGTCTTCTTCGTGACGCCCGCCTCTTCTGCGATCAGCTCCACGCCGACCGCACGGATCCCCAGCCCGTAGAAGAGCCGTGACGCGGTCTCGAGGATCCTCACACCGGCAGGCGTCAGGTGCTGCGCGTTGCCGCGCCTGCCAGCCCGGCCTTGGGTCCTACTGAGGGCATCCACATGTTGACGGTACACCGAGCGGTATGGTTACGTCAGTTGCTATACCGGTCTGTATACCTCGCGGGAGCCTGATCACCATGACTGGATTCGGCAATGCCATGCGAGGGGAGCCGGGTGTGGCGGCTCTCTTCGTCGTCCTCTGGAGCTCGGGATTCATCGGCGCCGGCCTGGGTACCGCCGTGTCCAGCGCCGTGACGATCCTGATGTGGCGGTTCCTCGCCGTCGCGGCCTTCCTGCTGCTGCTCCAGTTCGTCATCAAGGGCCACCGGATGAGCCGGAGCGAGGTCGCGATCCAGGCCCTGCTCGGCCTGTTCTCGCAGAGCGTCTACCTCTACAGCATGTTCGGCGCCGTACAGCTCGGCGTTACCAGCGGGATCGTGTCGCTGATCGACGCGCTCCAGCCGGTGTGCGCGAGCGCTCTGGCCGGGCTGCTGCTCAGCGAGCGCGCCTCCGGGCGCCAGTGGTGGGGGCTCGGTGTCGGGCTCGTCGGTGTCACGGTGGTGATCAGTGGCGATCTGGGGCTGCGCCCGGACGTACCCGCCTGGGCGTATCTGATCCCCTTCGTCGGCATGGTGGCGCTGACCGTGGCCACGCTCATCGAGCGCAAGGCCAAGCCACAGGCGCCCCTGATGGACTCGCTGGCCGTCCAGTGCGGCGCGAGCGCGTGCTTCTTCACCCTGGTCGGCCTGGGCACCGGGCAGGCGGCCATGCCCACGGCCGGGCAGGCCTGGCTGGCCATCGCCTGGCTGATCGCCCTGTCCACCCTGGGCGGCTACGGCCTGTACTGGATCATCCTGAAACGCCATGGAGTCACCTATGTGAGCTCCCTCATCTATCTGACCGCTCCGGCCACCCTGGTCTGGGGCTTCTTCATGTTCGGTGACGCCATCAGCCTGGTGAGCGGCGTCGGCATCGCCGCCTGTCTGGGCGGCGTCGCACTGGTGCACTCGGACCGGACCCGGAAGGGGGTCGTCGCCGAACCGGCCACACCCCGGCCCGCCCAGGACGACGGGGAAGAAACCCGCCACGCCACGACATAAGGACACAACGGCCGGGCCATTTTCCGCCCGGCACATTCGGGCGCCCGGCGGCCTTTGTCATCACACGCGTCGGCACTCCGTTGTCGTCAGCGCGACATTTATCACCGTACGGGATTCCGCGCGCCCGAATTCAGTGCACCATCACTGTTAATAAAAGATTACGCAAGTAACGGCGGTTGACACCTGAAGCAATGCACTCCTAGCGTGTAACCACACCGGTCGGTATACCTCGTCTGCGTTACCCATGACGAAGGAGAAGAAATGCCGCTCAACGACACTTCGGGCACCGGAAAGAACGGGACCCTGGAGCTTCCCAAGACCGCCACCGGACTCGATCAGCTGGCCCACGCGATTCGGGCCCGAAAGCCTCGCTACGATGGAAAGATCCCCGCAGAACCCCGCTGGGACAGCGAATTAGTGCTGCAGGACGTCCGGCATCCGACCGTCAAGCTCCAGGAGTTCGGCTACGACACCGCTGAACTCAACCGCGGATACGGAGTCATCGACGACACGGCCATGGCGGGCCCCACGCAGATCCTCACCCCGGAAGGCGTGACGGAGCTGAAGGGGGTGTGCGACAAGCTGGAGGCATACGCCGGCAGCAGTGAGTTCATCGTCACCCGCCGGGTACGCAGCGCGGATCTGATGTCGCCGTTCATCCACAACATGATCCGCGACCGCGCCTTCCTGCTGGCCTGCTCACGCATGGTCGGCGTCCCCCTGATCCCGCACCCGCTGCGCACGCCGACGGTCCAGATCAACTACTTCGAGGGCCGGCAGACGGGCGACCGCGAGATAGCCAAGTGGCACCGCGACGGGATGGACTACGTCTTCACCATCCAGCTGGACGACGCCGACAGCTACGAAGGCGGCAGGTTCACGTACTTCAAGGGCCGCACCGACGAATTCAACGGCGTGACCGAGGACGATCCCCGTATCCACGAAGCACGCTGCGACGAAATCGGCGCGACGCTGTTCATCCATGGCAGCCACATCTACCACGCGGTGACTCCGGTGACCGCGGGGCGCCGGGTGACGTTCGTCCTCTCCCTGTTCTGCCCCTATTTCGCCAAGCAGGACTCCAACACCTTCTGGCATCTGGCGGGCGACGACGGAATTCCCGCCACGATTCCGAACTGGCTGCGCCTCAAATGGCCCGCCCGGAATCCATCCATGGATTTCAGCCTGCGCGCCGGAAGCCCTGCCATCACCTGGTCGGACCTCCAGTAACCGCTCTCCGAACCGGAAATCAGAAATCCCCCCACGGTCCATTCTGCTCTCATTCCGGAGGAATTTCACATGACCCAACAGGTTCTCGACACGCCCGTCCAGCCCGGCGTAAGCCTGGTCAGCCAGATCCGCAGCGGGCTGGCCACCTGCCTCCGCGTCCCCGAAAGCGACATCACCATCCCGCAGAACGTGGACAAGTACCACCACAGGGATGCCCCGGCTAAGTCCGACCCCGCCCTGGAAGAGGTCTTCCGGCTGATGTGGGCGTTGAACGAGCGCGGTCTGTCCGACAGCCAGATCGGCAACACGGCCCTGCGCCGGCGCCCGCTGACCACCGCCCTGGACCAGGTACTCGGTGACATCGCCGACGAACTGGGCGACGCCCCGCTGCAGTACACCGAACTCGGTCCCGAGCCGGTCAAGACCAAGTACATCCTGCGCAGCCTGCGCGAACACGGCCTGGACATCCGCCAGTACAACGGCGTGGACATCAACCCGGCGTCCCGGGAGACGATGCGCAGCGAGCTCTCCTCCGTCCTACCGGTGGAACGCTTCACCTACCAGCAGACACTGTTCGAGGACCTGGGCGACCGGGAGTACCGGGTGCCGGGCGTCCGGAACCTGGTGACCATGCTGGGCTTCGAGGAGGGCAACGAGCATCCGTCGGCCATCAACCGGATGCTGGACAACATCCTGGAGCCCGGCGATCTCTTCCTGTCGGAGATGCAGATCCTCTCCGACGGCGGCTGGCACCCGATCTTCAACTTCTACCAGAACGACCTCATGCGCCGGTTCTCCAAGATCGCCCTGGAGCGCAGCCGTCCGCACGTCGACTCCGAGTACGGCGTCTATCTCGTCCCGCTCTCCCTCGGCACCGACGGATCCCCGACCATGGCGGCGGTGACCGCGGAGCGCATCCGCAGCTCGCAGTCGGCGGACGACAGCATCTTCGTCACCAACTACTGCCTGAAGTTCGCCCTGGAGGAGTACCGCCACCTGCGGGAGGCCTCGGGCCGGCTGAAGGTGCTCTCCGAGCGCACCACGGCCGACGGCTCCGTCGTCTTCCAGCTGACCCGCAAGCTCTGACGCCCTCTTCCCTCTCCCCGCCGGCTCCGCCCAGCCCCCGCCGGGCGGGCGGAGCCGGCGCCCCCACCCTTCTCGGGAGCACTCTCGTGTCGCGTTCACTTGACTGGATCGACGGGCGCCTCCGTGTGACCGACCAGCGGAAGCTGCCCGGGCGCCATGAACACCTGGACATCACCACGGTCGACGAACTTCTCGACGCCATCTCAGGCTTGGCCGTGCGCGGGGCGCCGGCCCTCGCCGTCGCCGGGGCCTTCGGTGTGGCGCTCTCCGCCGCCCGGCACACCACCGCGGGCCTCCTCGACGTCAGCGCCGTACGCGCCGACGCGGACCGCATCGCCCGGTGCCGGCCCACCGCGGTGAACCTCTCCCGGGGTGTCGCGCGCGCCGTCGCCGTGCTCAACGGCGGGGCGGACGCCGTCCTGGCCGAGGCGCGGGCGCTGCTGGACGAGGACGAGCGTGTCAATCGCGCCGCCGCCGGTCACGCCGCCGCGTATCTGCTGGCGGCGACAGGCCGCCGGCCACTGCGCGTCCTCACCCACTGCAACACCGGCAGCCTCGCGACGGTCGCCTGGGGTACCGCCCTCGGCGCCATCCGGGACCTGCACGAGCGCGGACTCGTCGAGTACGTGCTGGCCACCGAGACCCGGCCGCTGCTGCAGGGGGCCCGTCTCACCGCCTGGGAGCTCCAGCGGGACGGCATCCCCGTGCGGCTGTGCCCGGACAGCGCGGCGGCCTCGGCCCTGAAGTCGGGGACCGTCGACTGTGTGGTCGTCGGCGCCGACCGGGTCACGGCCAACGGTGACGTCGCCAACAAGATCGGCACCTATCCGCTGGCGCTGGCCGCCGCCCGCCACGGCGTCCCCTTCGTCGTCGTGGCCACGTCGGACACGGTGGACGAGGCCACCACGTCCGGCGACGGCATCACCATCGAACAGCGCGACCCCGACGAGGTCACCACACTGGCCGGACGGCCTGTCGCCCCGCCCGGCACACCGGCCTACAACCCGGCGTTCGATGTGACTCCGCACGACCTGATCAGTGCGGTGATCACCGAGCACGGAGTGCGCGAGCCGTCCCCGGCGGGCGGCCTGGCGGAGCAACTGGCCGCGCACACCGAGGTGGTGACCCACTTCCCCTCCCCTGGCGTCCTCTTCCAGGATCTGGCCGGTGTCTACCGCTGTCCGGGGCTGCTCAGGGCCGCGGCCCGCGACATCGTGCGGCGCGCCGGCGCCGGCTGTGACGTCGTGATCGGGGTGGAGGCCCGGGGCTTTGTCCTGGCCGCCGCGGTCGCCGTCGAGGCCGGACTGCCACTGCTGCTGGCCCGCAAGCCCGGCAGGACGCCGGGCAGGACGGAGTCCGTGCAGTACCGCAGCGAGTACTCCACGGACACTCTGGAGTTGCCCGCGGGTTCGCTCGGCACCGGGCGCTGGTCGTGGACGACGTGCTCGCCACCGGGGGCACCCTCGCCGCCGCCCGTGCGGTGGTGGAGGCGTGCGGCGGCACGGTCACGGGCTACGCGGTGCTCAGCGAGATCGCCGCTCTGGAGGGAGCCGCCCGCCTGGCGCCGACACCCGTCCACGCCCTGCGGACCGTCCCGGCGGCCCCCGCGGTTCCCGGCCCGCTGTCCCCCGCCGCCCCTCGGGCCGTCCCGGAAGGAGACCCGGTGTGAAACCCCTTGTCCTCGACGAGGATGCCGAACTGCACCGCGGGCGTCTCGCCGCCGCCTGCCGTTCCCTGTACCAGCAGGGCTGGATGCCGGGTACGTCGGGCAACCTCTCGGTGCGCTGCGGTGAGGCGGTCGTCATCACCGCCAGTGGGCGTAGGAAACGCACGATGTCCAGGAACGACACCGTGCTGACGGACCCGTTCGAGGGGCTGCCGCTGACCGGCGAGACCGAGTGGCCGTCGGCCGAGACCTCGATCCATCTGGCGGTCTACCGGCACGTCCCCGACTGCGGTGCCGTCGTCCACGCGCACACCCCGTACGCCACCGCGCTCGCCACGCTGTGGGGCGCGGGCGAGCCGGCCGGCGGGGTGTGCTTCGAGGAGCTGGAGCTGGCCAAGGGGCTCGGGGTCAGCGACCCCTCAAGGGTCGTGGTGCCGGTCTTCGCCAACTGGGCCGACGTGCCCCGCATCGCCGCCGACGTGCGGTCGTATCTCGCCGAGTCGGGCCCCGGGGTGCCGCCCGCCCTGCTCATCGACCGCCACGGCGTGACCGTATGGGGCCGTGATCTCGATCAGGCCCGCGACCGGCTCGAATGCGTCGAGGAACTGAGCCGGCTGACCCTGCTGACCACGGACCGCGAGCCGTGGACGACGAGGAAGCCCGTGGAGGCTGCACCATGACACTGCTGCAGATCATGCCCGACGACGCACCCGGAACGGTGCTGCTGCGCTCCACCGATCTGGACGTCGTGCGCACGGAGCTGATGGGGATCGGTGTGCGGATCGAGCGGTGGCACGCGGCCCGTCGGCTGCCGGCCGGCGCCGACGACGACACCGTCCTGGAGGCGTACCGCAGCCACATCGACCGCATCACCGCGGAGGGCGACTACAGGCTCGTCGACGTGGCGCGTCTGACTCCACGCCCCGAGGACCCGGGCTGGCCGGAGCAGGCGCGGGCGGCACGCGAGAAGTTCCTGGAGGAGCACTTCCACGACGAGGACGAGGTGCGCTTCTTCGTGGCGGGCTCCGGCTGCTTCTACCTGCACGTCGGGAACCGGGTGTACGCGACCGTGTGCACGGCCGGAGACCTGCTGTCCGTACCCAGCCGGACGGTCCACTGGTTCGACATGGGCGAGCGGCCCGACTTCACCGCCATCCGCTTCTTCCAGGAGGAGGACGGCTGGGTCGGCCGCTTCCTGCCGGACAGCATCGCGGCGCGTTTCCCGAGCCTCGACGACCTGCGGGCCCCGGCGTGACCGGCGCCGTCGTCCTGGACATCGAGGGGACCACCAGCTCCACGGCCCAGGTCCACGACGTGCTGTTCCCCTACGCCCGTCGGCGGATGGCCGACTGGGTCACGGCACACCGCGACACCCCCGAGGTACGACGGATCCTGTCCGACGTCGCCGACATACCGGACACTGCGGTGACCGGCGACGAAGCCGCCGTGCGGGTGCTGGAGCGGTGGTCGGACGAGGACCGCAAGGCCGGGCCGCTGAAGCGGCTGCAGGGGCTGATCTGGTCGGAGGGTTATGCGCGGGGCGAGCTGACCGGGCATGTCTACCCGGACACCGTCGAGGCACTGGCCCTCTGGCAGGACCGAGGGGTGCGGGTCCACATCTACTCCTCCGGGTCGGTCCTGGCTCAGCGGCTGTGGTTCCAGCACACCCGCTACGGCGATCTGCGGGGGCGGCTCACCCAGTACTTCGACACCGTCAGTGCCGGCCCGAAGACAGCGGCCGGCTCCTACCGGACCATCGCCGCCCTCCTCCGACTGCCGCCGGACGACGTCCTGTTCGCCTCCGACACCGTCGCCGAACTGGACGCGGCACGCTCGGCGGGCTGGCGCACCGCACTGGTCCGACGGCCACGGGAGCCGTCCGGGACGGTCGCCGCCCGGGACGAGGGGCACGGCCATCCCGTCCATCCGGACCTGGTGTCCGTCGCGGAGGGGCGGGAACGATGACCACGGCATCCGCCTCCCGCCTGACGAGCCGGGCAGCCGGACTCGGGACCTCCGTCTTCGCGGAGATGACCGAGCTGGCCGTCCGCACCGGAGCGGTCAACCTGGGTCAGGGCTTCCCCGAGGACGACGGCCCGCACGGTGTCCTGGCCGCCGCGCAGCACGCCCTGGTCCACGGCTCCAACCAGTACCCGCCGCTCAACGGGACCCCGAAACTGCGCGAGGCCGTCGCGCGCCAGCGCCTGCGCCGCCACGGAACGGCGTACGACCCCGAGACCGACGTCGTGGTCACCAGCGGCGCCACCGAGGCGGTCACCGCGGCCGTACTGGGCCTGTGCGCGCCGGGCGACGAGGTACTGGTCTTCGACCCGGCGTACGACTCCTACCCGGCCGCCGCCCGGCTCGCCGGCGCCCGCTGCCGACATGTTCCGCTGCGGCACGGGCCGGACGGTTTCGCCTACGACCCCGACGCGCTGCGGGCGGCGGTGACCCCCGCCTGCCGGGTGCTGCTGCTGAACACCCCGCACAATCCGACCGGCAAGGTGTTCACCGCCGACGAGCTGGCGGACATCGCCGAGGTGTGTGTGCGTCACGATCTCGTGGCGGTCGTGGACGAGGTGTACGAGTACCTCGTCCACGACGGGCGGCGGCATCACGCGCTCGCCTCCTTCGAGGGGATGGCCGACCGCACACTGACGGTGTCGTCCGCCGGGAAGTCCTTCAGCCTGACCGGCTGGAAGGTCGGCTGGGCCTGTGGCCCGGCGGACCTGGTGACCGCGGTGCGCGCCGTGAAGCAGTACACGACCTATGCCACCGCTGCTCCGCTGCAGGACGCCGTGGCGCTCGCGCTCGATCGGTACGAGCCCTGGACGGCGGACCTGCGTGCGGTGCTGCGGGCCAACCGCGACTCCCTCGCCGACTCTCTGCGGTCCGCCGGCCCGGCCGTCCTGCCCGCCGAGGGCGGCTACTTCCTCCAGGCCGACATCGCCGGCACCGACACGCCCGACGCCCTGGAGTACTGCCGGGCCCTCGCCCGCCGTGCCCGGGTGGTGGCCATTCCCACGCAGGTCTTCGCGGAACGGCCGGACCACTACGGCTCCCTGGTGCGCTTCGCGTTCTGCAAGTCGCCCCGGACGATCGCCGAGGCGGTGGCGCGACTGGGGGCACACGCCTGACTCCCTGCCCGCGCGAGGCGATCCCCCTTTCCCTCCTTCGCATCCCCCGCCGGAGATGACATGAACACACCCCATGCCGAGATCGCCGTCATCGGAGGATCCGGGATCTACTCCCTCCTCGACGACGGCCACGACGTCCAGCCGGACACCCCGTACGGCCCGGTGAGCGACCCGATCACCGTGGGCGTGCTCGGCGGCCGCCCCACAGCCTTCCTGCCCCGCCACGGCCGCGCCCACCAGCACGCCCCCCACCTCGTCAACTACCGCGCCAACCTGTGGGCGTTGCGTGAGCTGGGTGCCACCCGGGTGGTGGGCACCGGAGCCGTGGGAAGCCTCGACCCCGCGATCCCGCCGGGCAGCCTCGTCGTCCCCGACCAACTGGTGGACCGGACCAGCGGGCGCGCGCAGACCTACTTCGACGGGCCGGAGGTCGCCCACGCCTCGTTCGCCGATCCCTACTGCCCCGAAGGACGCACCACCGCACTCAAGGCGGCCGACCGCGGCGGCTGGCCCGCCGTCGACGGCGGCACCCAGGTCGTCGTCCAGGGACCGCGCTTCTCCACCCGGGCCGAGTCCCGGTGGTACGCCGCGCAAGGCTGGTCGATCGTCGGGATGACGGCCCATCCCGAAGTGGTGCTGGCCCGCGAACTCGGCCTGTGCTACGTGCCGTTGTGCCTGGTCACCGACCTCGACGCCGGCATCCAGGAGGGCACGGGGGTGACGCAGGAGGAGGTGATGGCCGTCTTCACGCAGAACATCGAGCGGCTCCGGAACGTCCTCGCCGCCACCCTCACCGCCCTGCCTCCGCACCCCTCGTGCGCCTGCCGCTCACTGGCACCGACAGCGCTGTGACCCACTTCGCCTCCCCGCCCGAACCCACCCCGCTGACAAGGAGTTCTGCCATGCCCGGCCGCCTGTTCACCTCCGAGTCGGTCACCGAGGGCCACCCGGACAAGATCGCCGACCAGATCAGCGACACCGTCCTCGACGCGTTACTGGCCCAGGACCCCACGTCCCGGGTCGCCGTCGAGACCCTCGTCACCACCGGCCAGGCACATGTGGCCGGCGAGGTCACGACCGAGGCGTACACGGACATCCCGGCGCTGGTCCGCGAGAAGATCCTCGACATCGGCTACGACTCCTCCGCCAAGGGCTTCGACGGCGCCTCCTGCGGTGTCTCCGTCTCCATCGGCGCCCAGTCCCCGGACATCGCACAGGGCGTCGACACCGGCGGCGCGGGCGACCAGGGCCTGATGTTCGGCTACGCCACCGACGAGACCCCCGAACTGATGCCCCTGCCCATCCGGCTCGCCCACCGCCTGGCGCGGGGTCTGTCGGAGGTCCGCAAGGACGGCACGATCCCCTACCTGCGCCCCGACGGCAAGACGCAGGTCACCATCGAGTACGACGGCGACCGCGCACTGCGCCTCGACACGGTCGTGGTGTCCTCGCAGCACGCGGGCGACATCGACCTGCGCTCCCTGCTCGCCCCCGACATCCGGGCGCACGTCGTGGAACCGGAGCTGAAGGCTCTGCTCGACGACGGCATCAAACTGGAGACCGAGGACTACCGACTCCTGGTCAACCCCACCGGCCGGTTCGAGATCGGCGGCCCGATGGGCGACGCGGGCCTCACCGGCCGCAAGATCATCATCGACACGTACGGCGGCATGGCCCGCCATGGCGGTGGCGCCTTCTCCGGCAAGGACCCGTCCAAGGTGGACCGTTCGGCGGCGTACGCGATGCGCTGGGTCGCCAAGAACGTCGTCGCGGCCGGTCTGGCCTCGCGCTGCGAGGTCCAGGTGGCGTACGCGATCGGCAGGGCCGAGCCGGTCGGCCTGTTCATCGAGACCTTCGGCACCGAGTGTGTGCCGGTACCCCGGATCCAACGGGCCGTCACCGAGGTCTTCGACCTGCGCCCGGCCGCGATCATCCGCGACCTCGACCTGCTCCGCCCGATCTACGCCCGGACCGCCGCGTACGGTCACTTCGGCCGCGAACTGCCCGAGTTCACCTGGGAACGCACCGACCGGGCCACGGCCCTGCGCGAGGCGGCCGGGGCCTGAGTCCCAGCCCCCGCCCGATCTCCACGGCAGACGACAGGAGTTGAGTACACCGTGCGCATCGCTGTGACTGGTTCTGTCGCGACCGACCACCTGCTGGTGTTCCCCGGCCGCTTCGCCGAGCAGCTCATCGAGGGACGGCTCGACCGTGTGTCCCTGTCCTTTCTCGCCGACCGGCTCGACGTCCGGCCCGGCGGCGTCGGCGCCAACATCACCTTCGGGCTCGCCCGGCTCGGGCTGCGCCCCGTCCTGGTGGGTGCCGCGGGCACCGACTTCGCCGACCTCGGCCGAAGTCTGCGGGCGGCCGGTGTCGACACCTCGGCGGTACGGATCAGCGACAGGCTGCACACCGCGCGTTTCGTGTGCACCACCGACGCCGACCAGAACCAGATCGCCACCTTCTACGCGGGCGCCATGGCCGAGGCCCGGCACATCGACCTCGCCGAGGTGCGGGGCGCCGTCGGCGGCCTGGACCTCGTGCTGGTCGGGGCCGACGATCCCCAGGCGATGCTGCGGCACACCGCCACGGCGCACGCCCTGGACCTGGACGTGGCGGCCGACCCGTCCCAGCAGCTCGCCCGTCTCACCGGTGAGCAGACCAGGCACCTGGTGGACGGCGCCCGCTGGCTGTTCACCAACGAGTACGAGGCGGCCCTGCTCCAGCGGCGCACCGGCTGGAGCGCGGCCGAGGTGCTGCACAAGGTCGGCACCTGGATCGTGACACGCGGTGCCGACGGCGTGTCCGTGCTGTCGGCCGACTCGCCCCCGCTGGACGTCCCCGCGGTCGAGCCCAGGACGGTCGCGGACCCGACCGGCGTCGGCGACGCCTTCCGGGCCGGGTTCCTGGCCGGGGTGGCGTGGGAGCTGCCGTACCGGCGGGCGGCCCAGCTCGGCTGCGCGCTGGCCACGGTGGTCCTGGAGTCGGTCGGCACCCAGGAGTACAAGCTGCTGCCGGGCGATCTCGTCGCCCGCCTGGAGCATGCCTACGGCCGAGGCGCGGTCCGGGACGTCGAGCCCCTGCTGGCGGACGTGTCGTGACCGGGGACCACACTCCGGCGCACCCTCCGCTGGCCCTGCCGGCCCCGGGCCGGCCGTCCTTCTCCTTCGAGCTGTTCCCGCCGAGGACCGAGGCGGGTGTGCGGGCCTTCTGGGACACCGTCCGCCGCGTCGAACCGCTCGCGCCCTCCTTCGTCTCGGTCACCTACGGAGCGGGCGGCTCCTCCCGGGACCGCACCGTGGAGCTGACGCGGCGGATCGTGCGCGAGACGACGCTGCGGCCGGTGGCACATCTGACGGCCGTGGGGCACTCGGTGACGGAACTGCGCCGGGTCATCGGGCAGTACGCCGATGCGGGCGTACGGGACGTGCCGGCACTGCGCGGCGACCCGCCCGGTGATCCGCGCGGGCTCTGGGTGCCCCACCCGCGGGGGCTGCGGTACGCGCACGAACTGGTCGCCCTGCTGAAGGAGTCGGGCGGTTTCGGGGTGGGTGTCGCCGCCTTCCCGGAACGGCATCCACGCTCCCCGGACTGGCGGAGCGACATCCGGCACTTCGTCGCGAAGTGCCGGGCGGGCGCCGACTACGCCATCACTCAGATGTTCTTCCGGGTGGAGGACTACCTGCGACTTCGCGACCGGGTGGCCGCGGCGGGCTGCGACACCCCGATCATTCCGGAGATCATGCCCGCCACGGACACACGGCAGATCCGCAGGTTCGCCGAACTCAGCGACGCCACGTTCCCGGAGGATCTGGCCCAGCGCCTGGAGGCGGCCCGCGACCGTCCCGACGAGGGGCTGCGCGTCGGCGTCGCGCATGCCACCGCGATGGCCCGGCGGCTCCTGGCCGAGGGAGCGCCGGGCCTGCACTACATCACCCTCAACCGCTCCTCGGCGGCGGTACGAATCCACCGCGACGTCCTGGGCCTCACCCATGGTGTCCCGGCCCGGCCGGAGTTCACGCCGACAACAGCGCCGACATGAGCGCCACGGTGCCGTCGGACCGTCGGCACCCGAACAGCCCCGTACGCAGCGAACCGGTGCCGGGCTCCGGTATCGCGAGCGGGTGGGGGTCGGGAGGCGGGGTGTCGCCGTCCGGCCAGGGCCACTGGCTCAGGTCGATCCAGACCTCTCCGGTCCGCGCGGGCCACGCGCCGTGGGCGGGCGCTCCACCGTGTACGGGCGGCTGGGACGGGGACGCGACGATACGCAGGGAATGGCCGGGCAGAGCCGTCGCGCGCAGTTCGCCGCCGACCGTGTCCCGCGCGGGGGACGCCATCAGGCCGATGGAGGTGTTCCGGTGCCGGACACCCCAGTGGACGTCCCGGGCCGGCGCGGACAGGGGGGCCACGAGTTCCGCCCCGGAGCCGTTGCCGGCGCGGGCCAGCTCCTCAGCGCTCACCGAGCTGAGGATGCGCACGTCGGAGGGCGGGGCGGCGGAGCCGGCGGACGCCTCCGAGGACTGCGGGCCGCCGAGCAACCCGGCGGGAACATAGGCGCGTTGGGCTCCTTCGCGGGCCGCCCGTCTCCGCACCGCGGCAACGGAGCGGGCGTCGGGGCCGTTCAGCAGGAGCGTGGTCGCGCCGGCCGTCAGGGGGCCCAGGAAGCTGAAGCACAGGTGCTCCACCGAACCGGTGGGCGCCGCGGTCACATACCGTTCGCCCGGTCCCAGTCCGGTGAAGCACAGGTCGGTCAACCGCCCGACCGTGCAGGCGTAGTGCGAGTACAGCCGGCCGCGCGGCACGCCACCGCCCGCCTCCGACGTGGAGTGGTCGAGGAGGAAGGGGGCGAGGGAACTGCGCGCGCCGTGCGTCCGGTGCCGTGGTGCGTGCGTGTAGGAGTCCTCGTAGGACGACCAGCCGGCGACACGGCCCCCGACGCTGATACCGGTCCAGGTCGCGGCGGGCCGCACCTCCTGGGCGAGTTCGGCGCCGACGACGAGGACGGTGGCCCCGGAGAAGGCCATCACGTCCAGTAGTTCGCCGCCCCCCGTGTCCGCCGGGACGGGCACCACGACGGCTCCCAGTTTCAGTGCTGCCAGCTGAATCTCCCAGAGCGCGGCGCAGCCGTCGAGCGCGATGAGGACGCGGGTGCCATAGCCCACGCCCTGACGGACCAGCCAACCGGCGGCGCGGTCGGAATTCTCCCGCAACCCGTCAAAGGTGATCTCCCGCTCCGCGCCGTCCCTGTCACTCCAGATGACAGCGGGATCATGATTCGCTCTCGCGATGGAGTCGAACCAGTCGGTGGCCCAGTTGAATTCGGTCAGATCCGGCCAGGAAAAGCCGCGCCATGTATCGATGTCACCAGCGCCATAACCCAACATCTCCTGGCGAATCGCCTCGAAAGTACGGGCCGCACTCCGCAACAGATCCCCCCAATTACCGTGCCACGACCCGGGTTGCTCGCAACGACGCGACCCGAACGCCATGAACATGTTCATCATGCAACGGCCTTTCGGAAGAGAGGTTCCACGAAACCCGCGCGCTATTCACGTGTCGCCGAGCGGGGCCGGAAATCGGCGTTCCGCGGGGCGGGCCTCGTCAGCGGCCGGGTCGCGCAGGACCAGGTCGGCGGCGAAGACACGCCGACCCTGCTGCGTGGCGTGAACATGGACGCGGAGGTCCTGGACCGGGCCCGGACCGAAGGAGTCGGGGCGGGCGACGCGGGCCTCGATCCAGCAGGGGGCGTCGAGTTCGGCGTACCGGGCGAAGCTGCCGTCGAGGCCGAGGAGGAGCGCGTCGGGGCGGCCGGTCGCGGCTCGGGCCGCTTGCCTGGCGGCCTCGATCAACAGCATGCCGGGGACGTGGTCGACGAGGTGGTCGAAGAGGATGGGGTGGCCGGTGTCGACCCGGAGTTCCCATCTGTTCGCCCAGCGGTTCTCGCCGGTCCGGGTGGGGGCGGCGAGCAGAACGTTGCCCGGGTCCATGTGGCCCACCCCGGCCGGGTCCACCGGCGTCGGCAGGGGACGGTCGACCGTGGTGGGGCGGCCCTCGCGCAGCCCGCGGTGGAGTGGGAGTCACACCCGCAGGGGGTTCGTGCGGGTGGCCGCCAGCAGGTACCAGGCGGTGGCGCCCGTGTGGCGGTACGGGTAGTAGCCGAAGCCGAAGCCGGTGTCGAGGGGGCTGGTCGCCGAGACGACACCGGCGCGTTCGGGCAGGGCGCGGCTGCCGACGGTCTGGGCGGTGCCGAGGAGTTCCTGGGCCCGTTCGACCGAGGCGATCAGCCGGTGGGCGCGTGCCTCGTCGCCGTGGCCGGCGCGGTCGCGGAGGGCGAGGGCAAGGTGCGCGGTCCCTTCGAACCAGACGCCGTTGCGGTCCGGCTTGGGCTGGAACTCGGCGATGGGCGCGTCCTCGTTCGCCAGCAGGCTCGCGGAGCTGAAGGTGACTCCCTCGTACGACTGGCCTGCGGGGACTGTGCTGTTGGTGCGGTCGGAGCGGTCCAGGACGGCGAGTTCGGTGGCGGCCCAGTCCAATGAGCGGGAGTAACGGCTGTGCTGTGCACGGGAGTTGAGGGCGAGGTGGGTCCAGGTCTGGGTGTCCTCGGGGATCGGGGACCTGTTGACGGTCACGCCGTCGTTGGTGCCCGTGTAGAAGAAGCCGCCTGACACCCCGGCCGTTGTTCCGTCCGGCTCCCACATCTTCTCTACGAACGCCCTTGCTCTCGCCCGCCGTTGGCGCCACACCGGGTCGCCGGTGAGCAGGGCGAGTCGTCCGAAGAGGCAGACCAGGTCGGTGTTGTGCTCGGTCGAGCTGAAGGGGAGCTTCGCGTTGGCGCCGTCGACGCCGAACTTGTAGCCGCCGAGGGGCTGTTCGGTGCGGGCGTTCGCCTCGATCCAGGTGCCGATCCGTACGGCGCCGTCGAGGAAGCGGCGCCGGCCGGTCCGGCGGGCGAGGGCGCTCAGCGCGATACCGGCCCAGGCCATGTCGCCCACGGCGGTGCCGGTGAACCCGAACTGGGTGCCGACGTTGGCGGTGCCGTCGGCGCGTACGAAGCCGTCGGGCTGGGTGACGCCGTCGAAGAAGACGTACGGGCCGACGTTGTAGGCCTGGCGGAGTCTGCCGTCGTCGTACGCCGGGTCGTGGGCCTGCGCGTAGAGCAGGGCGTCCCCGAGGGCGACGGCCCGGGCCCGGCCCGCCTCGGTGCGTACAGCGAGGTGGGCGAGGATCGCGAGGGCGTTGTCGTAGGTGAACGCCGTGCTGAACAGGCCCGCCTGGTCCGTGTAGCTCTGGGTGAGCCGGAGGGTGCCGTGGTCGGGGTAGGCGTCCATCGCGGCGGCGAGGAAGGTGTGGGCCCGGCGCTGGGCGGAGGAGGTTCCGGTGGATCCCGACGTCCCAGTGTCGGGCGAAGTCCCTTTGACGGAGGGCGGGTTGACGGCCGCGTGGGCGGTTCCGGAGGCCGCCACGGTGAGGGCCGCGGCCCCGAGGAGCATACGGCGGCTGAGGGCGGGGCGTCGTGTGCCTGCTCCGTCGGACCTGGCGTCCATGGGTCTCCTCTGGTGGCCTGAGAGCGCTCTCACGAACGCGCGGGCTCATTCTGCTGGTGCGCCCGAGGCGGGTCAACGCCCGTGCAGCACACGCTGGTTGGCCTGGCGGCGAACGCCGAGAAACCCCGGGCCAGGAGGGTGACCCGGGGTTTCGGCGGTGGGGGCGCGGTCGGCCGGTTCGGCCAGTTCAGCCGGTTCGGCCGGTCAGGACATGGACGAGGCGTTGCGCAGTCGCGCGAACGACGTGTCCAGGCCCCGTTTCAGCATCCGCGCCAGGGGTGCTTCCACGAACTTGTGGATCAGCCAGCTCAGTACGAGGAAGCCGGTGATCACGGAGACGACCACGAGCCGGGGGTCCATGGTGTCGCGCAGGCGGCTGATGACCGCCGTACCGGCGAGGTAGTGCACGAGATAGAACGGGTACGTCAGCGCACCGGCCGTGACCAGCCACTTCCAGCGGATGCGGTCGGTGTAGCCGAGCGCGACGGCGACCATGAACAGCAGGAACACGGTGAAGATGAGCACGCTGCCGCGCCAGCTGGAGACCTTCTCGACGGTGTCGATGCGGTGCCCGAGTTCCAGCTGTCCCATCAGCCAGGCCATGCCGACGATGCCCCAGAGGAGCAGGTCCTGGCCGAAGCGGTGCATGAGGTAGAGGGCCAGGCCGGCGATGAAGTACCAGGCGCCCTCGGGGTTGACGATCAGGTTCAGGACCTGGAAGCCGGCGGCCGGGGCGATCATCGCGGCGGCGCCCCAGAGGCAGCAGAACACCACGACCTTGCGGTACGTCAGTCCGGTCACGACGACGGCCATGAAGAGGAGGTAGAAGCGCAGCTCCGACCAGAGGGTCCAGTACACGAGGTCGACGTTCCCGACGCCCGAACCCGACTGGAGCATCGTGAAGTTGAGCAGGATCTCGCGCGCCTGCTTCCGCTCCCACACACCGGGCAGAACCACCACGACGGCGGTGGTGAAGACGATGGCGAACCAGTACGCCGGGTAGAGCCGGATCACGCGGGAGGTGAAGAACTGGCGGGGGGTGCGGCCCCAGCACGACATACAGATAACGAAGCCGCTGATCACGAAGAAGATCTCGACGCCGATCCAGCCGTAGGCGGAGATCCGGAACCAGTTCGGCATGATGTCGGACACCGGCCGGCCCCAGATGAGGTTGCCGGGCTGGTCGACCCGCCAGGTTCCGATGTAGTGGTGCATGGCGACCACGATGGCCGCGAGCAGGCGGAGCCCGTCGAGGGCGTAGAGGCGGCGGTCTCCGCGGCCCTGGATGGCGGCGTGCTTCGCCGTGGACCGGGTGGGGTTACGCGTCGTCGCACCGGTATGCCCCGGCGCGGGCGCCGACGAGTGGTCGGTCGCGTGCTCGGTCGCGACGGGCGGGAGAGGCTGGCGTGGTGACGGGATCGTCTTCTGCATCCCGTCCGAGATCCGCCCCCGCATAGGCGGACCGCTGTCCGCACCCTGCATCGACACCTGTGCAACCCCCATCGGAAAGCTCGCCCGCACCGACCGTCTGCGCCCCTGGAACGGCGACAGCGGCCGACAGCGGAACGGCGAGCGCTTGCCCCTCGACAGTCACGGCAAACCCGCGAACACCGTAGAACCTCATGGTTCACGCAAAGAGACTTCTGGGTCAGATCAAGGGTTGTAGAGCGAAAGGGATCGGTTTTCGACGGGATACGGAAGGTTCTGTTCCTGTTGCTGTCGCCGTCGGGGGGACGTGCGGGCGACTGGCGCCCTACGGTTCGCCTTGCTCGTCGAAGGGTTCATCGCTCCAGCGGAACCAGGCCTGATCGCCCTGGACATGCAGGAGGAATTCCGCGACGGGGCCCGACGGCGACACCAGAGTCAGGGCCCGGGCGATCCGATCGTACGCGCCGTCGAACCGCTCGTGCTCCTCCGTCTCGACCAGCGCGAGCAGCTCGACGAACCAGGGCTCGACCTCGGCGAACGCCGGCTCGGGGGCGAAGCGGCCACTGAGCCAGGGGAAGTCGGCGTCGTCGATCAGGATCTCGCCGAGGAGCTGCTGGTCCCGCTCCAGGCGCCAGACCTGTCCCTCAAAACCCATTCCGGCACTCCAATCGCCCCTGACCGCAGCCTAGATCCCCGGAGTTCACCACTCCTCGCCCAGGGCCTGGAGCACGTAGAGGCGTACGGGGTCGTCGTGCGGTGTCCGGTTCAGGGGGCGGCGGGGCGGGGGGTGTGCGGGTTGCTGCCAGCAGGGTTCTTCGGGGAGGAGTGGGGAGGTTCGGTCCTGGGGTGGGGTGTGCTGCGTGCGGCGGTGCCAGCGGCGCCAGCGGGCGTGGTGGGGGTTGGGGAGGGTCCAGACGTACGGGTCCGGGGTGCGTGGGGGCTGGGTGAGTGTGGGTGTGGGGGCTGATGGGTGGGGGCGGAGTAACGCGGCCAGGCTGGTGAGCAGTCGGGCCGTCAGCCGGAGCATGCGGGGGCGACTTCCGGCAGGGGGAAGGTGGCCCAGGCGCACTTGGTGTACCGGCGCAGGTCGTATCCCCATTGGCCGGCCAGGGCTGCGATGACTGCCAACCCGCGTCCGTCCTCGTCCTGTTGACCGGCGGTGCGGGGTGCAGGGGTCTTCTCCTTGTCGGGGTCGGAGACCTCCAGGAGGAGTTGGGTGCCCTGGAGGGACAGGGTGACCTCGACCAGGGAGAAGGTCACCTCGCAGTGCCGTACGGAGTTGGTGACGAACTCCGTGGCCACGAGGGCGACGTCGGCGGCGAGTTCAGGGGGCAGGCCCCAGTCGGCGAGGGCCTTGCGGACCTGGGCTCGGGCTTCGGGGACGTTTCTGGGGTGCTTGGGGATGCGGAAGGTGGTGGGTTCGGGCATGGCGGAGTACCCCCTGACGCTCGGTCACATGCACGCCGTGCGGCGGTGCACGTGCACCGAGGCTAGGTCTCGCATCTCAACTCACGCAATCGAATCTGATGCACACGTGCATAAGATGCCACTATCGAGTGAAGCTGGCCTACAAGTGCCCGCAGAGCGAGCAGACTTGGCAGCCCGTACGACCAGGAGATGGAGGCGGCGACATGCCCGCAGGTGGGAAGCCGACGGTGCGCAGCAGGCGGTTCGGCCGCAAGATGCAGCAGCACAGGGTGAACGCCGGTTTCGATCAGGCGCAGGCGGCTGCCTTCATCTACGGATCGCGATCCAAGATCAGCCGCATGGAGGACGGCATCACCACGGCGAAGCCGGCGGAAGTCCTCCTGCTCCTCGACAGGTACGGCGTCGCCGACGAGAAGGAACGCGAGCACCTTGTGTGGCTCGCGAAGAACAGCGGTCACCGTGGCTGGTGGCTAGAGCACTCCGCGCACCTACGGCCGGACTACCTCGACCACATCGCGCTGGAGGACGACGCGACCTACATCCGGGAGTGGCAGCCGGTGCTGTTCCCCGGCCTCCTGCAAACTCCCGCTTACGCGGAAGCCGTCATCACCATGGGGCCCAACTACGTTGCTCCCGACCGGGTCATCCACTTGGTGAAGGCCCGGGAGGGGCGTCAGGCGAAGATCGGTGAGGGCGGAGCAACGTACACCGCCATCCTCTGGGAATCCGTCATCACTCAGCCCTTGGTGAATGTCGCGGTCCACCGGGAACAGCTGGCCTCGCTCCTTGAGGTGAGCAAGAGGCAGAACGTGACAGTGCAGGTACTGCCGCTCACCGCAGGGGTGTTGGCAGGATCGACCTCCGCCTTCTCCTCCTTCAGTTTCGATTCCGAACCGACCGTCGAAGCGGTGACGTTGGACAACCTGAGGGGCACGTCGGTCCTGGAGAGCGCCGAGGACCTTGCCGCTTACGCCAATGCGTTCGACCTACTACGATCGGCAGCACTGGCGCCGGACGCGACCGCGCGACTCATCCGGCGCGTACTGCGGACCACCGAGGAAGACACAAAGTGACCGAACCGATCGGCCCCTTCCGGAAGTCGTCGTACTCCGGACAGGAGAACAACTGCGTAGAGGTCGCCGACACCGCCACCGGCGCCCGAGCCGTGCGCGACAGCAAGGACCCGGCCCAACCGATGCTCACCTTCAGCCCCGGCAGCTGGCACGGCTTCCTCGGCGGTGCCAAGTCCGAGGGGTTCGGTCGGGCCACTCAGGGCTGATTCGCGGCCTACTCCTCCGGCTCCCACTCGCGGAGCCGGTCGAACAGGGCCGCGTCTCCGTCGACCCGCAAGGTGTCCCCCGGGATGCGGTCGTACACGAAGAGGACCAGCTCACCGGCCCGTGCCGCGGACGGAGACGCCGGGCGCGTCCGGGGCGACGGCAGGGAGACGGGTGACGCGTGCGCCGGTGCCGTCGAGCGTGAGGCGCCAGGAGCGGCCCTCGGTCGCGTGGAAGTCGAAGGCCGTGGGCTTGTGCGGCCAGGCGCTCGTCGTGGCGACGCAGGTGGACAGGAACTCCTCGACACCGTCGAGTGCCACCTCGGCCGGCAGCGGCTGCGGCGAACCCACGGTGACCTGGGCGTCGTAGGTGTGCACCGCGAACTGCTGGAGCTGGTGCCGGGCGACGGCACCGCAGGTCCGCGGCGACTGCGACGCGCCCCACCACGTCCAGCAACCGCGATCCGGGCCGGCCTCCCGCAGGGCGTCCACCAGTTCCCGCGTCGACTCGGCCAGCCAGGCCAGCAGGGCCTCGCGCTCCTGAGGCGCGGCCGGGGCGTCCTCCGCCGCGGACTTGGCCGTCGCGGCGGGCCCTGCGGCGACGGTGGCCGCCCAGGAGTGGCGCCCCTCGCCCAGGTGATGCACCGGATCGAGCAGCGTCCACTCGGGGCAGGTCGGCACCTACACGTCCAGGCTGGGCGCGGAGGCTATCGCGGTACGGAAGGCGGTCGACCGTTCGTCGATCAGCCGCAGCAGATCGGGGAAGTCCAGAGTCTTTTCCACTCCGGCTGTCTATCACCATGATCCGGCAACCCGGCAGTGACTTTCGTAGGTGACGTGGCGAGCGGGCGGGCGTGCGGCACGGGCGGTCAGCGAGTCCCAGATCCTCAGCGAGTCCGCAGTCCTCAGTGGGTCCGAGGTCCTCAGTGGGTACAGACCTTCGGTCATTTGTCCGGGAGGTCGGACAGGCGGGCGACCCCTCTGCATACTTGTCCGTACGCGATCACACGAGCAGCTGGGGAGTCCGTCGCCGTGACCATCGTCTTCTCCCGCCGTACCGCCCTGCTGGCGACCGGCCTCGGTGCGCTGGGCGTGGCAGCGGCCCCGGCCAGTGCCTCCGCCCGTC
The DNA here is from genome assembly GCF_053599695.1 of Streptomyces sp. NPDC000878. Taxonomy (NCBI): domain Bacteria; kingdom Bacillati; phylum Actinomycetota; class Actinomycetes; order Kitasatosporales; family Streptomycetaceae; genus Streptomyces; species Streptomyces sp. NPDC000878. Next base: position 77,433 of record NZ_JBSFMT010000017.1, on the reverse strand, counting down.
CGTCGGTCGTGCACGGGGTCGCCCCCGCGCTTCATCCCGAGGGAGTCACCTGGGACTCCGGCCGAGGGGCGTTCCTGGTCGGGTCGGTCAGGCACGGCACGGTTTCGGTCGTACGGCGGGACGGCACGGTGCGGACGCTCGTCGACGACGGCGTGATGGTGTCCACGCTCGCCGTGCACGTCGACCCCGCGCGCGGCCGGGTCCTCGCCACCTATCAGGACCCCGGAGTGGGCGCCAGGTCGAGCGCGGCGACGATGTACCGGCAGTCCGGGCTCGGCGTCTTCGACCTGGCCACCGGTGCGGTGCTCCACCGGGTCGACCTGTCCGCCGTACCCGGGAGCACCGTCGGTGTCCACGGCGCGAACGACTTCGCCCTCGACGCCTCGGGCAATGCCTACGTCACCGACATCGTCAGCGGCGAGATCCTCCGGGTCGACCCGGCCGCCGGGCGGGCGACGCTGCTGCTGAGCCGTCCGGATCTGCTGGGCCGCGACGGCGTGGGGCCGAACGGTGTCGTGTGGCACCCCGGCGGCTTCCTGCTGGTGGTGCGCTACGACACGGGCTCGTTGCTGCGCGTACCGGTGCACGCGCCCGGCCGGATCTCCGAAGTACGGCTGGACGAGCCCGTGGTGGGCGGTGACGGGCTGGCGCTCCGGCCGGACGGCACCCTCGCGGTCGTCGTCAACCGGCTGGCCTCCGCCGCCACTCCCGGCGTCGCGATCCTGCGCTCCGAGGACGGCTGGGCGTCGGCGCGCACGGTTGCCCGCTCCGCCCCCTGGCCCGACCCCAACCCGACCACCGCCGTGGCCACCGCGCACGGCACGTACGTGATCGAGGGACGCCTCGCCGACCTGTTCGCGGGCACGCTCGACGACACGTTCACCATTCGCGCACTGCGATAGGACGATCCCAACCGGAATTCGACGTTCACCCCCACTCCCGGCATGAAATGGGCCCCCTTGTCCGCCTGTCGGAGAATTTCTCGAACGCGACCATAAACCCCAATTATCCGGCTCCGTCGCAGCATGACCTGGGTCACGTTCCAGGATGGTTGTACGTGGACAAGTAAAGAATAGGTAAAGCAGAATGCGCCTATAAAGTGCTGGTCGGAAGCAAAGTGTTTGCATAGGATGCGGAAAGCGTAAGCTCACGCGAGTGACGCAACGAAGAAAGCAACAGAGAATTCCGCGGCGGGGAATGGCGATACGGGTCACGCGGACCCTGAGCCTCACCCTGCTGCCGGCCCTGTTGGCGGGGCTTCTTTCCGCCGCACCCGCTACCGCCGTCGACGACCCCAACGAGCCGGAGCCGACCGGCCTCGAACACATCCCGGCCACCGAGCGCGGCCAGGTTCTCGCCCTGTGGAAGAACGGCGGCCCGGGCGTGAAGGCCGCCGCCGAGGCCGCCCTCACGGGCACCGACGCGGACGTCGCCGAGTTCCTCGGCCAGGAGCAGGTGATCGCGCAGCTCAGTGACGACCGCGTCCAGACGGTGCAGATCTTCGCCGGGGGCGGGCGCGCGGTGCGCGCGGCGGCCGAGACGGCGATCGACGGGACGCAGGAGCAGCTGACCGCCTTCCTCAAGGACGGCTGGAAGGCACCGCTGGAGGAGGACCAGCGGGTCCAGGTGTCGCAGCTGATCGCGGTCGGCGGCCGTGAGGTCAAGTCGAAGGGCAACGCGGCGCTGGGCGGCAGCGCCGAGGACGTCCGCGCCTTCCTCACCACCGGCCAGTACACCGCCCAGGACAGCGACGACCGTTTCCTGGTCGTCCAGATCCTGAGCACCGGCGGCACCGTCACGAAGGAGGCCGCCGCCGCCGCGCTCGACGGCACGATGGACGACGTACGAGAGTTCCTGACCGTCGGTCAGTACATCGCGCGCGCCCGTGACCAGGAGCAGGCGACCATCGCCGAGCTGGCCGCGCAGGCCACCGAGGCGGGCCGGCAGGCGTCGATCGAGACGACGGCCGCCAAGGAGGCGTCGGACCGCGCGATCGCGGCGACGAAGCTCGCCAAGGCCGCCGCGCAGAAGGCGGCGCAGGAGGCCACGGCCGCCGGGAACGACGCGAGCAAGGCGTCCAACGCGGCCGGACGCGCCGCCGACGCCGCCCGGGGTGCGGCACGCGCCGCCGAGCAGGCCATCGCCTCGGCGCGGGCCGCCAACACCTCGGCCCGGATCGCGGCCAACGCCGCCGCCCAGGCCGCCTCGGCCGCCGCCGCGGCAGCCCAGGCCGCCTCCCGTGCCCGTAGCGCCGCCGCCGACGCGGCGACCGACGCGACGAAGGCCGAGGCCGCGCGCAAGGCCGCCGTCCAGGCCCGGGACGCGGCGAAGGGCGCCAAGAAGGCGGCCCAGGCCGCCCAGTTCGCGGGTACGGCCGCCACCGAGGCGGGCAACGCTGCGAAGGCCGCCATCAGTGCCGGTGCCAACGCCGATGCCGCCGCGACGGCGGCCGAGCAGGCGAGCGGCCAGGCCGGTGTGTCCGGCGCCCAGGCCCAGCGGGCCCGGGAGGCCGCGGCCGACGCCCGTCGGCACGCCGCCGACGCGACGCGCTTCGCGAACGCCGCCGAGGCCCTCGCGCGGAAGTCGGCAGCCGCCGCCTACGAGGCGCGTGACGCCGCGAACTCGGCGGCCGAGCACGCTGAGAAGGCCGCGGCGGCGGCCGACGCCGCCGCGGACGCCGCGCACGACGCGGCCACGGCAGCCGCCGAGGCGACCAAGCACGCGAACGCCGCCACGGAGGCCGCGAACGTCGCGACCACCGCGGTCGACAAGGCCCGTACGACCTTCGCCCTCGCGCGCGAGGTCGAGCGGGAGGAACTCGCGGCCCGCACCGCCGAGTCGGTGGCCCGCGCCGAGTACCTCAAGCGGCTGACCGACGAACGCGCCGCGCGCATGAGTGCGGCCGTCGCGGAGGCGAAGCGGAAGGACGAGGAGGCCGCGGCGCTGGTCGCACGGGCCGACGCGCCGGACGTCGACGTCGCCGTGGTCGCCGACGAGGGCCGGGAGGCCGCGCTGCACATCGCCGCGACGCGCGGCCCGTGGAGCGTCACGGCCGCCGAGGTCGCGCTGGCCGGCACGGACCAGCAGGTCGTCGACTATCTGCGGACCGGCCTGGAACGCGCCGCCGAGCAGGACGAGATCGGGCGGGTCGACCAGCTGGCCTCCGAGGCCGACTCGGCCGCCGTACGGACGGCCGCGGAGACCGCGCTCGACGGCAACGCCACGACGGTCCGCTCCTTCCTGGCCACCGGACAGCACACGGCCGCCGCGAACGACTACCGCGTCGAGCTGACCAGGCTGCTGAACGAGTCCGGGGGCGGGGTGAAGGCCGCCGTGCAGGAGGTCCTCGACTCGGGGTCGGTCCCCCGGATGCGCGAGTTCCTCACCACCGGCTACTACACGAAGCGCACCGAGGACGAGCGGGTCCGCGCGACCCAGCTGGTGTCGACCGGCACCGCCGAGGTCTCGGCCGCCGCGACGGCCGCCCTGGCCGGGCCGCCCGAGGTGCTGCACGCCTTCATCGAGGCCGGGCAGTTCACGGCGCTCCGCCAGGATCTGCTCACCGCCACCCATGTGTCCCGGGTCCAGGGACTGATCGCCGGCGCGGCCCGGGTCGCGGCGACGGCCCAGCAGAACGCCGCCCTGGCCCAGCAGGTCGCCGCGACGGCCCGTAAGGCGGCGGAGGACGCCGCGAGGTACGCGCAGGAGGCGCTGGACTCCTCCAAGAAGGCCGACACGTTCGCCGAGGAGGCCCGCGTCTCGGCGACAGCCGCCGAGAAGTCCGCAGCCGAGGCCGCGGCCTCCGCCCGGAAGGCCCGCGCGGCGGAGGCCGACGCCCACGCGGCGGCCCGCCGGGCGACCAACTCCGCGGCGCAGGCGGACGCGTCCGCCACAGCGGCGCAGGGTTCCGCGGGCGCCGCCTGGCAGGCCGCGAACGAGGCCCGTGCCTCGGAGCTGGCCGCGGGCAAGAGCATGGAGGAGGCGCAGAAGGCCTCCGACGAGGCGCTCCTCATCACGGCGATCAAGGTCTGGGAGGAGGCCGAGGCCGCGCGCAAGGACGCGGAGTACCGCGAGGACGTGGCCACACTCCAGGAACTGGAGGACGCCTTCGCGGACATGGCGGCCGAGGAGGACACCGACTGGTGGGGCTACGTCAAGGGCGGCGGCCATCTCGTCCTGGACGCGGCCGGTCTGGTCCCGGGCTTCGGTGAGGCCTTCGACCTGCTCAACTGCGGCTGGTACGGAGCCGAGGGCGACGCCCTCAACTCCAGCCTGTCCTGCGCCTCCGCCATCCCGATCGTCGGGTGGGGCGCGACGGGCGGCAAGTGGAGCAAGAACGGGCTGAAGGCGTTCGAGGCGTTCGCCAAGTCGCAGCGGGCGGCCGGCCAGCTGCCGCACATCTGGGCGATCCCCAAGGGTGCCGCGAACGCTCCCCATGTGAAGACGCCCGCGCGGAACGCCGCGAAGCACTGGAACGACCACAAGGCGGAGTTCCCCGAGCTGAGTTCGGCACGGCAGTACGTCGAGAAGGCGCACGCCATGCGCGCCATGAACAAGACACCTCCGCCGGCCGGTTACCGCATCTTCGACCGGCCGAACGGTGGCTATGTGATCTACAACAAGAACGACAACACTCTCGCGGTGTACAACCCGGACAACCTGCCCATGTCGATGAACCGGCCGGCACCGCAGAGTCCCTCCAACCCCCGGGGATTCCCCCCGAACTTCCCCGACCTCGAGTCCTACATCCGGGCCCAGGGCACGGAACGCTGACACCCTCGGGCTGAACCCCCTCGACACCCCCTCGACGCAAGGAGCCGTACCGCATGCCGTCCGAACCTGGGAGTCCGCCGGGCCCCGAGTGGGAGACCGTCTGCCGTATCTGCGGATACGACGACGGTGAGGAGCCCTTCTGGGAACAGGGCTGGCCCAACGAGGGCGCCATCTGCCCGTGCTGCGGCAACGAGCCCAGCGTGGGCGATGTCGACGTCATGGGAATCCGCAACTACCGCGGTTACTGGCTGGGCCAGGGCGCCCCGTGGAGCTCACCGAGTCTCCGCCCGAAGGAATGGGACCTCCTGGACCAGGTGACCCACATCCCGACCGAGTGGCGCTGACCGCCGACGGCGGCACGATGAAGGCCCCCGGGACGATCACTTCCTTTCCAGTGGTCGTCCCGGGGGCCTTTCGCAGCACTGATTCCGTCCGCCGTGTCCCCATCCCCGCGTGCGCTCGTCCGCCGGCCGTGGTCGGATGCTGTGGTGGGCCGTCAGTGGGCCGGCGACGAGGGCGCGGGCGAGCGTGGGAGCGAGGGCGAGGCCGTGGGGCCGCCGGAGGGCGGTCCGGGCTTCCCGGACACCTGGCCGGCCCAGGTGCGTGAGCTGCTGGGGCAGCTCCTCGACGGGACACCCGCCGCCATCGCCGTCCTCGACACCCGGCTGCGCTTCCGGTACGTCAACGCCGCCCTGGCCGGCATGAACGGCGTACCGGCCGCAGAGCACATCGGGCGTACCGTCGCCGAGGTCGTCCCGGGGGTCGAGGCCCGCGAGGACGTGCTGCGGGCCGTGATCGCGGACGGCATCCCGCGCGAGACGATCTCCAGCGGGCACACCCAGGCCGACTCCCCGCTGGAACGCCGCTACTGGCACGGCGCCTACCACCGGCTGCGGGAGAACGGCCGGACCCTGGGGATCGTCGGCATCGTGCTGGAGATCTCGGCCGCCCGGCAGGAGCAGCGGGAGCTGGAGCGGGCCCGTGAGCGCCTCGCGCTGCTCGACGAGGCCGCCACCCGGGTCGGCACCACCCTGGACATGGACACCACCTGCCAGGAGCTGGCCGAGTTCCTGGTGGCGAAGCTCGCCGACGCCGCCACCGTGAAGGTCCTCCCCGAGCACGGCACCAGCAGGGCGCCCCGCGACGGCTCGCTGCGGCTGCGCCGGGCGGCGCTGGCGGCGGTGCCCGAGCTGGAGACGGTGATGCGGCCACTGGGCCGGCCCGGCGAGTACGTCGACCACCGGCCCGGCTCGTCCCTGGTCCGCTGTCTGGAGACCGGACGTCCGGTGATCGACAACCTGATGGACGAGCGGGAGATGAGCCGCTCGGCGCCCCACACCGGGAACGTCGGCGCCTATCTGGCCGCCGGTATCCACTCCGCCCTGATCGTGCCGCTGACCGCGCGCGGCCAGCAGGTGGGCACCGTCACCATGGTCCGGGCGGGCGACTCGCCCCTGTTCGGCGAGACCGACGCCGTGATCGCCCAGGACCTGGCCGGCCGGGCCGCCATCAGCCTCGACAACGCCCGCCGCTACACCACCGAGCACAACGCCGTCGTCCAGCTCCAGCGCGCCCTGCTGGCCGAGCCGGGCCGGCCGCACCCGGACGTCGACGTCGCCTACCGCTACCGGCCCGCCGGGCGGGGTGTCCTGGTCGGCGGGGACTGGTACGAGACGGTCGCCCTCGACGACGGACGCACCCTGCTCGCCCTGGGCGACGTGATGGGCCACGGTCTGGAGGCCGCCGTCGCGATGAGCCGCTACCAGGCCATGCTGCGCGTGGTCGCCGCCCGCGAACCCGGCCCCGACCGCATCCTGCTCGAACTGGACCACCTGCTGCACACCACCGCCGCCGACCGTCCCGCGACCTGCGTGATCGCCATCGCCGACCCCGGCCGGGGCATCTGCACCTACGCCAGCGCCGGACACCTACCGCCCGTCGTCTTCCGCCCCGACGGCCGGGCCACCCTCGTCCCCGTCCCGCCCGGCCCGCCTCTGGGCACCGGCCACAGCCGGTACGTCTCCTTCACGGCCCCCTGCGAACCGGGCCACACCCTCCTCCTCTACACCGACGGCCTGATCGAACGCCGCCACGAGGACATCGACGCCTCCCTGCGCCGCCTCACCCGCATCCGTGGCTGCCCGGCCCCCGAGGACCTCCTCGACCTCGTCCTCGACCGGGTCGCCCCCGACGACCCGGAGGACGACATCGCCCTGGTCGCCGCCCGGTACAGCCGGGGCCGGTAGTTAGACTTCCGGCCGGTCGGCGCGGGTGAGAGGGAGAGTCATGGCGGCGGAGGACGTGGAGCAAGTGGCAGAGCACGTGGAACAGGTGGAGCGGTTCGAGGTGTCCCGTGAGATAGCGGCGACGCCGGCCCGGATATTCGGCCTCCTCTGCGACCCCGACGGGCATGTGGCGATCGACAGTTCGGGCATGCTCCAGGCCGCCGACGGCGAGGCGGTGCGCGCGGCCGGGGACTCGTTCGTCGTGCACATGGACCGCGAGGCGCTGGGCGACCTGCCGATGGGCCGGTACGACGTCACCGTGGAGATCACCCGGTTCGAGCAGGACACGCTCATCGAGTGGACCCCGACGTCCCCCGACTTCCGGCCCTCCGTCAACCACCACTTCGGCTACCGGCTCCGCCCCGTCGCGAACGGCACCGAGGTGACCTCGTACTACGACTGGAGCCGCATCCACGAGCGGTACCGGGCCGCCGGGGTGTTCCCGATCCTCCAGAAGTCGGCGCTGCGGGCGACGCTGGGCATCCTCGCCCGGACCGTGGAGGGAACCGCCAAGGTGAATGTTTGACCAGCACCTGACCTGGTGATTGTGGGGCCGCTGTTAATCTCGTGGCGCTTGTTGTGCTCTTGTAGTGCACTTGTCATGGGGGGACAGCCGGGGGGCTGGACCATCTCTTTTCCGTCCAGCCGCTGTCCAGGAGACCCGAGTTGGCCCGTCGTCGTACCGCCGCGCGTGGCGTCATAGCCACCTTCGCCGTTCTCGCCGTGACCGCAGGTCCCGGCCCGCTCTCCGTCCCGGCCGGTGCGGAGACCGCCGCCGCAGCAGCCGTCGCCGCGGACACGGTCTTCCAGTCGGACCGGTACGTCCCGCGCGGGGACCATCTGTACTCCGCCGGTCCGAGCGGCTATCTCCACGCCCAGGAGGGCCGGTCGGGCTACCTCTGGACGTCGTACGACACCGGTACGACCACCGAGTTGGGCACCCTCTTTCGGCTGGACCTCGCCGCGTACCTCGGCTCGTCGTCCGACACCGTGACCGACGTCGTCTCGCCGACCGAGAAGGTCGTCCTGCGGGACATGGCCGCCGGTACGGCCACGGACGTCGCCCTCACCCACGGCCAGTACTGGGCCACGTACGGCGGACATGTGCTGACGCAGGCTCGGGACACCGACGGCAACCGGGTGTTGTGGCTGTACGGCGACGGCGCGCCCGCCGAGGGCACGACGATCGACGGCTGGCCGACCGGCATCACCACCAACTTCACCACCCTGGGCGGCGAAAGCGACACCGCCGTCGTCAGCTACGCGCTCGGCGGCAAGCAGCACCTGGCGCTGGTCGACCTGGCCGCCGCGAAGCTCGTCGGCGACGTGACCGTGTCCGCCGCGCCGACGGCCGTCGCGCTGAGCGCCGACCGGCTGGTCTGGTACGCCTCCGGCACCACCGCCCACGTCCTGGACCGCGCCGATCTGTCCGCCACGGAGACGACGGTGACGGTGCCCGGTACCGAGGGCACGCCTTATCTGGGCATCGCCGGCCGCTGGCTGGTGGTCGCCCGTTCCGTGCCGTCGGACCCGAGCAACTCGGCCGACCTGTCCGGCGAGCGGCTCATGGCCGTCCCCCTCGCGGGCGGCGACCCGATCACCCTGCTCCGGCACGCGAACACCTCGCTCACCCCGACGCCGGACGGCGGTCTCCTGATCGCGGGCGGCGCCGACTCCGGGCACTGGGCGGTACGAAAGGTCTCCGACACGGGGGCGGACGCGCCGACGCTGACGGAGGTGACCGCCGTCCCTCCGATGGCCGCGAAGATCGACCGGCTGTCGCTGCAGAACGGCAACCTGGCCACGGACGAGGCCGACGGCAGTTTCATGGGCGCCTTCTTCACCCGCAGGATCACCACCACTGGGACGTCCTACTCGGTCGGCGCGCCGACCTGGCGGGGCTGGAGCGGCTTCGGAAGCACTGGCCCGTACTCCACCGGGGACGGTCGCGCGGTGACGTTCACCGCCGACAACACCACCAACGGGTCCGGGGCACTCGTCAGTTCGATCGACGACGCCGACGAAGCGGGCGCCTTCTACACCCCCTCGACCGCCGGAACCGTCCTCGACGTCACCGGCCGCTACGCGATCGTCAACGGCACCTCCCCCACCAAGCAGTACGTCGGCGACCTCGGCGTCTACACGAACCTCCAGCCCGTCCTCACCCGCTCCGTCACCGCCGCCTCCGTCTGGGGAGCCAAGCTGTGGACCCCGGGCACCGCCAAGGGTGTCGTCACCGGGCGGGACGTGCGGACCAACAAGACCACCGACACCGTGAACACCGGCGCCCCCTGCACGCCCAAGGAACTCCAGGCCGTGAGCCGTTGGCTCTACTGGTCCTGCGGCCCGACCGCCGCCGCCGGTGTCTGGGACCGTACGACGAAGAAGAACATCCCCGTCCCGTCCGGCGAGGCGCTGCTCGGCGACGGCTATCTCGTACGCCACGACACCTCGGCCGGGGCCCTCCTGCTCACCGACTTCGCCGACGGCAGCGCGGCCACCCGCAAGATCGGTGACCTCGCGGCGGGCAACTCCAGCCTGCGCGGGGCGACTTGGACCGTCGACAAGTTCGGCGGACCGGCGGCCTACGTCGACGCGGACCGGCGGATCCATCTGGTGCCCAGCGGGGTCGCTCCCCAGCCGCTCGACCTCGTCGAGTCCGAGGCGACCGACAACAAGCACGAAAGCGACGGGGAGACCAACCCGTGGTGGCAGTGGCGCGGAGTGCTGAGCAGGCCCGCCGCCTCCTGGAAGGCCACGATCACCAGCAAGTCCACCGGCGCCCTGATCCGTACGTACACCGGCGGTGCGGCGGACAGCGCACCGACGGTCCGCTGGAACGTGCGCGACAGCGCGGGCGTGATGGTCCCCAACGGCGCGTACACGTTCAAGCTGACGGCCCCGCCCGCCGACGGCTCCGGAGCGGCGCTGACGATGTCGCGCACGGTGAACATCTCCACGGCGGCCCCCGTCCGCCACGACTACATCAACAACTCCTGGGAGCCTGACGGCATCGGCGACGTCGTCGGCCTCAAGCCGTCCGGTGTCATCAGCTACATCCCGGGCAACGGCAAGGGCGCGTTCGGTACGACGATGTCGGCCTCGGGCTGGCCCTCCACGGTGACGCTGGTCCCGTTCGGCGACCTCAACGGCGACCGCGACAACGACATCCTCGTCCGCTACACCAGCGGCGAACTGCGGGCGTACCGGACCGGGCACGCGCGGACGTTCACCCCCAGCACCTCGTACACGTCGTTCGGCAAGGGCTGGAACCAGTACAACCTGTTGACCTACCCGGGCGACATCACCGGCGACGGCCGCCCCGACCTGATCGCGCGCAAGGCGTCCACGGGCGAGGTGTTCCTCTACAAGGGGACGACCGGGAACAGGCTGGCGGCGCGGGTGCGCATCGCCACCGGCTGGTCCGGCTACAAGAAGATCGTGGGCGTCGGCGACTTCAACGGCGACGGCCGCGGTGACCTGTTGGCCCAGGACAAGTCCAACACCCTGTGGCGGTACGACGGCACCGGCACCGGCGGCTTCAAGGCGCGGGTGAAGATCGCCGCCGACTGGGGCTCGAACTACAACGCCGTCATCGGCGTCGGCGACCTCACCGGCGACGCGAAGGCGGACATCGTCTCCCGCGACACGGCGGGCAACGTGTGGCGCAACTCCGGCACCGGCAAGGGGTCGTTCGGGCCGCGCACGAGGATCGCGACGGGCTGGCAGGCGTACAAGGGTCTGTACTGACAGCTCGGTTCTACCGGTCCTCATCAGCGGCGCGCATCCCGCGGTGAAACGTCCGTTCGTCACCAGAACCACCACGTCCCCGCCGTGCAGTTGCCTGCCGGTGCCGTTGAGCACATGCAGATCCGGGGTACCCACCGGTGATCCCGAGGCCCCGTCCTGACGGTGCTTGCACTGGATCACCCAGCGCCTGCCCAGCGGATCGGTCGCCGTCACATCCGCGCCGTTGTCCCCGGCCCCGCCCACCTGTACGGCGTCCCCACAGCCGTCACGGCGCATCAGGTCCCGTACCGGGAACTCGAAGTCCTCGTGGTGAAGCCCGTCGAGCTGAGGGAGCTTGTACCGCAGCCTCCGCACGTGCGCCCACTCCCAGCGGGCGCTCACCGCCCACTGTGTGAGCCAGAGAACGCCGGCCCCGCCCACGAGGGCGGCGAGCACGACGAGCAGCCACCAGTTGTCGCCCAGCAACCACTGCCCCGCGGCGACGCAGAGCCCGACGCCGGCGGGCGGCGGCTCATCACCGCCCCCCGACAGCGACACAGCCACAGCCACAGCCACAGCGGCGCGCTCCCCGGACTTGAGTACCGTCGTTCCCCACGTATGGATCGATCCAAGGCACAGTGGCCTCCTCGGCACTCCTGCGCGGCCACTCCGGCCGGACAACAGGCGTCGGCGCGGGCATTTTTGACACTAGGTCAGATTCACCGGCCCGATGAGGGCCAGTGCCCTTTTCGGCCACGTTCGCCCTGATCCATTCACACGGCAGCACGTACGTCCGGCCCCGCGCCGCCCACCGGACTACACGATCGGACCGTCGACGTGCCGTGTGCTGGAAGGGAGCCTGAAGCGCCACCTGCGGGCATACTCGAAGTCGGCCGAGAAACGCGCGTGACCGCGTGTTCCGGGCCCGCTGTCGGACGCGCCGGACAGCCCGGCCCTTCGGCCGTCACGCGGATGATTCCCCGGACAACGATCTCCACGTGGACCGGTTCCAGCACCTCGGGAGTGGGACACCCGTCGATACGGACCGCGCCCCTCGGAAGGTCTCGGCCCGACCGGAACCGCCGGTGCTGCGGAGACAACGACTCCGGCGCGAACAACGCCGGAGTCGCCCTTCCGGGCGGCCTCACGTGAGAGTGAGCCGACCCACTTCCATCGTACTGCGGCTGGTTCGCCCGCACTTTCCGAGGGATACGCCGGTGCGGTGGGGCCCCGACCGCGCGCGTGTGCAGCAGCCGTTCGGTGATCTCCCGGCACGGCCTCGGCGCGAGCCGTCCACCCGCTTCCGCCGCGACCGTGGCCGCCACAGCCGTCGGTACCGGGCGCGCTGGAGGCGCGAAGCCCCGGCAGCGTCGATCACCGCTCACGATCCCTCGGGAGCGCACCTCGCGCATCGGTGCCGGAGCCCGCCCCGCCTCCGACGGGCCGCTCCCGCACTCGCCGTCGTCGTCGGACGATCCCGGCGAGGCACCGACGTACCCCCGGCGGGCACCGTCCGTCCACGGCCCGCGAGGCAGCACGCATCCCACCGAGGCGCTGTTCACCCCAATGGGTCCTGACCAGCTCCCAGAACTACCCCGTGTCGACGCCGCGTTGACACAAGCAGTCGCCAGGCGTTGACTGGCGGCACGGCGTAGGGCTATGCCGCTCCGGATCACTCGGGCGACGCATTCCACCTTCCCGCTTCGCCCGGACCCCGCGGAAGTCAGGAAATCCCCGCGATCTGGAGGCCCGGCGATGTTCTGGATTCTTCTCCTTCTGCTGATCCTGGTGGTCTTCGGGTTCGGCTTCACCATGCAGACCCTTTGGTGGGTCGCCGCCGTCCTGTTGGTCGTCTGGATCGTCGGCTTCGCCCGGCGCGGGCGCAGCGGTGGCGGACGCGGTGGTGGCAGGCGCCGGTACAGCCGCAGGTAGTCCACACCGGGCCCCGGTCCCGCCCGCGGGAACGGCGGCCGGCACGGCGATCACACGCGGGAGCCCACTCGACGGACACGCAACGGACAAGCAGGAGGCCGGCCATGAGCGTCGGACAGACGATCAAGCACAGGACGCGGGCACTCAGGGGCCTGGTCACCGAAGGCATCGGCCGGACCACCCGCAACCGACGACTGCAGCGGCAGGGCAGGACCGACCGGGTCCTCGGCGATGCCGCCACCCAGTTCACCGCCATCCTCAAGGAACGGCGGCGCGCCCTGCGCGCGGGCTGGCAGGGCCCCGACACGGAAGCGCGAACCGAGGAACTACGGCTCGCGCTCAGGCAGTACCGGGAAATCGCCGAACGACTGCTGCGCATGTCAGAGCCCGCCGCCCAGTGACCCTGCCCTACGAAAGAAAAGAAGAAGAAGCGGAACGGGCACCCAAGCGCAAGGTCCTCGACCTGACTCTTGTGCAGGTGGTGGCGAGCGCGCTCGCAACAGTGGTCGGCGCGGTGCTGGCGTCCCTGCTGGGGGTGACCGGGACGATCATCGGCGCTGCCGTGATCAGTACCAGCGCGACCACCGGCGCAGCGGTCTTCTCGCATGCATTCCGACGGACGGGCGAGGGTATCCGCAGCCGGGTGCCGTCCGTGGGGGTGCCGTCCGTGGGGGTGCCGAGGACGCCGGGCGAGGAGCGGGCGGAACACCGCGCGGACGCACGGGCGGCGTTCGGTTCACCGGCGGACGCCACGGCCGGCGGCGCAAGGCCGCCGTCCTCCGGAGGCGAGTCGGTCACCACCTACCGGGGTGGCTCCCGCTGGAGGTCCATCCGCTGGAGGTCCATCCGCTGGAAGAGGTACGCCCTGGCTACGGGCCTGGTGTTCGCCCTGGCGATGCTCACGCTGACCGCGGTGGAGCTGGTCGCGGGCAAGCCGGTGGCGGCCGTGGTCAGGAACGAGCAGGGCAGCGGAACCTCGGTGGGCGGTGGCACAGCCGGCTCCCCCGCCCCCGCCGACAGTCCCACACCCACCCCCGCCCCGGATGTGCCCAGTGACACGGCGCCAGAGACGGACAGTTCTGCCGCGCCGGACGCGAGCGCGACACCGGAGGCCAGCTCGGGTACCGGCTTCAGCACCGATCCCAGTGCCAGTCCCAGTGATGCGGCGCCGTCCACGTCGTCCACGTCGTCCGCGACCGCCGGCGACGGTGCCGTGAACAGTTCCGACGCCACCCCACGTTGAGCTCACCGGTCAGTGTGCGCCCCCAGGTGGAGCCGTACCCGAGGCCGCGGTCACGGATCGGCTGTCGGCGCTCATACTCAAGGACGTCACCGTGGTGCGCGAGGTCGCGCGGAACGCGGGAGCCGACCTCGGGATCATCGGGACGGTGCTGGCGTCGGACGCGGTGGAGAACAAGGTGCTGGGGGCGGAGAAGGTGCTGCGGACGGCCGACTCGCCGAACAGCCGACCGGACAACCAGGACACGCGGAGGGCGGCATCGTGAAGGTCGGTTTCACCGGGCTCGGCAGCATGGGGCTGCCGATGGCTCAGCGCATCCGGGCCGAGGGGCACGACCTCACCCTGTACGCCCGGCGGCAGGCGTCTCTGGAACCCTTCGCGGGCACGGACGGCGTCACCTTCGCGGCGACCCCGGCCGAGCTGGGCACGGCGGTCGACGCGGTCGGCATCTGCGTCTTCGACGCGGCGGGCGTGGCGGAGGTCCTGTTCGGGCCGGACGGGCTGGCGGGGGCCCTGAAAACGGGGAGCGTGGTGCTCGTACACAGCACGCTGTCGCCCGCGCAGATACGGAGCATCGCCGAGCGGGCGGCGCCGTACGGCCTGCGCGTCCTCGACGCACCGGTGAGCGGGGGCAGCCCCCGGGCCCTCGCGGGCGAGCTGACGATCATGGTGGGCGGTGCGGCGGAAGCACTGGCCGACGTCTCCGATCTCCTGTCCGCGCTCTCGCAGCACGTCGTGCATCTGGGCGGGGTCGGGGCCGGGTCGTACGCGAAGCTCGTCAACAACACCCTGTTCGCCGCGCAGATCGCCCTCGCGGACGACGCGATGCGGGCCGGGGAGTCGCTGGGGGTCGATCCGGTGGCCCTCGCGGACATCCTGACGACGGGCAGCTCGGCCTGTGTCGCCTCGGGGGTACGGCTGCGGGCCGGTTCCCTCGCCGGTATCGCCGGAACGGCGGCCGACGCGGCCCTCACCAAGGACGTCACGCTGACGGCGGAACTGCTCGGCGACGCCCCGGGAAGTGAACTCGTCGACGTGGCACGGCGGTTCGTGGCGGCGATGCGGCGCGATTGACACGACAACGACCCGCGCTACGACCCGCGCCGCCTGGTCGAACTGCTCCTGCGGGGGCTGGCGAGGAGCTGAACGAGGGGCAGGCGGCGCGGGTCCGGGCGGGACCTGTCCCGCGGTGGCGGGCTCGGGGACGGAGGACGTGATCTATCCCGCGGCGGCAGGCTCCGGCGCGGAGGACGACGTGACCGGCGGGTGCGCGAGGTCGTAGGCGCTCTCGGCGTGCAGGTGGACGTCGACGCCCTCCTGTTCGACCTCGGGGCGGACCCGCAGGCCCATCGTCTTGTCCAGGGCCTTGGCGATCAGCCAGGTCACGGTGAAGGAGTACGCGAGGACGGCGAAGGCGCCGACCGCCTGCTTACCGAGGAGGCCGAGCCCGCCGCCGTACAGCAGACCGTCGACGCCGTTCGGGGCGTCCGACGTGGCGAGAAAGCCGACCAGCAGGGTGCCGGTGAGGCCTCCGACGAGGTGGATGCCGACGACGTCGAGGGAGTCGTCGTAGCCGAACTTGTACTTCAGGCCGACGGCCAGTGCGCAGACCGCGCCGCCGATCGCGCCCAGGGCGAGGGCGCCGACCGGGGAGACGGCACCGCAGGACGGGGTGATGGCGACCAGGCCGGCGATGGCGCCGGAGGCGGCGCCCAGGGTCGTGGAGTGGCCGTCGCGGACCTTCTCGACGAGGAGCCAGCCGAGCATCGCGGAGCAGGTGGCGGTGAAGGTGTTCAGGACGACGACGGAGGCGGCGTTGCCCGACGACAGCGCGGAGCCGCCGTTGAAGCCGAACCAGCCGAACCAGAGCAGGCCCGCGCCGAGCATCACCAGGGGGAGGTTGTGCGGACGTTCCTGGCCGCCCGCCTTCTGCCAGCCGATGCGTCTGCCGAGGACGAGGATCACGGCGAGGGCCGCGGCCCCGGAGTTGATGTGGACGGCCGTACCGCCCGCGTAGTCGATGGCGCCGAGCTTGTTCACGATCCAGCCGCCCACCACGTCCTTGCCGTCGAAGGCGAACACCCAGTGGGCGACCGGGAGATAGACCAGCGTGACCCAGATGCCGGTGAAGGCCATCCAGGCGCCGAACTTGATGCGGTCCGAGATGGCACCGCAGATCAGGGCGGCGGTCAGCGCCGCGAAGAGGGCCTGGAAGGCGGCGAAGACCGAGAGCGGGATGACCGCCTTCGGGTCGTCCGCGATGACGCCGCTCATGCCGAAGTACTCGGTGACGTCACCGAGCAGGCCGGCGCCGCCGATCGAATCGCCGAAGGAGGCCGAGAAGCCGTAGACGACCCAGATGCAGCCGACCAGGGCGACGGACCCGAAGGTCATCATGATCATGTTCAGGACGCTCTTGGCGGCGACCATGCCGCCGTAGAAGAGCGCGAGACCCGGCACCATCAGACAGACGAGTGCCGTGCTCGCGAGCATCCAAGCGGTACTTCCGGTGTCCATGCGCACACTCCGCGGAGAAGTCCAGCTGAAGGAAACAACGTTTCACCGCAGTAGACATGGGGTGCGTTACAGGACAACTCCGTGGCCGATTAAGGCCGGGTTTCAGCGTCGCTCAAGGCCCGGTCTCAGTGCTGCGGGCTGTCACCGAAGGCCGTCACCGTCAGGAAGCGGATGGGCAGTTCGGCCAGCCGTTCGGGCCCGTGCGGGGCCTCGCCGTCGAACTGGAGGGCGTCGCCGGGACGCAGGGTGTAGCTGGACTTGCCGTGGCCGTAGACCATGACGCCCTCCAGCATGTAGATGATCTCGGTGCCGGCGTGCTGGAAGAGCGGGAAGACCTCGCTCTGCTCGGTCAGCGTGACGAGCAGGGCGTCCATCCGCTTGTGGGTGCCGCGCAGCGAACCGAGCTGGGCGTACTCGTGGCCGACCTTCGTACCCCGCCGCACGATCCGGGCTCCGTGTCCCGCCGGGACGAAGACGGCCTCGCGTTCGTCGTCCAGGCCCCGGAACAGGGCGGTGACCGGGACGTCGAGACCGCGCGCGAGCCGGGAGAGCGTGGTGAGACTGCACGCCGTCTGGGCGTTCTCGATCTTCGACAGCATGGCCTTGGAGATCCCGACCCGCTGCGCCATCTCCCCGACCGACAGCCCGGCCGCCTGCCGGTACTCACGGGCCCGGACCGCGATGATGCGCTCCAGCGCCTTGTCGTCGGAGGCTTCGGAGGCTTCGAAGCCATCGCCGTCTTCGGGGTGCTCGGTCATCGGCGCATACTAACCGGCGCGTTCGAGCCGGAAGCGGGGGTGGGGCTCGGTGCGGCCGGTGGCGAGGTCGGCGGCCATCGCACCGATGAGCGGCGCGAACTTGGCGCCGTGGCCGGAACACGGGGAGACGACGACCAGCGGCCCGTGCCGGTCCAGGACGAAGTCCTCGTCGGGGGTGGTGGTGTAGAGGCAGGTCGTCTCGGCCACCGGTTCGGGTACGAGGCCCGGGAGCCGCTCCCGGACGAAGTCGCTCACCCGCGCACGCGACGAAGGATCGACGACACCGCTGCGGGTACGGGCAGTGGTAGGGGTCCCCCGGTCGTGCTCGGCGACCTTGACCGCGGGCAGCGGCCCGCCGTCGGCCCCGGACGGCAGCCCGAACACCTGCATCGACTCGTCCTTGGACACCAGGATCGGCCACCGCACGTCCCGCTCCCGCTGCGGAAAGTGAAAAACCTGCTGCTGGGTGACGCGCAACGGCGGGAGGGGGAGGGGCAGTTGGAGTTCGGGCAACCAGGACCCAGCGGCGATCACCACGGCATCGGCGACGAGCTCCCGCCCGTCGTCGGTGTGCAGACGAACCCTCTCCCCGACCTCAACCCGCTCGACCCGTACGCCGATCAGCGCGTCGGCGCCATGCTCGACGGCCCGGCGCACACACGCCGCGACGGTCTGGTCGGCGTCGACGACACCCGCGTCCGGGTGGTAGAGCGCCGGGCCGCCGAAGCGGATGTACGGCCAGCGCTCGGCGGCGGCTTCGGCGTCGAGGAGTTCGTACGGGACTCCGGCCGCGCCCAGTACGGCGGCCAGCCCCTCCGGGTCGCGCCCCTCCCCCAGGTCGAGGCCACCGGTCGTACGCAGCAAGGGAGTTGAGCTGTCGTGCTCCAGCTCGCGCCAGTGCTCGTACGCCTGCCCGGTCAGCCCGACGTAGAGGGGGTCGGCGTACGCCCGCCGGAAGATCCGGGAGGTGCCGTGCGAGCTGCCGTGCCGGTGGCCGATGTCGTACGCCTCGATCAGCGTGACCTCGTGCCCCTGCCGGGCCAGCTGCCAGGCGGTGGCCGCGCCCATGAGCCCGGCGCCGAGGACGGCGATCACAGACCGGCCCCGGGGATCCAGTTGGTGCCGGCGAGCGGGATACGGGCCATGGCGGCGGACTCGATGGTGAGCGCGACCAGGTCCTCGGGCTCCAGGTGGAGGAGGTGGGCCTTGCCGCAGGCGCGGGCGAGGGTCTGGGCCTCCATGGTCATCACCCGCAGGAAGTTGGCGAGGCGGCGGCCGGCGTCGACGGGGTCGAGGCGGGCGGCGAGTTCCTCGTCCTGGGTGGAGATGCCGGCGGGGTCGCGGCCGTCCTGGTAGTCGTCGAAGTAGCCTGCTGCGGAGCCGAGTTCGCGGTACTCGGCGTCGTACTTCGGGTGGTTGTCACCGAGTGCGATGAGCGCGGCCGTGCCGATGGCGACCGCGTCCGCGCCCAGGGCGAGCGCCTTGGCCATGTCGGCGCCGGAGCGGATCCCGCCGGAGACGACCAGCTGGACCTCACGGTGGACGCCCAACTCCTGGAGCGCCTGGACGGCTTGGGGCAGCGCGGCGAGGGTGGGGATGCCGACGTGCTCGATGAAGACGTCCTGGGTGGCGGCGGTACCGCCCTGCATCCCGTCGACGACCACGACATCGGCTCCGGCATGGACCGCGAGCTTGACGTCGTAGTACGTCCGGGTCGCGCCGACCTTGACGTAGATCGGCTTCTCCCAGTCGGTGATCTCGCGCAGTTCGAGGATCTTGATGGCGAGGTCGTCGGGGCCGGTCCAGTCGGGGTGCCGGCAGGCGCTGCGCTGGTCGATCCCGACGGGCAACGTCCGCATACCGGCGACCCGTTCGGTGATCTTCTGCCCGAGCAGCATGCCCCCGCCACCGGGCTTGGCCCCCTGCCCGAGGACGACCTCGATGGCGTCGGCGGCCCGCAGGTCGTCGGGGTTCATGCCGTACCGGGACGGCAGGTACTGATAGACGAGGTGCTTGGAGTGCCCCCGCTCCTCGGGGGTCATCCCGCCGTCCCCGGTGGTGGTGGAGGTACCGGCTTCGGACGCTCCCCGGCCCAGGGCCTCCTTCGCCTGCGCGGAGAGGGCCCCGAAACTCATCCCGGCGATGGTGACCGGGGTGGCGAGACGGAGGGGGTTCTTGGCATGCCGTGTACCGAGAACGATGTCGGTGTCACAGCGCTCCCGGTAACCCTCAAGCGGGTAACGGGACATGGAGGCACCGAGCAGCAACAGATCATCGAAGTGCGGCAACTTGCGCTTGGCGCCCCACCCCCGAATGTCGTAGATCCCGGTCTCGGCGGCACGCTGGATGGCGTGGATGGTGGCACGGTCGAAGGTCGCGGACTCGCGAAGGCCGTGGGCTGCGGGTTCCAAGGTCAACTCCTTGAATTGGGCTGAGGAGGGCGCCCCTTTTAGGGGCGCGGGGAACTGCGCGACCAGCCACATGCGGCCCGCAGCCAAAGAACATCGCTAGTACGCCGCCGAGTTGTCCACCTTGAAGTGATAAAGCGCCCTGGCGGAGCCATACCGCCGAAACTCCGAGGGGTCCTCGTCCCGCTCAGCGGCCTTGAGCAACTCAGCCAACTCCGAAAGGTGTTCGGAACGCATCTCCTTCTCGACACAGTCCGCACCAAGCGACTTGACCGTCCCTCGGACATAGATCCGCGCCTCATACAGCGAGTCCCCGAGCGCATCCCCCGCATCCCCACACACGACCAACCGCCCGGCCTGCCCCATGAACGCGCTCATATGGCCGACATCGCCGCCGACCACGATGTCCACCCCCTTCATGGAGATCCCGCACCGCGCGGACGCGTCTCCGTCAATGACAAGCAGCCCCCCATGACCGGTGGCCCCGGCCGACTGCGACGCATTCCCCCGCACCCGAACCACCCCGGACATCATGTTCTCGGCAACCCCCGTACCGGCGTTGCCATGAACAGTGACCGTCGCCCGCTGGTTCATACCGGCGCAGTAGTAACCGACGTGCCCTTCCACATCAACGGTGAGTTCCTCCCGTATGCCGCAGGCCACCGCATGCGCCCCGCGAGGATTCACCACCCGCCAGACATCCGCGCCGCCGGGCGAATGCAACGCCTGGTTCAACTCCCGCACCGGGGACTTCGCCAGGTCGATCAACGTCGCCATACGTACACCTCTTCCGGCTCGGGTTCGAAGATGCGGGCGTTCTCGATGCCCGGGAGGACATCGAGGGCCCGGTACTCGGAGGCCATCGCCACCCACGCGTCGGTCTCGGCGACGAGCGCCGGCTTGCAGGCGATGGCGTCACGGACGACCGCGAAGGAGTCGCCGGTGGACACCAGCAACGTGTAGAAACCGTCGAACCGCTCGCACAACAACCGCAGCGCCTTCTCCAGGTCGGCGCCCTGTTCCAGCTGACGGGCGACGAACCGCGCACCGACCTCGGAGTCGTTCTCGCTGTCGAACTCGACGCCCTGGGCGCGCAGTTCACGCCGGATGGTGGCGTGGTTGGCGAAGGAGCCGTTGTGGACCAGGCACTGTCCGGGGCCGACGGAGAAAGGATGCGCGCCCTCCGGCGTCACGGCCGACTCGGTGGCCATCCGGGTGTGACCGACGCCCTGCCAGCCGGTGACGTCGGCGAGCCCGAAGGCGTCCGCCAACTCCACCGGATTTCCGGTGCCCTTGAGCACGGCGAATCCCTCGCCGGAGCCGATGACCGTGGCTCCGGGAAGCGCGGCGGTGACCGAGGAGACGTCGGCGTGCACCACGGTCGTGGCGTCGGCATCGTAGGCCTGGACGCCCGGCAGCGCGGCCTCCACCTCGGCCTTCGAGGTGCCCAGCAGCGAGACGACGGTCCGTCCCGGCGGGGACAGGCGCGGGTCGCCGTAGACCGCGACGCCCGCCGAGTCGGGGCCGCGTTCGACGACCTGGCCGAGCATCGCGGTCAGCAGTTCACCCAGCCGGGGTTCGAGTGAGGGCTCCCGCAGATGGAGCCCCACGATTCCGCACATCTCAAGTCCCTTCAGAAGGCGGCCAACAGGCGGAAGTCGGTCAGAAGGCGGTCAGATAGCGGTCCAGCTCCCAGGGGCCGACCGTCGCGTGCCAGTCGAAGAACTCCTCGCGCTTGAGGTCGGCGAAGTACCGGCTCACCCCGGCCCCGACCGCGTCCAGCGCACCGCTGATCACCTCGTCCGCCTGGAGTGCCTCGACGGCGTGCAGCAGGGTCGGCGGGAGTTCCGGGCCCTTGCCCGCCGCACCGGGCTCGCCCGGGTCGAGGCCGCGTTCGATGCCGTCGAGGCCTGCGGCGAGGGCGGCGGCAGCGGCGAGGTAGGGGTTGGCGGCGCCGTCTCCGCCGCGCAGTTCGATGCGGTTGCCGTCGGGGACGCGCACGAAGTGGGTGCGGTCGTTGCCGCCGTACCCGGCGACGCGCGGTGACCAGGTGGCGCCCGAGCGGGTGTTGACCGCGCCGGTGCGCTTGTAGGAGTTGACGGTCGGCGCGATGACGGCCTGGAGGGCCCGCGCGTGCTCGACGATCCCGGCGACGAACGAGTAGGCGAGCGGGGAGAGTCCGAGCCCGCGCTCGTCGGTGGCGTCAGGGAACGCCGGCTCCTCGCCCCGCCAGAGCGACATGTGCATGTGCATGCCGGTGCCGGTGCGGTCGGTGAACGGCTTCGGCATGAACGTGGCCGTCATGCCCCGCTGTTCGGCCAGCATCGACACCAGGTACCGCATGGTGATGACCCGGTCGGCGGTGGTGAGGGCGTCGGCGTGCTTGAAGTTCTGCTCGAACTGGCCGTTGCCGTCCTCGTGGTCGTTGGCGTAGTTGCCCCAGCCGAGGGAGTTCATGGCGCTGGAGACGGCGGTGAGGTGGTCGTACATCCGCGTCAACCCGCGTGCGTCGTAACAGGGTTGGGCGGCGGTGTCCCTGGAGTCGGCGACGCGCAGCACACCGTGCTCGTCCCGGTTGACGAGGAAGTACTCGACCTCGGCGCCCACCGACAGCGACAGCCCCTGGGCGGCGGCCCGCTCCAGCAGCCGCCGCAGGATGACGCGCGGGGCGTAGGGCCAGGGTTCGCCCTCCACGTACGGATCGCAGTGGACGAGGGCGAGGCCGGGCTTGACGAAGGGGACGGGGGTGTACGAGGACGCGTCGGGGCGGGCGATGACATCGGGGTCGCTGGGCTGCTGGCCGAGCGCGCCGGCAGCGTATCCGGCGAACCCGACGCCCTCGTCTCGGAGTTCCTCGACGGCCTGGGCCGGGACGAGCTTGGCGCACGGTTTGCCGGTCAGGTCGACGAACACGGCGAGGACGAACTCGATGCCGTCGGCGCGAACCAGTTCCGCGAGATCGGGGAGATCGGCAGGATCGGGGGCGGCGGTCACCATGAGCCCCTCCTTAGGGTGTCCACTGTGATGAATCGTTGTTGCATATGAGTAGACATCCTGGGTGTTACGACGGCATTTCCGCCGTGGAAGCTCCCCGTAAGCCAAAAGCCGGGCCCCGCCCCTGAAGAGGCAGAACCCGGCCCTGGTCCGCCGTCAGGAGGTGTGCGGACCGCCGATGGGCAGCCCCGCCAGCAGTGCGCGCCGACTGGCCCGGACATGCTCACGCATCACCTGCTCGGCGCTGTCGCCGTCCTTCTCCAGGATCAGTTCCAGGACGACATGGTGCTCACGGTCCGACTGCAGGGCGCGGCCCGGCCGGCTCAGCGAGGTGTGCACGAGCCGGGAGTAGTAGGCCAGCTGGTTCATCAGCATCCGGTAGTGGGCTTCCAGCTTGCTGTTGTCGGCACCGGCGATGAGCAGGTCGTGGAACTCCTGGACCAGCTCGGCATACCGCTCCCGGTCGTCCCGCGCCACCGCCTCGTCGGCCTCGCGCAGATTGCGTTCGAGCAGGTCGATCTCCGCGACGCGCCCGCGCCTGGCGAGGAGACGGGCGGCGGCGCCCTCGATGAGTTCCTTCATCTCGAAGAGTTCGGTGATCTCACGGCGGGAGGGCGTGGAGACGAACGTCCCGACGCGGGGCCGGATCTCGACCAGCCCCTCGGTCTGCAACTGCTTGAGGGCTTCGCGCACCGGCGTACGGCTGACGCCGAACTCCTCCGCGAGGGCGAGTTCCGAGAGCGGGGCGCCGGGCTCGATGTCTCCCTTGATGATCCGCCGGCGCATGTCGGCGATCACCCTGGCCTGCATCGACCCGTTCTTCGGCTCGCCCGTCGACCCGTCCTTCGAGTCGCTCCTCGATTCGCTCTTCGAGTCGCCCTTCGAGTCGCCCTTCGGTTCGCTCTTTGCGCGATTCACCGAACCCTCCTCATCCCAGCGGCGCCAGCGCGCCGCCGTCGAAGAACTTACCCGCGCTGTAGACCATCGGACGGCTGTCGGCGACCGCCGCGTGCAGCACACGGCAGATGAACACGGTGTGCGTGCTGGCCTGCAGCCGCTCGCGGATCTCGACCTCCATCTGCGCGCTGCTCCGGGCGATCAGCGGGCTGCCGTACGGGCCGCTCTCCCACTCCACCTCCCTGAACTTGTCGTCGGCCTTGCCCGCGAACGTGCCGACGACGTCGAGCTGGTCCGTGGACAGGATGTTGATCGCGAGATGGCCGGCCCGGAACAGACAGTCGTGGGTGGTCGAGGTGCGCTGGACGCACACCATCACGGTGGCGGGGTCGAGCGAGATGCTGGAGAACGCGTTGACGGCCAGCCCCCTGGGGGTCTCCCCGTCCATCGCGGTCACGACCGTGACACCGGTGACGAACTGCCGGTTGACCTGCTTCATCACATCGAGGTCGGGCTTCGAGGCGAGCGGGGCCATGGCTGTGCTCCTAGTCATCGTGATCGTCAGTCCTGTCCCACCCGGATGACGCCCAGCGCCGGGAGCAGCGCCCGGGGATCCCAGGTCACGTGCTCCTCGACGACGCGGTCCCCCTCGAAGCGGGCGAAGGTGGCGCCGCTGACCTCGACGTACCGCCTGGTGGGAGGGACGCCGAGGAACGGGTTCGTCTGGGTGCCGCTGCTGTGCCAGCGGATCGCGGCCCGGTCGCCCTCGACCACGATGTCGTCGACGGTCGTGACCAGGTCCGGGAAGGCGGCCCGGGTCGAGACGATCGCGGCCTTGAGGGCGTCGAGGCCCTGCGGGTGCGGGTCGCCGCCGTGGCGGAGGTAGGCCGGGCTCAGCAGGGTGTCGAGGGCGTCGATGTCACCCTGGCCCCAGGCCGCTTCCCACACCTTCTCGATGAGGCCCCGACGGATGTCACGGATGTCAGAGCGCGACATCGACCTTCTCCTTTCCGTCCGCTGTCGGAGCTGCCTCTGCGCGCAACGCGTGTCTGTCAGCCCTCAGTTCCGTCCAGAAGGACACCGCCAGCCCGGCGATGATCACGAGGAACGGCAGGGACGTCACGATGACGGTGTTCTGGAGGGCGTTCAGTCCGCCGGCGAGCATCAGGACGACGGCGGTGACGCCGGTGAGGACGCCCCAGAGGATGAGGACCGGGCGGCGCGGGGTGAGCGAGCCGTCCGAGGTCATCATCGACAGCACGTAGGTGTTGGCGTCGGCGCCGGAGACGAAGAACATCACGACCAGGATGATCGCGACCACCGAGGTGACGTCGGCGAGCGGGAAGTGGTCGAGGGTCGCGAAGAACGCGCTGTTGATGTCGGCCGCGGTCTGCTTGGCGATGTCGCCGCCCTCGAACATGTCGACGTGGATGGCCGTACCGCCGAAGACCGTGAACCAGGTGAAGAAGACCACGCTGGGGACGACCAGGACGCCCGTGACGAAGCCGCGGATGGTGCGGCCCCGCGAGATACGGGCCAGGAAGACGCCGACGAAGGCGCCCCAGGAGACCCACCAGGCCATCATGAAGTAGGTCCACCACTGCATCCATTCGAGCCCGCCGAACGCCGTGCCCTGCAAGCTCATCCGGAAGAAGTCGGTGGCCCACTGGCCGACGGACTCGACGTACAGGTTCGCGATGAACACGGTCGGGCCGACGACCAGCATGAACACGAAGAGCCCGATCGCCAGCAGGGTGCTGCCCTGGCTGAGGAACTTGATGCCCTTGCTGACCCCGGTCACCGCCGAGAGCGTGAAGATCGAGGTGACGGCGGCGATGATGAGCACCTGGCTCACGTCGTTGACCGGCATCCCCCACAGCCTGCCGAGGCCGTTGTTGACCTGGAGGGCGCCGAGGCCGAGCGACGTTGTGGTGCCGAAGAGGGTCGCGAACACGGCGAGTACGTCGATCGTCTTGCCGATCGGCCCGTTCGCACGGTCGCCGAGCAGCGGCACGAACAGCTGGCTCACCAGGGTGCGCCGGCCCTTGCGGTGGGTCGAGTACGCGATGGCCAGACCGAAGACGGCGAAGATCGCCCAGGCCTGCAGACCCCAGTCGAAGTAGGAGTACTGGAGGGCGCGGACCGCCGCCGCCGGGGTGTTCGGCTCGGCGAGACCGTGCGGCGGCGACGCCAGGTGGGAGATCGGTTCGGCGACCCCGTACGAGACCAGTCCGATGCCCATGACCGCGCTGAGGATCATGGCGAACCAGGTGAGGGTCGAGAACTCGGGGCGGTCCTCGTCCTTGCCGAGGCGGATGTCGCCCGCCGGGCTGAAGGCCAGGAACACCAGGAAGATCAGGATGGCGAGCGTGATCACCAGGTAGGACCAGCCGAACGTGGCCGTCACCCAGTTCAGCGAGGTGTTGGTGACCTTGTTCAGGTTGTCGGTGAAGAGCACCGCCCAGGCCACGAAGACCGCGGAGATCCCGATCGAGGTCCAGAAGACGGAACCGAGTCTGCCGCCGCCCTCCGTGGCGCTTCCAAGGTGACTGGACATGGGGCTCCTTGGGTCCGGGGGCCCGATGGCCGCCTGGTCTGGCATACAAGCAGCAGTAAGGCATGGCACCGATGGAGCGTCAAGGGTTCGGGGCGCAGAATCACGTCCACGCTCTGGTCGCCGCCAATAACCGCAGGTTAAGTACCTGTTACTTGCCCTGATGAGGGGGCTGACGAGCCATGACTGGGCCCTCTGCGTCCTCTCACTCGACCTCTTGACCGACCTGAGAGACGCCACCTATCGTCCTGTTGCATGCAAGAGTGCATGGCACACCTCGACGAGAACGACGACAACATCGGTCTCCGCAAGCTCGTGGTCTACCGCGATGTCGTCTTCACGGAGGCGGGTGAGGCACCCGCACAGCCGGTACGAAGGGCCAGCGTCGCCGCGGTCGTACGGAACCCGTGGACGGGCACCGGCCCCGCCGCCGAACTGTCCGTGGAGCAGAGGCGCGTCGGCCCGGTGCTCGCCGGGTTGCTGACCCGTCGGCTCGTCGCTTCGCTGGGAGGCGTGGACGAGATCGAGGCGTTCGGCAAGGCCGCCATCGTCGGTACGGCGGGCGAGATCGAG
Source organism: Streptomyces sp. NPDC000878 (assembly GCF_053599695.1). Taxonomy (NCBI): domain Bacteria; kingdom Bacillati; phylum Actinomycetota; class Actinomycetes; order Kitasatosporales; family Streptomycetaceae; genus Streptomyces; species Streptomyces sp. NPDC000878. The sequence continues at coordinate 50,773 of NZ_JBSFMT010000017.1, read as the reverse complement.
CACGCCGGGGCCCTGATCCACACGCCGTACTTCGGCAATCTGGTCCGGGAGTTCCTGGCCGGCGAGTCGATCATCTGCTTCGCCGACACGCGGGCCGAGGCGGGCGAGAACCTGGTCGTCCCGCTCTGGCACAAGACCCGGGCCTCGACGCGCAGCCACTACCAGACCATCAGCGCCCGGGTCTCCGACGCCCCGCGCCCGGACGAGATCGTCGTGATCGCGGCGGCGTCGACGGGGCCGCGCCCGCACCCTCGTATCGGGGACCGTACGACCGACCCCGTCGTCACCGCCGAAACCCTGGAGGCTGTCCCTTCATGAGCACCCGCAGCGACCACAGCGACCCGGCCGGCCTGACCAGCCCGAGCACCCCGGATGTCCCTAGCGCTCCTAGCGCTCCCAGCGTCCGCAAGATCGTGACCATCGTCGAGGAGATCCGTACCGAGGGCGGTCGTGGGCTCGAACGCCCCGCCCGGATCGCCGTCGTGGCGGCGGTGATCGCGAACCCCTGGGCAGGTCAGGGCTTCGTCGAGGATCTCGCTCCCGGTATCGAGGCGAACGCCTCCGACCTGGGCGCGCTGCTGGCCCCGGCGGTGCTCGACGCGCTGGAGGCCCCCGCCGAGGCGTACGGCAAGGCGGCCATCGTCGGTCTGGACGGCGAGATCGAGCACGGCTCGGCGCTGATCCACACGCTGAAGTTCGGCGACCACTTCCGCAAGGCGGCGAACGCCACGACCCTGCTGCCGGCGGTCGAGAAGCGCGGGCCCGCCGGTGTGGTCTTCGACATCCCGCTGAAGCACATCACCGACGCGACGATCCGCTCGCACCACCAGACCGTCGAGGTCAGGCTGAGCGACGCCCCGCACCCGCACGAGATCGTCATCGCGCTCGCGGCGGCGGCCCAGGGGCGCCCCCAGCAGCGTCTGGCGCCGCTCTCGACCGAGCAGTAGGCAGCGCGATCATGGGCACCCTGAGCAGGCCGACCGTGGTGCTGCTGCACGGCGTCGGGCTCGACCACACCATGTGGGAGCCCGCCGCCGCGCTCCTGGCCGACCGCTTCACCGTGCTCACCCCCGACCTGCCGGGCCACGGCACCCGCCCGCCGGTGCACGATGGGGTGACCCTCGCCGAGCTGGCCGCCGGGGTGGCCGACGAGATCCCGGCGGGCGCGCACCTGGTCGGCTTCTCGCTGGGCGCCCTGGTCGCCCAGCACCTGGCACTGCACCGCCCGCACCTGTCGGCCACGCTGACGTCGGTGAGTTCGGTGTGCGCCCGTACGGCCGAGGAGCGGGCATCCGTCCTGGACCGCCTGCGCACCGCCGAGACCGACTTCACGGCGAGTACGGCGGCCTCCCTGAAGCGCTGGTACGACGGCACGGGCGTCGCCCCCGACCGGGTCGCCCGCACCGAGGCCACCCTGCTCGCCAACGACCTCGCGTCCTTCCTCGCCTGCTACCGCGTGTTCGCCACGGCGGACGCCGACCTCGCCCCGGACCTGGCCGCCATCGACGTACGGGCCCTGGCGGTGACCGGCGAGAACGACCCCGGGTCCACGCCCGGGATGACCCACCGGCTCGCCGCCGCGCTGCCCGACTGCCGGGCGGAGATCATCACCCGGGCGCGTCACATGCTGCCCGTCGAGCGCCCCGGGGCGTTCGTCGACTGCCTCACCACCTTCATCGGAGAGAGCGCACATGTCTGACCTCACCGACCCCACGGACCTCGCGGGCCCCACAGACCCCACGGGCCTCCCCACCTGGCAGCACTTCATCGGCGGGGCCTGGGTCGAGCCCGCGTCGGGCGAGTACTTCGAGAGCGCCAACCCGGCCACCCGCGAGGTCCTCTACCGGGCCGCGCGCGGCAACGCGGCCGACATCGACAAGGCGGTGACCGCCGCACGGAAGACGTTCGAGGACCCGCGCTGGCGCGACCTCAGCCAGACCCGGCGCGGACATCTGCTGCGCCGCCTGGGCGACCTGATCGCCGAGAACGCCGAGGACCTGGCCCGCAGGGAGACCCAGGACAACGGCAAGCTGCTGCGCGAGATGCGCGGCCAGCTGGCGACACTCCCCGAGTACTACCACTACTACGCGGGCCTGGCCGACAAGATCCACGGCGACTTCATCCCCACCTCGGACCGCCAGGTGCTCAACTACACTGCCCGCGAACCTCTGGGCGTGGTCGGCGCGATCACCCCCTGGAACTCACCGCTGACACTGACCAGCAGCAAACTGGCGCCCGCGCTCTGCGCAGGCAACACGGTCGTGATCAAGCCCTCGGAACACACCTCGGCGACGGTCCTGAGACTCGCCGAACTGGCACTCGAAGCCGGTTTCCCCCCGGGCGCGGTGAACGTCGTCACCGGTTTCGGCGCCGAGGCCGGACAGGCCCTGGTCGACCACCGCGACCTGGCGAAGATCTCCTTCACCGGCAGTACGGCGACGGGCGCACGCATCGCCGCGGCCACCGCGAGCCGTTTCGTCGGCTCCACGCTCGAACTCGGCGGCAAGTCGCCCAACATCGTCTTCGAGGACGCCAACATCCCGAACGCGGCGATGGGTGTGGTGGCGGGCATCTTCGCGGCGGCCGGCCAGACGTGCATCGCGGGCAGCCGCGTGTTCGCCCACCGGTCCGTCTACGACGAACTCCTCGACCGGGTCTCGGAACGCGCCCGGACCATCGTCATCGGCGACCCCCTGGACGAGAAGACCGAGCTGGGCCCCCTGGCCTTCGAAGCCCAGCGCGACAAGGTCGCCGGATACGTCGACCTCGGCCGCGACGAGGGCGCCCGCGTCCTGACCGGCGGCCGGGCCACCGACGGCGGCGGCCTCGGCGGGTACTTCTACGAGCCGACGGTCCTCGTGGACGTCGACAACGCCATGCGCGTCGTACGGGAGGAGATCTTCGGCCCCGTCCTGGCGGTGATGCCGTTCGACACCGAGGAGGAGGTCGTACGGCTGGCCAACGACACCGAGTACGGGCTCGCGGCGGGCGTGTGGACGACGAACCTCTCACGGGCGCACCGGATGGCGGCACGCCTGGACGCCGGAACGGTGTGGGTCAACACGTACCGGGCCATGTCCCCGATGTCACCGCGCCAGGGCTTCAAGAGCAGCGGTGTCGGCGTGGAGCACGGCACCGAGACGATCAAGGAGTACACGCGGCTCAAGAGCGTCTGGATCAACACGAGCGAGGAGCCGGTGGCCGACCCGTTCACGATGCGGAGCTGAGCCGTGCCGGGTTGATACAGATAAAGCCTGATTGAGCCTGATTGAGCCGGAACGAAACTGGTCGACAGAACAGCAGCGGAGGAGCAGTCATGAGGTTTTCGTTGTTCGTGCACATGGAGCGCTGGGACGAGGAGGTCAGTCACCGGCAGCTCTTCGAGAACCTCTCCGAGCTGGCCCTGATGGCCGAGGCGGGCGGGTTCGGCACGGTGTGGATCGGCGAGCACCACTCGATGGAGTACACGATCTCCCCGAGCCCGATGCCCCTGCTCGCCCACCTCGCCGCGAAGACCTCGACGATCCGTCTGGGTGCCGGGACGGTCATCGCCCCGTTCTGGCACCCGATCCGGGTCGCCGGTGAGTGCGCGCTGCTCGACGTCATCAGCGACGGCCGGATGGAGGTCGGACTGGCCCGGGGCGCCTACCAGTTCGAGTTCGACCGGCTGGCGGGCGGGCTCCCGGCGGCGGACGGCGGCAAGCACCTGCGCGAACTCGTCCCCGCCGTACGGGCGTTGTGGCAGGGCGACTACGCCCACGACGGCGAGATCTGGCAGTTCCCGACCTCGACGAGCGTCCCCAAGCCGATCCAGCGGCCCACCCCGCCCATGTGGATCGCGGCCCGTGACCCCGCCTCCCACGACTTCGCGGTGGCGCAGGGCTGCAACGTCATGGTCACGCCGTTGATGAAGGGCGACGAGGAAGTCGTAGACCTCAAGGGGAAGTTCGACACGGCCGTGGCCAACCACCCGGAGGTACCGCGCCCCGACCTGATGGTGCTGCGCCACACGCACGTCCACTCCCCCGACGACCCGGAAGGCTGGCGCCCGGCGGCGGAGGCGATCAACCGCTACTACCGCACGTTCGACGCGTGGTTCGGCAACAGGGCGACCCCGGTGAACGGCTTCCTGCCGCCCAGCCCGGAGTCGAAGTTCGAGGACCGCCCGGAGTTCCGGCCGGAGTCCCTCCGCAGGACGGCGATGATCGGCACCCCGGCCGAGGTCATCGAACGGCTGCGCGCATACGACGAACTCGGCGTCGACGAGTACAGCTTCTGGATCGACAACAGCATGTCGCACGAGGAGAAGCGCGGGTCGCTGGAGCTGTTCATCAAGGAGGTCGTGCCGGCCTTCCAGTGAGCCGGGCTTTCAGCGAACCGGGCTGTCAGCAGGGGCTGCTTGGATATGGCCATGTCTGAGCCTGTGATCGAGGATCTGGTCGCGGACTCGGTCCGCGTCCTGGACGCCCACACCGAACCGCACGACCCACGCGTCCGGGACACCGCTCTGTGGCGGCGCATGGCCGACGCCGGCGAACTCCACGGCCCCGACACGACCCCACCGCGCCGCACCCCGCTGATCGACGTGGTCCGCGAGATCGCCGTGGCCGCCGAGAAGGACCGGAACCACGAACTCATAGGCGAGTGGTACGCGTTCGGCTGCGAAACCCTCCTCGGCGGCCCCGCGGGCTGCCCCTACGACGTCGACGAACTCGCCGAGATTCCCGCCGTACGGGACCTGCGCGCGACGGTCCGCCGCACCGACGCCCTGCGCAACAACGACGTGGACGCGGCGCTGATCTTCGAAGACGGGGACCCGCCCCAGCGCGACCGCCGCGACACCACCATGACACCGCTCCTCGACGAACCGCTGTACGTGGTCACACCGGCGGACCGCTCCTGGGAAGGCCCCCGGGCAGAGCTGGCCACCTACGCCGGGACCCGCTGGATAGCCGGGTGCGAGCGCTGCCGCGGACATCTCGTCGCGGCCTGCGGGCAGGCCGGTTTCTCACCGGTCGTCGAGTTCGAGACCGACGACTACGTCGCCGTACAGGCACTGGTCGCAGCCGGCCTGGGCGTGAGCCTGCTGCCCGGCCTCACCCTCCTCGCCAACAGACACACCGGCGTCAGACTCGACCGCATCCCCGGCATGCGCAGACAGGTCGTGGCCGCCGTACACGGCAAACCACCCGCGTCCCAACCCGCCCAGGTACTCCTGGACGCACTCAAGGCAACCCTGTCCGAACCGGAATGGCCGTCCTGACCGAACCGGAATGGCTAGGAAGGTGCCCGGAGCGCGTCCACCGGTTCCATCCGGGCGGCGCGCAGCGACGGGTAGAGACCGGCGAGCAGGCCGACGAGGGCTCCGGCGAGCGGGGCGCCGAGGGCGAGGTTCAGGTCCAGGACCGGGGTCCACTCCTTGAAGACGGCGACGCACACCACGACGGCGATGCCCAGGGCCGCGCCGATGATGCCGCCGAGCAGGCCGATCGTCGTCGACTCGAGGAGGAACTGACCGGCCACCTGCCGTCGCGAGGCGCCCAGCGCGCGCCGCAGCCCGATTTCGCCGACCCTTTCCATCACCGTCACCAGGGTGACGTTGGCGATGCCGATGGCGCCCACCACCAGCGAGACCAGGCCGAGGACGAGGAAGAGGCCGTTGACGTCGTTCTGGACACCGTCGCGGGCCTTGGACAGGTCCGGCGGCGCCACCACGGCGAGGGAGTTCTGCTGCCCGGGGGCCAGGGCGATCGGCGCCTGGCGCGCCACCTGCCGGGCCGCCCCGAGCGCGGTGTTGATGAGCACCCGGGTGACGTCCTCCAGGCCGAGACGGTCCGCGGCGGTGGTGGGCGGGAGCATCACGGCGGTGGATAGGCGCTGCTCGCGCTTGACCCCGCCGAGGATGCCGATGACGGTGTACGACTGGCCCTGGAAGAAGATCGCCGGGGAGTCCTCCACCCGGTCGATGCCGAGCAGCCGTGCCGCCTGGTCGCCGAGGACCGCCACCTGGGCGTGCCGGGTGATGTCGCCGGTGTCGTAGAACCGTCCCGAGGTCATCGTGCCGCGTACCCCGGCGGGCAGGTCGGCCGAGGCGGCCACCACGGCCAGGGTCTGGCCGGAGACGTCACCGGGTGCCTTCACGTCGTTGGACCGCACCTGGACGCTGTTGGTCAGCGAGGAGTCGGCGAGGGCGGCGACCGAGTCCACGCCGGCCAGCCGCCGGACCGCGTCGGTCCCCGACCAGTCCACCAGTGGCTTGTCGTCCGAGCCGGCCGGCGTGGGCGGCACGGTCACGGTCACCGAGGTCGCGGTGAGCGCGTCGAACCGGCCGACGATCTGGTTGCCGGCGGTGGAGGCCACCCCGATGGTGATGACCAGCGTGGTGATGCCGAGCACGGTGCCGAGTGTGGTCAGGGCGGACCGTACGGGGCGGGCCATGACGCCCGCGAGAGCCTCCGTCCACAGGTCCCGGGGGTCCATCCAGGGTCGTTCGATGCGGGTCCCGGCCCCGGCCGATGCGCGTTTCACTCGGTCTCCAGGGTGAGGCGGCCGTCGGTGATGCGGACCCGCTGGCCCGCGCGGCGGCTGACCGTCTCGTCGTGGGTGATGAGCACCAGGGTCATGCCCTGGGCGCACAGGTCGTCGAAGAGTTCCAGCACGGAGAGGGTGTTCTCGCTGTCCAGGTTGCCGGTCGGTTCGTCGCACAGCAGCAGCGCCGGATCGCTGATCAACGCCCGTGCGATGGCGACGCGTTGGCGTTCGCCGCCGGAGAGCCGGTCGGGCCTGAAGCCGGACCGGTGCCCGAGCCCGACCCGGTCCAGCGCCTCCCGGGCGCGGGCCAGGCGGGTACCGCGCCCGAGCCCCGGGCGTGGCCTGCGGTAGGCCTCGGCCAGCATGACGTTCTCGTCGACGGTGCGGTACGGGAGCAGGTGGAAGGACTGGAACACGAACCCGATACGGCTGCCGCGCAGCGCGGTGCGTTCGAGGTCGCCGAGCCCGGTGGTCTCGACGCCGTCCAGCCGGTACGTGCCTGCCGTGGGCCGGTCGAGCAGGCCCAGCGTGTTGAGCAGCGTCGACTTCCCCGAGCCGGAAGGACCGACGATCGAGAGGTGCTCGCCGCGCCGGACGGTCAGGTTCACGCCGCGCAGTGCGCGCACCGGGGGCTCGGAGTCGAAGGTCCGCTCCACACCGGTGAGTTCGATGACGGCGTCGGCATCGGCGGGGCCGGGGACGGCGACAGGCGCGAAACCGGGGCCGGGGACAGGGCCGGGGGTCACGTTCCCACCACCACCTTGTCGCCCTGCTCCAGCGTGCCGCTGGTCGGCTTCACCTCGACGAGACCGGCCGCGGAGAGCCCGACGGTGACCTGGACGGCGCTCAGCTTCCCGCCGCGCTCGACCTGCACCCGGACGTTTCCGTCGGACGAGGTGCGGATCGCGGCGAGCGGTACGACCAGCACCTCGCCGTCCGAGGCACCGATCTTGATGGTCACCTTCACCGCGGCCTCGGCCTCGGTGGCCAGCGCACCGGTACTGGGTACGGAGATCCGCAGCTGGACCGGGGCGTCGGAGGTGTCGGCCGCCGCGCCCTCCGCCGCGGTCCCCTCGCTGCCCTCGTCTCCTTCGCCTCCCTCGCTGTCGCCCGTCGCCGGCGTCGAGGACACGGCGTCGGCACCGAGCGCGGTCAGCCTGCCCTGCGCCTTCTTGCCGTCCGTCGTCGTCAGCTCGACGGCCATGCCCTTCCTGAGCAGTTCGGCGTCCGCGCCGGGCACGACCGCCTGCACCTCCAGATCGGAGCTGGTCACGGTGCCGATCGGGCCGGTCGCGGTGTCCCCCGTCTTCACCGTCACCTTGTTCAGCCGTACGGGCAGCTTCGGGAAGAAGACGACCTCGCCGGCCGGGACCTTCGTCCCGTAGGAGGCCTGGAAGGTGCTGAGCGCGGAGTTCGCCATGTCCAGCGACTTCCTCGCGGAATCGAGCTGGAGCTGGTGGATCCGGGTGTCGGTGCTGGACTGGGGGGCAGGCGTGTTCGCACCGCCCTCTGCGCTGCTGTCCGTGTCCGCGTCCGTACCCGTGTCCGTGCTCGTCTCCGAGCCGCCGCCACTCGTGCTCGTGCTGGTGGTCGTGAGGAGCGTCTGCTGGGCGGCGGACACCGCCTGCTGCAACTGGCCCAGTTGCTGCTCGTCGTCCGCGCTGGGCTTCTGCGCCTCGTACCCCTTGCTCGTGTACCAGCTGGTGACCGCCGACGCGGTGCCCTGGCGGTAGTTGCCGCTGATCGACCCGGGATCGAAGCCGAGCCGCCGCAGCGCGCTCTGGAGCTGCTTCACATCGTCGCCGGAGGCACCCGGGCCCAGCCCGCGGTACATCGGCACGGATCCGCTGAGCGCGAACACCGGACGGCCGTTGACCGCCATCAGTACGTCGCCCTCCTTGATCTCCTTGCCGGCGACCGGCGCCTTGGTGATCCGCTGCTCCGCACCCTCGGCGCCCCCGACTGCGGTCGCCCCGGTGCCGACGGCGCCGGCCAGCGCGAGCGGGCGCGGCGAGGCGAACTCGACGGACCCCGACGCCACCACGGTCGCGACGAGGGACTGCCGCTGGACGGCCACGGTCACCGGGCCGGCCTTCGGCGCGCTGTGCGCGGCGGCGGCGTCGGCGGGCGAGTGCACCTGCGTACCGGCGATCCAGCCGCCCGCGCCGACCAGGACCACCGCGCCGACCAGCGCGCCCAGTTGCTTACGGCTGCTGAGCCGGCTCACGCGTTGTCTCCGTAGTACGGGTGGGCCTTCAGCTTGGGGAAGTACGCGGCGCGGAACTTCTTGCCGCACTCCAGGTCCTTCAGGGAGAGGTCGATCTCCTTGGTGAGCAGCGGCAGCGCCTCCTCCTTGGTCATGGTGAAGTGGTTCTCCGGCACCTGCTGGTCGAGGCGCACCATGTCGCTCATGCCGGTCGGCTGGGTGGTGCTGACCGGGATGCCCTGATCCCGCAGGCAGCCGGCGAACTCCTGGGCGAGCTGCACCAGTTGGGCGTCGCCGTTGAGCGCGAGGCCGTTCGCGCGGTTCGCCTCCTCCTTGGCGTCGTACGCCTTCTTCTCCTCGTCGGCGCTCAGCGCGGGTCCGTTCGCCGCTTCCGACGCCTCCAGTTGGCAGCCGCCGAGTTTCTCCTCCGCCTTGGTCGCGGCCGGGGGGCCCGACAGCGCCTGCTGGTACGCCTTTTCCTGGGCGGGGGTGAGCCCCTTCTCGTCGTTGTCGACGGGGTCGGTCCTCTTTCCTCCCGTCTTTCCTCCGGCGTTGCTGAAGGGGGCATCGGGGTCGTCGGGGTAGACGGCCGCCGCGTAGTTGCCGAACCCGTACTTCTCCCGGGACTTCTTCGCCACCGCGTAGTCCTCCCCGGTCAGCCCGCCGAGGTTGTCCTCGCCGTCCGCCGTCACCACGTGCGGTGTGTAGGTGAAGCCCTGCTTCTTCATGCAGGCCGCGAGGGTGTTCTCCGAGATGTACTGCTTCTTCGTGTCGTCGTCCACGCCGTCCGGGACGGTGAGTTGTACGGCTCCGTCGGCGTTGGTCGTGGTGTCGTTCGCCGCGTTCGCGCCACCGCCGGCCGCGGCGCCGGAGCCCGCGTCGGCCTGGTCGCCCGAACCGCCGCAGGCGGCCAGGAGCGGCAGCAGGCCGACCGCCAGGGCGGTGGCGACGGAAACGCGGAGCCTCTTGGGCATGCTCAGGTGTTCGGTCATGGTGGATGAGGCTGGACCCGCGGTGTGATGGGAGCTGGCCCGGAGTGTGATCAAACGGCAACAGCCGGCCCCGGGGGGCGAGTATGTGATCGTCCCGTAACAGCCCCGGCCTGGCCTGGTGTTCTGCGGATACTGAGCACATGCCACGTGTCCTGCTCATCGAAGACGACCGCGCTGTCCGTGAGGGTGTCCAGCTCGCGCTGCGCCGCCAGGGGCACGACGTCGCCGCCGCCGGGACGGGTGAGGTCGGACTGGAGCAACTGCGGTCGTTCCGGCCGGACGTCGTGGTCCTCGATCTGATGCTGCCCGGTATGTCGGGGCTCGACGTGTGCCGCCGCATCCGTGGGGCCGACGACCATGTTCCGATCATCATGGCGACCGCCCGGGGCGACGACGTGGACATCGTGGTCGGACTCGAAGCGGGAGCCGACGACTACGTCGTCAAGCCCGTCCAGGCCCGCGTGCTCGAAGCTCGTATCCGCGCCGTCCTGCGACGGGTCGGCGGCCCACCCGCCGACGGAACCACGCCGAAGACAGAAACCCATGGAGAACTGACCATCGACCGGGCCGCGCTGACCGTCACCCACCAGGGCGCACCGGTCGCCCTCGCCCCCTCCGAACTGCGGCTCCTGCTGACCCTCTCCGCCTCGCCCGGTCAGGTGTTCAGCCGGCAGCAGCTCCTGGAAGCCGTCTGGGAGCACAGCTACCACGGTGACTCACGGCTGGTGGACGCCTGCGTCAAACGGCTGCGCACCAAGATGGGCGAGCCTCCGGGACAGCCGCGCTACATACAGACGGTGCGCGGCTTCGGCTACCAGTTCAGGACCCGGTGAAGGCGCCCCCGCCGCTGCGCGGTCTGCGCGGCCGACTGCTGGTGGCCTTCCTCCTGGTCGCCGGCGTCTCCACCCTGAGCACCGGCGCCCTGACGTTCCGGGAGGCGCGCACGGGGGTGCTCCAGCAGAGCCAGGACGCGGTGATCGGGCAGTTCCGCGACCATGTCGACACCCTCGCCGCCGACCTCGCCTTTCCCCCGGACCAGAACCAACTGGACGTGTTCGCACAGCAGTTGGCGCGCTCCGAACCGTCGAAGAACTGGCGCGTGCTGGCCACTTACGGGGGCCTGAGCGCCACCTCCTCACCTCAGGACCCGTTCGAGCAGCTGACGTCCGACCTGCGCACGGCCGTGGCCTCCGGCGGGAACACCGTCTTCCAGCGGGTGACGACACACAGCGGCCCCGCACTCGTCGTCGGCCTGCCGGTCACCTTCGGCACCGCGGAGCAGCCCACGTCCGACCCGTCCGGGCTCGACGTCTTCCTGACGGTGCCGCAGACCACCGAACAGGCCTACGTCCAGGCCCTGGTCCCCGCCGTCGAGCGAGCCACGGTTCTCGCGCTGGTCCTCGCCGTACTGCTCGCGCTGCTCGCCGCCCGTGGCGTACTGCGGCCGGTACGCGAGCTGCGCCGGGCCACCCGCAGCATCGCCGAGGGCCACCTCGACACCCGGCTCGCCGTCAACGGCTCCGACGAACTCGCCGACCTCTCCCACACCTTCAACGAGACCGCCGCCGCGCTGGAGGAGTCGGTCGCCGAACTGCGCCGCATGGAGGCACGCGCCCGCCGCTTCGCCGCCGACGTCTCCCACGAACTGCGCACCCCGCTGGCCGCCATGTCGGCCGTCACCGACATCCTCGACGAGGACGCGGCCCATCTCGCCCCCGACACCGCCACCGCCGTACGGCTCATCAGCGAGGAGACCGTCAAGCTGGCCCGGCTGGTGGAGGACCTGATGGAGATCTCCCGCTTCGACGCGGGCGCGGCAAGTCTGCACCTGGACGAGATCGACCTCGCGGACTCCGTCCGGCGCACCCTCGCCTCCCGCGCCTGGCTGGAGACGGTCGAGACCCGGCTTCCACCGCCGGACACCCTCCGCGGCAGCCTCGACCCGCGCCGCCTCGACGTGATCGTCGCCAACCTGGTCGGGAACGCCCTCCGCCACGGCGGACGCCCCGTACGGTTGAGCCTCTACGAGTGGGAACACCCGGACGACGGCCGGCGGGCGGTCATCGAGGTGCTGGACAGTGGACCGGGCATCCCCGAAAGCGTCCTGCCCCATGTCTTCGACCGCTTCTACAAATCGGACACGGCCCGCACCAGAACCGAGGGCAGCGGCCTCGGCCTCGCCATCACCGCGGAGAACGTCCACCTGCACGGCGGCACCATCCAGGCGGCGAACAGCCCGCACGGCGGCGCGGTCTTCACCGTAGAACTCCCCCTGCGAAGGTACGAGCCACCACAAGACCCACCTGAACCGGTTAATACGGCCAAACCGTCCGAGGGGAGCCACCCATGAGCCCTGTCCACCGGGCCGTCCGGCCCGCGCTGCTTCTCTCGTCGGCGCTCCTGCTCGGCGCCTGCGGCATCCCCACGACCGGTGTGGTGGGCTCGGGGGAACCCGCCACCGGTGTCCGGTCGACCACCACGCTCTACTTCACGGACAAGCTCGGCCTGGTCGCGGTCCCCCGCAGAATCCCCCAGCGACCCGGCGTCGAAGCGGCCGTACGGCTGTTGTTCCAGGGCCCGACCAGATCCGAACTGAGCGTGGGCATGGGCAGCCTGCTGCGGAAGCTGAAGAAGGATCCGACGGTCCGGTCCGATGGCGCCAGGGTGTCGATCGAGCTGCGCTTCGACGACCCGGCGGATTTCCCGGTCACTGTCAAACCACTGATCGGGAATGCTCTCGCCCAGGTGGTCTGTACGGCCGCCGGCGCCCGCCACGCCGAAGACCCGGACGTCGAATCGGTGGAGGTGGTCATCAAGGCCACCGTGAGAGGCGCCAAGAACCAGTGGAGCGCCGAAGGCCACGAAGAGACCTGCCCCGCATCGACCCGGAGGCCCACCGCCACCTCCAACCTCGGCTAGGCACACCGCTGCTGGCCGCGGTAGTCCTGTTCTGGCGGCGCTGCTCCACGCGCCTGAGTGTCGGCGGCGGCCGACTCGGCGAGTGGCCGCCCGCTGCTCAAGCGCCCGTCTCCCCCGCACGGGCTCCGAGGGCGGCCAGGAGTTCATCGAGTCCCTGGGCGCGACCCCGGTGCGCTACGGCGACGAGCTCGTCGAGCAGGTGCGGAAGGCCCAGCAGTTGCCGGCCGACGGTCACGTACGGGGCAAGGTCGTCCGCGCGACACGTCCACCCCTGCGGACCGCGGCTCCCACGAGCGGTCCGTGGGCCCTTCGCGTTTTTTAGGGTGACTGGTCCGTTGACGCAACCAGTTCGAAATTGAACTCTGAGCTTTATTTGAGGTGACTACGCTGCCATTTGTTCCTATTGAGCAAAAGCTGACATAGGAAAAATCCGCAGGATGTCAATAGCCTCGGGAGTGCCACTGCGGCCACCGCCGGCCCAGTATCCCCATGCCGCCCTACCGAGAGCGTCGTTGGAGCCAAGAACATGTCTCACGCCCCGTCATCCGGCTCTTCCCCCACCGCTGAGCGCTACCGGGCCCGGCTGCTCCGCTACGTGTACCGGCTCACCTCCCCGGACCGCCACCGCGCCGAGGACATCGTGCAGGAGACGATGCTGAGGGCCTGGCTCACCGCCGCCGACCTCGACCGGCATGACGAGGACCGCCGGATCGCCTGGCTCTACCGCGTCGCCCGCAATCTCGCGATCGACGCGCACCGGCGCGACCGGGCCGTCCCGGTCGGGGTGATCCCGGACGGCATGCTCCACCGCCCGGACAGCTCCGGCGACCTGGCCGACGGCGTCGCCGACCGGCAGGTCGTCCGGCTGGCCCTGGCGGGGCTGTCGCCCGAGCACCGCGAGGTGCTGGTCCACATCCACCTGCGCGACCGCACCCGGGCGGAGACCGCCCGTACCATCGGTGTTCCGCAAGGGACCGTCAAGTCCCGCAACCACTATGCCCTGTTGGCGCTACGACACCAGATCCAGGCGGCATGAGGAACACCGACCCCTTCGTCTTCTTCCGGCAGCACAGCGACACCATCTATCGCGTGCTCGGCATCGCCGGGGTGCTGCTGCTGGTCTATCTGCTGCTGCGCGTGTGGGCGATGCGCTGGGGTGGCTGGCGCGCGGCCTGTGCGCGGCTGCGCCGGGAAGCGGCAGTCACCCGTTACGCGTTCACCGCGCCGGTGCGGGCATGGTTCCGCCACCGGCGCGGTCTGCGCCTGCTCGTACGGCAGCTGGGCACCCCCGGCACCTGGCGGGACGCCGAACGGGCCCTGGCCGCCGCCCGGCTGGCCGCCGCGCCCGCCCGTCCGTACGCCGCGCTGGTGGACTCCGACTCGGTCGCCGTGCTGCTCGCCGGGACCGAACTGCCGGTGCCCGCCCCCGACGGGGCGTGGTGGGCGGAGCCGGACGAACCGGAGCGATGGCTGGTGGCCCGCGCGGACCTGCCCTCGGTGACACCGGAGGCGGCCGACGTCCGCCCGATCATCGTCGCCGTCGGTGAGGCCGAACGGTCGGCGGCCTTCCTCGACCTGGCCGTCGGCCCGCCCGTACTCTCCGTCGCCGGGAACGACCGGGCGGCCACAGCCCTCGTCCAGGCGATCGCCGCGCAGCTCGACGCACGGCTGCCGAGCCCGCTGGTCGTCGTCGCCGAGGGCGTGCACCGGGACTACTCCGGGCCCCCTGTGCGGTCCGCCTACCGGACCGCGCGCGAGACCCCGCCCCGGCTCGGTATCGCGCCCGTACTGATCGCGGCCGAACTGCCGGACCCGCTGCCCCCGGAGTTCGCCGCCCCGCCCGGGGACGGCCCCGCCGTCCGGGCCGTGGTCCTTGGCCCCGGCCGGGGATACGTCCGCTCACTGCTGACCGACCGGCACGGCCGGGTGGCCGTCACCGGGACCCCCCTGCTGGCCCGCTGCGGCCCGCTGGGCCGCGCCGTGGCACGGGTGCTGCCCTCGATCCCGCCCGTCCTGCCCCCCGCCGAGGCCTCGACCGGGCTGTCCGGCCGCCACGCGCGGGACCTGTTCGAAGAAGAGGAGGAGACGGCGGGGGAAGCGCCCAGAGGGTTCCGCAGCACGCCCGACACGTCCGCCACATCCCTGCACGAGAGCGGCGAGGCCCCGCTCTCCGCCCCCTCCCGCACGGCCGCCCCCCGCCCGGATCCCGCCCCGACCCCCGGCACCACGTCCCGGCACAACTGACCCCCCTCGCGCACCGGTTGGACCCCCGTGAGCTCAACCCCCAGAACTGACGGCCGGGCACCCCACCCAGGGGCGCGGGGAACTGCGCGACAAGCCACAACGAACCCGCACCCGCCACACCACAGAACCCCCCGACCCCCTAGGCACCCCACGCCAAGCGGACGCACCACCTCCCCGCACAACTGACCCCTCGCCCCCGGTTGGACCCACGTGAATCTCATCCTCACCACCGCCGACCCGGCCGGGCGCCGGGCGGACCATCTGCTGGATCTGCCCGAGGGAGCCACGGTCGGTGACCTCGGTGCCGCTCTGGAGGCCGGGCAGCTGTATCTGGGCGACCGGCTGCTCGGCCCCGACCTGCCCATCGGGGCCAGCGGCATCCGTGAGGGCGTCGTGGTCGGCCTGGGTGCCCCCGTGCCGGCCGGCACCGCCACGCGGGCCTGGGAACCGCCGTCCTCCGACCCGGAGTTGGTGGAGATCCGGCATGTGGGCGGGCCCGGCGCCGGGCGGTCCTGGCGGCTGGGCCCGGGCAGTCACGAGGCCGGCACCGACCGGGGCTGCGCCCTGCGCCTCGACGGCGGGGGCGCGCCCGAGCAGGGCGTGTGGATCACCGTCGGCACGGACGGCACGGTGACCTACCGGCTGCCCGAGGACGCCGACCCGACCCGCTGCGGGCTGCGCAGCCTGACCCCGCCGCCGCCCGTGGACCCGGAGACCGGAACACCGCTCACCGCCGAGGAACCGGCGGGCCCGCAGGACGGCGGCCCCGGCGGGCACACCCCGCAGCCCGCCCCGCCGGGCCCCGACGGTCTGCCGCAGGCACCCCCGCTGCCCCCGGTCGGCTGGCTGCCGCCGCCGGACGACGGCTCCGAGGACTGGCCCGGCTACGCCGACCTCTCGCTCGGCGACCATCTGCTGCGGCTCTGCCCGCTGTTCGACCCGGACGCGGCCGTCAACCCCTCGGCCGACGGTCTGGCCATCGAGTACAACCGGCCGCCGCGCATCGCCCCGCACCTGGACGGCGAGCAGCTCCGCATGCAGGGCCCGCCCGGCGAACGCGGCTCCCGTCCGTTCCCGCTGCTGATGATGCTGATGCCGCTGGTCATGGGCCTCGTCATGATGAGCCTGTTCCGGTCCTTCTTCTTCATCATCTTCATCTTCTTCACACCGATGATGGCGGTCAGCAACTGGATCATGGGCCGCCGCACCGGGCGCAAACAGCAGGAGGAGGCCCTGCGCATCTACCGGCTGCGCCGCGCCTCCCTGGAGCTGGAGATGCGCGACGCGACCGTGGCGGAACGGCAGCTGCGCAACGTCACGTTCCCCGACCCGGCCACCGTCCTGCTCACCGCCACCGGACCCGGCAGCCTGCTGTGGCAGCGCCGCCGCCGCGACCCCGACCACCTCACCCTCCGGCTCGGCACGGTCACCCGCCCGTCCCTCAAGCGCATCGACGACCAGGCCCGCGAGTCCAACCACCGCCAGGTGCACTGGCGCCTGGCCGACGTGCCGTTCGGCGTCGAGCTGGCCGACTTCGGGGTCGTGGGCCTGTCCGGGGCCGGCGACACCCCGCGTACGGTGGCCTGCTGGGCCGTCGCCCAGGCCGCGGTCCTGCACAGCCCCCGGGACCTGCGGATCGTCGTCCTCACCGACGACGCGCACGCGGACGCCTGGAACTGGGTGCGCTGGCTGCCGCACCTGCGGCCCGACCGCCGCGGCTCGGTCATCGCGGTCGGCAACGACCCGGAGAGCACCGCCCACCGCGTCAACGAACTGATCGCCGACATCCAGGCCAGGACGTCGGCCGCGACCTCCGCGCTGGGCCACACCCTGCTGCGCGAGCCGGACGTCCTCGTCGTCCTCGACGGCGCCCGGCGGCTGCGGGACGTGCCCGGCGTCGTCCAGGTCCTGACGGGCGGACCCGGCGTGCGGGTCTTCAGCCTGTGTGTGGACGAGCGCGAGCGGCTGCTGCCCGAGGAGTGCACCGCCGTCATCACGACGGAGGGCAACCGGCTGACCGTACGGGCGTCCGGCGTGCCCGCCGTCGAGGACGTCCGGGCCGATCTCGTCGACGCCGCCTGGTGCGAGGAGGTCGCCCGCGCGCTCGCTCCCGTACGGGACGTCACCGTCGACAGCGACTCCGGGCTCCCCTCCGACGTACGGCTGCTGCCGCTGCTCGGCCAGGAACCGCCCGACCCGGCCGCGCTGGCGGCCAACTGGGCCCGCCGGCCCGCCTCCACCGCGTTCACGCTCGGCGCCGGGTACGAGGGCGAACTCCGCCTCGACCTGGTCAGGGACGGGCCGCACGGGCTGATCGGCGGTACCACCGGCGCCGGCAAGTCCGAGCTGCTGCAGACCATGATCGCCTCGCTGGCCGCCGCCAACCGGCCCGACGAACTGGCCTTCGTGCTGGTCGACTACAAGGGAGGCAGCGCCTTCCGTGAGTGCGCCGAACTCCCGCACACCCTCGGCATGATCACCGACCTGGACGGCCATCTGGTCCAGCGCGCCCTGGCCTCCCTGGACGCCGAACTGCGCCGCCGTGAACATGTACTGGCCGAGGTCGAGGCCAAGGACCACCCCGAGTACCGGGCCAAGCGGGCCCGCGACCCCAAGCTGCCCGCACTGCCCCGGCTGCTCCTGGTCATCGACGAATTCGCCACCCTCGTACGGGAGTTGCCCGAGTTCGTGCCCGGCCTGATCAGCCTCGCCCAGCGCGGCCGGTCCCTCGGTCTGCACCTCGTGCTGGCCACCCAGCGGCCCGGCGGCTCGGTCAGCAACGAGATCAAGGCCAACACCAACCTCCGGATCGCCCTGCGGGTGACCGACCGCTCCGAGAGCCAGGACATCATCAACGCGCCGGAGGCGGCCAGCATTTCGCCCTCCACCCCGGGCCGTGCCCTGATCCGGCGCGGCTCCGGCGCCCCCACCCCGTTCCAGACGGCCTGGGTGGGCGCCGAGCGTGCCGGAGGAGGCCCCACCCCCGAATCGGCGACGCCCTCCCGTCCCGTACGAGGCGTCGAGCTGACCTGGAACCGGCTGGGCCGCCCCGCCGAACTGGCCGCGGCGGAGGACGAGTTCGACCTCACCGAACACGTCGGCGGCGGCGAGGAACCCGTCACCGACCTGAGCGTCCTCGTCGAAGCCCTCGGGCGGGCGGCCGAACTCCTCGACGACTACAAGCCGCAGCGCAGCCCCTGGCTGCCCCCGCTGGCCGAGACCGTCCGCATGGAGTCCCTGCCGCCCTGCCCGCCGCCCGCGCCCGGCGGGCTGCCGCTGGTGCCGTACGCCCTCATGGACGTCCCGCAGTTCCAGCAACAGCGCCTCGGCACCATCGACTTCACCAGCTTCGGCCATCTCTACGTCATCGGCTCACCCCGCTCCGGCCGCACCCAGGTCCTGCGGACCGTCGCGGGCTCGGCCGCCCTCGTCATCCCCAGCTCCGACCTGCACATCTACGGTATCGACGCGGCCGGCGGCGGGCTCACCTCCCTGGAGTCCCTGCCGCACTGCGGCGCGGTCGTCTCACGGCACGACACGGAACGCCTGGAGCGGCTGATCTCCCGCCTGACCGCCGAGTTGACGGCTCGTCAGCGTCTGGTCTCGCAGCACAGCGCCGCCGGCATCGGCGAACTGCGCGCCAAGCTCCCCAAGGACCGCCGCCCGGCCCATCTGCTGCTGCTCGTCGACGGCTGGGACGCGCTCAGCGCGATGCTCGACGACTACGACGGGGGCCGGCTCTACTCCGAGGTCGTACGGCTGCTGAGGGAGGGCGCGGCGGCCGGTATCCATGTCATCGCCACCTCCGAGCGCATCCTGCTGGGCGGCCGGCTCGCCGCCCACAACGACAGCCGCTTCCTGCTCAAGCAGGCCGACCTCAGCGACTACAACATCGCCGGAATGGGCCGCAACAAGGTCCCCGCGCACATCCCGCCCGGCCGCGGCTGGCACGCCCCCAACGGGGTCGAGGCACAGATCGCGCTGCTGCCCACCGAGGAGGGCACCGACCAGGGCGAGGCCCTCGCCGAGATCGGCCGCCGCACGACCGCCCGCGACTCCGCCCTTCCGGTCATCCGCCGGCCCTTCCGCATCGAGGAACTCCCCACCCTGATCGGCTTCCAGGAGGCGGCGGACCGCGTCCCCGAGGATCGACGCCGCCCGCTGTGGGCCCTGGTGGGCATCGGCGGCGACGCGGCCGAGCCCCTCGGCTTCGACTTCGCGGCCGGCGGCGGCTCCTTCGTGGTCGCCGGGCCCCCGCGCTCGGGGCGCAGCACCACGCTCGCCTCGATGTGCGTGTCCCTGCTGATGGGCGGCACGGCACTGGTCGTCCTCGCCCCGCGCGACTCGCAGTTGAGGCAGCTCGCCGCGCACGATCTCGCCCAGGTCATCAGCGACCACGACCCCTCGGCGGACTCGGTCACCCAGGCCCTGCGCGCGGTCGCGGGGAAACCGGTGGTCGTGGTCGTGGACGACGCCGACCTGCTGCTGTCCTGCGGGGCCGACAAGGTGCTCCGGCAGGTCGCCACCTCCGGGCGCGACCGGCAACAGGGCCTGCTCCTGGCCGGGTTGCCCGAGTCGATGAGCTCCCTCGGCTGGGTCGGCATGGCCCGCCGCGCACGGCGGGGCATCCTGCTCGGCCCCAAGTCGATCGGGGAGGGCGACCTCATCGGGGTGCGGATCTCCTCCGAGCAGGTCCGTACGCCGCTGGCCCCCGGGCGCGCCTGGACGGCGAGCGAGGCGGGCGCGCCGATCGCGGTCCAGGTGCCGCTCACGGTGCTGGACGGCTGAGCGGGCGGAGCAAGAAAGAGAAGGAAGGGGGGTGGGCCGCTCGGCTCACCCCCCTTTCTCTTATCGATCCTGCGTCAGGCCTTCGCCTCGGTCTGGGCCTTGATGACCTCGTTGGCGATGTCCGTGTCGGACTGGGCGATCGAGTCGCCGATGTCCTGGAAGCTCTTGCCGTACTCGCCGATGTTGGCGGCCGAGGACTTCATCTGCTTGCTGAAGGCGTCGTAGGCGTCCTTGAGCGCGGGGCTGGCCTTCTCGAAGACGAGGCCGTCCTGGAGCAGACCGCTCACCGTGGTCTCCAGCTCGGTCAGTTCGTTGGAGATGTCGGTGAGCTTGGTGCCCATGGTGGTGGCGGCCCGGCCGATCTCGTCGTAGTCGAAAAGGACATCGGGATTCGCTGCTGCCATCGTGATCCTCCTGGGGGTTGGCCGACTGCTCGGGTTACCGGACTGATGAGGGGCCCCGGAGGGCTACTGACCGCTGCTGTTGACCTTTTCGGCGATGTCGTGGTCCATCCCCTTCACCGACTCCATGATCTTGCGGAACTGCTCGGCGTAGCCCTTGATGCTGTCGGTGGCCTCCTTCAGGGAGACGGTGAACTTCTCGTACTGCGCCTGGAGGGCGGGGCTGGACTCCTGGAGGATCAGGGCCGTGTCCAGGAGGGTGTCCACCTCCAGCTTGGCCTCGTCCATGCGCGGGACCAGGGTCTGGTCGACGCTCGTGTCCAGCAGGCCGGCGACGCGCTCGATCTCGGTGTAGGAGAGGCTGATGTTGGCGACCATGAGAGGGGTCCTTTCCGGGTCTTTACTCTTCTTCGTCGTCTTCGGGCGTTACCCACTCCGCGTCCGGGCCGGAGCGGGTGGAGACGGTGACCTTGCCGTCCTGGTCGGTGCTGGTCATGGTTCCCGAGCCGTCGTCGCCGATCACGAAGACGCTGGTGGTCTTCGAACCGTCCGCGTAGGTGGTGACCATCGTGTAGTCACGGGCGTCGAAGGCGTCCTTGGTGCCGTTGCCCTCGGGGTCGATGATCTTCGGCGCGGAGTCGTAGGTGGTGACCGACGAGTAGGACTGGCCGTCGGGGGTGGTGATCGTCGACGTCTCCTTCATGACGTCGTACTGGTCGTTCAGCTCGACCTTGACCTCGACCTTCCCGTTCTCGTCCTCGAAGGTGTACGAGGTCGGCGGGTCGGCGGAGGGCTTCTCCGGCTCGGCGCCCGGAGGATCGGGGGCTTCCGCGTCGTTCTGCCAGGTCTCGCACCAGGAGGGGGCGCCGTCGGCCCGGCAGACCTCGCCGATGTCGGCGTCGGGATGCTGGTCGAAGTACTCGCCGGCGCCGATCTTGTCGAGGTAGGCGTCCCAGGTGGTCTTGTCCTCCTCCCAGTCGTCGTGCGCCTCCTTGTCGTTCTTCCAGTCGTCGAGGCCGATGCTGGAGCCCATGAGCCCCGCCGCGCTGGACAGTTGGGAGTCGGCGTCGAAGAAGGTGTTGGCAACGGAGCTGAAGACGTCGGCCAGTTCACCGAGCCCGTCCTTGGCCTGCTTCGTACGGGAGCTGGAACGGCGGTAGAAGAGGTTGAAGGCGGAGGAGAGACCGGCGTCGCCGAAGACCGCCCTGCGTTCGCTGGAGGTGTCCTCGCCCACCTCCTTGAACGC
Source organism: Streptomyces sp. NPDC000878 (assembly GCF_053599695.1). Lineage (NCBI taxonomy): Bacteria > Bacillati > Actinomycetota > Actinomycetes > Kitasatosporales > Streptomycetaceae > Streptomyces > Streptomyces sp. NPDC000878. The sequence continues at coordinate 29,446 of NZ_JBSFMT010000017.1, read as the reverse complement.
GCCGGTCGCGCCGCCCGAGTCGGCCTCGTCGGCCAGCTCGTGCATCTTCTTCTGGACCACGTGCAGCGCCGAGTAGTCGATGGAGAAGTCCGCCACGCGTCGTACCTCCTGGTGTGCCGTCCGCCTCTTCCGACCTGTCCACGCACCAGGACCCCGGGATGGTTCAACGGGCACTGTTTTCCCATGCGTTGAACCATCCAGGGGTCCCGGTGCGTGGATGGTGCAGACGATGTCCCGCGAGGACGTCACGAAGCACGGCCCGTCAGTCCGTCCGTCATGTCCCGCGTGCGTCCGTTCGTACGTCCCGGAAGCAGAAGGAGGCGCCCCGATGGCTCGTCCCGCCGACTGGAGTGCGCTCGGCCTGGGCAGTGACCCCACCCCGGGCGACGCCGCCCGGATCGACGAGATCATCACCTCCCAGGGCAATCTGGTCACCCTGGCGGACACCATCGACGCCGGCCTGACGGAGATCAAGAACACCACGGACGGCGCCTTCATCGGCGAGACGGCGGACGCGCTGCGCAAGGTGATCGACGGCGATCTGCGCAACTACGTCAGCACGTTCCGCCAGGCCCACGAGGACGCCCAGGCCGCGCTGCGGACCTTCGTCGGGGTGATGCGCACCCAGCAGGAGCGGGCCGACGCCGCCCTCAGCGCGGCGGCCGCGCTGGCCGAGGACGACGACGCGGGACGCGAGACCCACAAGACCACCGCCGAGGACGCCAAGGACGTCCTGTCGGAGGCCGCCGACACGGCGGCGAGCGCGCTGACCACGGCGGCCGAGAGCATCGCCTCGCCGATCGACGAGTGCGAGGCGTTCTGGAAGGCGCTGGGCTGGCTGGCGCTGATCCTCATCATCCCCGCGATCATCGTCGGCGGTCCGCTGGCCCTGTTCGCCATCGGCCTCAACGTCGCGCTGCTGATCAAGACGGCGGTGGACTTCTCCCAGGGCAAGGCGAGCGTCACCGAACTGGTGCTCTCCATCCTGGGCGTCATCGCGCCCACCACCAAGGGCATCAACGTCGGCGCGGTGTTCAAGGGGCTGAAGGGGGCCGGGGTCTCCGCCTTCCAGGGCGGCAAGAACCTGCTCCTGGGCGGGCCCAACGCGCTCGGGCTGCTCGGCCGTCTGACGTTCGGTGTCGACGACGCCTTCCGGGCCACCGGGGTGTGGCTGAACGGCGGGCTGCGCGGCATCAACGGGGTGAAGTTCACACCCCTGACGTTCATGCCGGGGCTCAAGGGCTTCACCATGGGCGGGGCCGGCCTCGGCAAGGGCTTCGGTGTCGTCCCGGTGGCCAGTGAGCTGACCGTCATCAACCTGCTGGGCGTGAAGAGCTTCTTCGCGGTGCGCACGGTGATCAGCGGCCTCAACGGCATCGGGCGGCTGGGCGGTTCGCTGGGCAGCGCGATGCTGAACGGCGTGCGCGGGCTCAACGGGCTGCGGTTCTTCCTGCCGGTCGCCGCGGACGAGATGGGCAACGGCCTGCTCTTCGCGCTGAAGATCGGCGTCATCGACCGCGGTGTCTTCGGCATGTACCGGTACGGGGCCTTCGCCGGCGGCCAGTTCCTCGGTGTGTCGAGCAAGATCAGCGGCGCCGCCGCGTCGGGTCTCACGCTGCTGCGGCCCGGGGCCGACCTGGGCGGTCTGTCGCACGTCAACCTGACCGGCTTCACCCCCACCCCGGCCGGCGGACTCGGCTCGGCGCTGACGAACCTGCCGCCGCTGAACCTGTCGCCCTCGATCGGCAACGTCAACCTCACCGGCGGTCTGAGCGGGCTCGGCGGATCCTTCCACGCGCCCGCGCCCGCCATCGGCGCCCGCTTCACCGACCTGCCGGCCGTCACCGGGCTCAGCGGTGCGCACATGCCCCCGCTGGGCGGCCTCGGCAGCGTGAACATGCCCCAGCTGGGCGGGATCGGCAATGTGAGCCTGCCGCAGCTGGGCCAGATCAGCCAGGTCGGGGCGGTCGGCGTGGCCGGGCTCCGGGGCGCCGATCTCGCCGTGGGGGACGTCGCGGCCGTCGGCGTCGCCCGGATCGACGTACCGAGCCTGGGGGCGGTGACGTCCGGGCCGACCGCGGTGCGGGTGGAGATGCCGTCGATGGACGCGCGGGTCACCGACATCCCCTCCGCCAACGGCATCGGGTCCCTGTCCAACCCGTCCGTCGGCCAGGTCGACATCCCGTCCGTCTCCCAGGTCAACGTGCCCACGATGGGCCTCGGACAGGTCAACGTACCCACGGTGAACACGGGCGGCGTGCCGGACGTCCCCGTGGTGGGCGTGAACCAGGTCACCACGCCGAGTCTGGGGTCGGTGACGTCCGGCCCGACGGTCGTCCGGGTGGACACCCCGGCGATGTCCGCCCGGATGACCGACATCCCCTCGGTGAACGGCGTGGGCTCGGCCCTGGGACGGGTCGAAGTCCCGCCGGTCGGAAGCGTGAACGTCCCCTCGATCGGGAGCGTGAACGTCCCGGCGGTCGGCAGCGTGAACGTTCCGTCGGTCGGCCGGATGGACATCCCGGCCACCGGAGGCGTCAATGTGCCGTCGGTGAGCCGCATGGACATCCCGGCCACCGGGAGCGTGAACGTGCCGTCGGTGGGCCGGTTCGACGTCCCGGCCGCCGGAGGCGTCAACGTGGCGTCGGTCGGCCACCTCGACATGCCGTCCGTCGGCCGCCTCGACACCCCGGCCACCGCGAACGTGACCGGGTCCAGGGGAGTCGTGTCGAACGTCCCGACCGGGGCCGCCCACGTGGACGTACCGCCCGTCTCGGCCCTCGGCCGCGTGGACGTGCCCGTCAGTGCCACACCCACCGTGAGCCCGGGGGCGGTGACCCCGGCGACGGTCGGCGTCCCGCACACCCCCGGCGGCGGGCTCGACGTCCCGACGCCCGCCACCGGGGGACCGGGCAGGAACGGCACCCCGGGCCTGCCCGGCAACGACAGCCTCATCGTCGACCTGCCGAAACTCGGCCGTGTCGACCTGACCGCGTTCCGCGACCAGCACCGGAACATCCGGGTCTTCATGGCGGACAGCGGCAACCTGAACTTCCAGCACACCTTCACCAACATCCCCGGGCTGTCGCCCGCTGTGCGCGTCGAGGTCACCCCGACGGCCACCGGGCCGCGGGTCGTCCCCGCCACCCCGGGGGTCCATGCCTCGTACGTGACCCCGCAGGACGGCGGCAACCAGTTCCTCCGGGTGGAGGAGGACCTCGGGCGCGGCTCGGTCCGCCAGACGGACTACCACCTGGACGCCTCCCTGAACCACCAGCAGATCGGCACCAGGATCATCGAGGGCATCGAGCTCCAGCCCCTCACCCGGCCGGGCCAGCCGCCGCTCGGCGGTTCCGTGGCAGGACCCTCCGGGACCAACAACGCCCACACGGTCAACGTGCCCGGCCTGAACGGCGTCCGCGTCGACCTCACTCCCGGGTCCCGCCCGAGCATCACCAACCCGAACGCCGTCGACGGGCTGCGCGTCGACCCCATCGGCGACGCGGACGTCGTCCGCATCACGCACGTCGACGGGGGCCAGACCCGCCACTGGGACTTCGACGTGGACGCGAACGGCACCCGGCCGGTCCGCGCCGAGCACCAGGTCACTCTGCAGGGCGGCCCCTTCAACGGTCACACGGTCAGGACGGACATCCTGTCGGGCGGCACCGGCGGCGTTCAGCGCTTCGACACGGGCGGCACGCTCCAGCCGGCCGGGGGCACCCACGTCCCGGCCCGGGGCACCCAGGCCGGCGCCGAGTTCCGCGTCACCGGCCCCCACAACAGTACGGTCGTCTACGACGCCGACTTCCAGCACGCGTACGACGAACTCCCGCTGACCGGCGGCACGTCGAACGCCACGGTGCTGCGGATCAACGCCGACGGCACGGCCCACCCGGTGGGCCAACCGACGGTGAACGTCACCGTTCTGCCGAACAGCGGCGGATTCCATGTACCGGAGGCGACCGGCAGCTGGCTGAGGGCCTACGGGGCCGGCGGCGCCTACGTCCACCGGGTACTGCCCGTGCCGGGCGGCAATATGGTCCGCTTCCCTGAGGCCGGTCGCACGGACCACGACCTTGTGAACGCGGCCGGCGTCCAGGTGCCGCGCGCCCACGTGGAGCCGCAGTCGGGCTCGGGCGGCTTCCGGATCGATCACGGCCCGGGCCAGCCGCACACGGTCGTCGACAACACCGGTGCGCACACCCACGACGCCATGCCGCTCAACGGCGGTGCGGCGGGCGGCCAGTTCGTGCACACGCCGGTGCGGGGCGTGGCGGGCCAACCGACCGTACTCATCCGCACCGACGCGGCCGGGGCGGTCGAGGCAGCCGGGGTCACCCGGGTCGGCGGCGAGTACCACGTCCCGGGCACCCCCAACCGTACGGCCTTCTACAACACCAACTACACCCACACGCACGACCACCTCACCCTGAACGGCGGCACGTCGAACGGCGAGGTGCTGCGGATCAACGCCGACGACACGGCCCACCCGGTGAGCCGACCGACTGCGAACGTCACCGTTCTGCCGAACAGCGGCGGATTCCATGTGCCGGAGACGACCGGCAGCTGGCTGAACGTGTACGGGAACGGCGGCGCCTACGTCCACCGGGTACTGCCCGTGCCGGGCGGCAACATGGTCCGCTTCCCGGACGGCGGTCGCACGGCCCACGACCTCTTGGACGCGGCCGGCGGCCAGCTGCCGCGCGCCGTGCATACACAGTCGGGCTCGGGCGGCTTCCGGATCGACAACGGCGCGGGCCAACCGCACACGGTCGTCGACAACACCGGTGCGCACACCCACGACGCCATGCCGCTCAACGGCGGTGCGGCGGGCGGCCAGTTCGTGCACACGCCGGTGCGGGGCGTGGCGGGCCAACCGACCGTACTCATCCGCACCGACGCGGCCGGGGCGGTCGAGGCAGCCGGGGTCACCCGGGTCGGCGGCGAGTACCGCGTCCCGGGCGCCAACAACCGTACGGCCTTCTACAACGCCAACTACACCCACGCGTACGACCACCTCGCCCTGAACGGGGGCGCGTTGAACGGCGGGGTGCTTCGGATCGACGCCAACGGCACGCCCAGTCTGAACGGTCCCCGGGCCGCGACCGCCGTCGCCCAGCCGGGCGACGGCAACGGCTTCCGCGTCATCCGCGGCACCGACCATGTCGCCGTGGACGCGAGCGGTGTCCACACCGCCACCGTCCGCGAGCTGACCGGCGGCACCGCCCCCCACGCGAACGGCGAGTTCGTCCACATGCCCGCCAACGGGGGACCGGCCGTGCTCAAGGAGGCCGACGGCTCCGGCTTCCCGAACTCCACCGTCACGGTCCGCGCCGACGGCAGCTTCGTCGTCGATCACCCGACCACCTTCCGCGTCCACCGGGCGACGGACGGCACTGTCGAAACCGACAACCTCCGGCTCCAGAACGCGACAGGCGGGCTCCTCGGGCAGAGCGTCCGCATCCACCCCGGCGGGGCCCTGGAGCTGCTGGACAACCAACTGGCCGAGATCCCGAACGTCAAGGTCACCGCGCGCCCCGGCGGCGGTCACCGCGTGGAGCAGACGGACGGCGGCTTCCAGCTCTACGGCAACAACGGCAGGCTGGAACACTCCGTCGTCGACACCGGCCAAGGCGGAATCTTCCGGGTCGACGACGCCAACGGCACCCGCCTCTACGACACCGTCCGGCTCGGCGACGGCATCGGCACCCGCTTCCTGCGCACGGACCTCAACCAGCTCCGTGTCCTGGACGGCGACCTGACCCCGACGCCCGGCACGGTCACCCCCCATGCGAACGGCACCCAGTACCGAGTCGACGGCGTCGGCGCCCCGCACGCGGGCGAGTTCAAGCTGTACGACGCCGACGGCCGGCTCAACTTCCAGCAGATCAACGTCATCCACGAAGGCCAGATCAAGCCCGGCCAGCGCATCGACGTCACCTACCCGAACCCGGCCACCGGCACCAAACCGACCTGGGAACGCATCCACCTGGACGCGGCAGGCAACCCGCGGCCACAGAACGGCAACCGGCCCTGGTACGACGGCGGGACGGTCGACCTCAAGGGCCTCGACCACGGCCGGCTCCGGCTGCTCGGCCACTCCGGCGCCGAGGTGTTCGAGCGCCGCCCGCTGCCGTTCGGCAACGGCGGCTCGATCGACGCGTACCACTCCTCCGCCGGGGCCGGCGCCTTCGGCCGCTTCAACCAGCGCGGGGTGTGGACCGAGTTCGACGGGGCAGGCGCGGCGACCCGCCACGGCACCCGGCACTGGGGCGAGAGCGGCCGCAGCTACTTCGACGTCACCACCGCCCGGGGCGTCGACACCCGCGTCCACCACTTCCAGCAGAACCCCGACGGCGGCCATGTGCTGGCGAACCTCGACCGCACGGTCTGGACACAGAGCGCGGGCCGCAGCGACTGGCACCGCTTCGACGCGGACTACAACCACCTGGCGGAAGGAACCAGGAAGTGGGGTCCGGGCCGGGGCTGGACCGACAAGATGAACCACCCCAAGACGAACGCGTCGACCCTCGTCCACGAGAAGTTCGGCCGCTTCACCCCGACCCCGCACGACGTACGCCGCTACTTCCAGGTCGAGATGGGCCCGGACGGTCTCCCCAAGCGGGACTGGATGTCCCACTCCGCGCACGGCAAGGAGAACGGCCGCGGCACGACGCTGAGCAACGGCGACTTCCTGGAGACCCAGCGGCTCGCCGAGCAGCGCCCGCCGTTCTTCGCCCGCTGGGCGATGAGCGGGGACTACCGGGCCACCAGTCTGGCCAACGCGAGCTGGCTGCGGTTCGACGGCAAGTACCAGATCCACGAGTGGAAGCTGACGCCCGCCGCCGGCGGAGCGCCCGAGCGGGGTGTGCGGTTCGTCAGCATGAACGGTGTCACGACCGACATCGCGAGGAACGGCGATGTCGTCCGGGTGACCGGCAAGGTGGGCAGCGGCAACGACCTCACCGTCGGCAACGTCCCGCTGCCCGCGGGCGCCAACGTCCCGCCGCGCGCCGCCGCCAACGCGGGGCCCAACTACCTGCCCTGGTCGGAGGGGGCGGGCAAGCTCAACGGCCACCGCACCTACGTGCAGGGCGACTTCACCGTCCAGCCGGGCGCCGGCTACCAGCAGACCGACATCCTCTTCCAGGACCGCTTCACCACCAACCGGGCCAACGGCGACTGGTTCTCGCCCGACGCGACCAAGCAGTGGCACGTCACCAGGACCGGGCTCAACGACGGCTCGGTGGTCGAGTACCGGCCCGCCCCCGCCGTCCGCCCGGACGGCCAGGCGGGCAACGGGGACATCGCCTCCCGGCAGAACATCCACGCGGGCAACGGCGACTGGACGAAGTACGACCCGCACGGCATGGTCGTCGCCCGCAAGGACACCTGGCCCGACCCGGCCGCGGGCGGCAACAACACCGTCACGATCACCGCCACGGGCACGGCAGGAGCCAAGAACCTGGAGTGGCAGGGCCCGAACGGCACGCACGGTCCACGGGTGACGCAGCACAAGCGGGGCATGGAGACCTGGGCCTGGGACAGGGAGTCGTTCCAGGACTTCGACGGGGGACGCCTGATCCGCGAGCACCGGCTGCTCGGGGACGGCACCACCGTCGACGCCTGGCGTGTCAGCCGGGACCCCAACACCGGCACCGAGACCTGGCAGTGGAACAAGATCGACCGGCACGGCAACGTCATGGACTTCGGCGGCGGCGCCGCGAACCGGCCCCGCACCTGGATCGACCCCAACGGCACCCCGCTCACCGAGTGGCACCCGAACGCCCGCTGGCAGGACCAGGTGACGACCCCGGACCCGAACAACCCGGCCAACGTCAACACCATGACCGTGCAGGAGATCCCGGCCCGCCCGGCCACCGGCGGCGCCTTCCACAACTGGGCCACCGACGCCCCGTTCCGGGTACGCGAGTACGTGTCGGACGTGGGCGGGACGTTCAACTCGAACGTCTGGAAGGAGTTCGACAACGGCGTCGCACTCCGCACCAAGACCGACCTGGGAGACGGCACCTTCCTGGAGAGCGAGGCGTGGCACCAGCAGTGGCGGCGCTACGGCGGGCCGAACGGCACGACGATGATCAGCGAGCGCACCGTCGCCGGCTACGTCTGGAACACCGACACCTTCGGCCGGACCACGCTCATCGGCCGGGACACCAACTTCACCGGCCTGGCGAACGAGTACCGGGGCTTCAGCCGGTCCTGGCGCGAGACCAACAACTGGGAGTTCGGCCGCAACGCCGGCGGCGAGTCCGTGTACACCCCGTTCCTGGGGAAGGCCGGCCGCGCCCTCGCCGTCGACATGGCCCAGGAGTGGGTGCTCGACTTCGCGATGAACCTGGTCGTCTACGGCATCGTGGCCGCCGCCACCGGCTCCGAGTTCACCGTGAACGACGTGGCCAAGGCCGCGTTCGGTGCCACCATCGGCGCCGGGGTGAAGGGCGGCATCTCGGCCGCGCACATGGCCTCGTTCCGGGGCGGGCCGTGGAAGACCGGGCTGAGCCAGATCGACATGGGCCAGCCGTACTCCCGCCGGCCCAACGACGACGGCTGGCAGGGCGAGTACGGCGGCAACGAGAAGGTGACCCGCTGGCGCTCCGGTACGTACGACTTCGGTGTCGGCCTCTTCGGCGGTGCCCTGTCCGGCTTCATCGGCGGCAGCGCGAGCGCGGCGATCTTCGGCGTGAAGGACAAGGACGGCAACACCGTCCACCTCTACGGCGCGGACGCGCTGCTGGTGGGCGCCGCCGGCGCGGCGGCCGGGGTTATCGGTGGCCTCACCACCGGCCTCGCCCGGACGATCATGACCCAGAACATGGCCGGGCGCTGGTACCACCGCCAGGGCTTCTTCGACATCTTCGTGGTGGCGGGAATGGGCAAGATGGTCGACAAGATCTTCTCCAACATGTACTTGAGCGGTGTGGTCCGCGACGACGTCGTCGGGGGCAACGGCTGGAACGGCGGGGTCGGCGTATGACGGACCAGGACCAGATCATCCGGGTCGCACCCAAGGGCCGGGGCACCCACCGCACGATCGCCTCGGCGCTCGCCGCCGCACCCGCGGGCGCGGTCGTCACCGTCGCGCCCGGTGAGTACGAGGAGATCCTGCGCCTCGACCGGCGCGTCACGCTGGAGCCGGAGTACGGCCCGGGCTCGGTCGTCCTGCGGGCCCCCTGGGGGATCGCCCTCACCGTCACCGCCCCGGAGTGCCTGCTGACCGGCCTGGTGCTGCGCGGCGCCGACCCCATGGAGGCGCTGGTCCGGGTCGAGGACGCCGCCGGGCTCACCCTGGAGGACTGCCGGCTCGGCCACGGCCGGGTCGAGGTGCTCGGCTCCCCCGACGGTTCCGGAGCCGTCGCCAACGCCGCCCTGCACCTGGACAGCGACCTGGCCGCCGAGCTGGCGGACCCGCTGGGCGGCGGCGTACTGGTACTGCGCCGGACCCGGCTGAGCGGCGCCCAGCACACCGCGCTGCACCTCGCCGGGGACGCTCGCGCCCGGGTCGAGGACACGGTGATCGAGTCGGTCGACGGCATCGGCGCCGTCCTGTCCGGAACGGCCGTGCTGCTCGCCGAACGGCTGCGGATCCAGGAGAACTCCGGGTCCGCGCTGCGGGCCCGCGGCGGCTCCCGGCTGCTGGTGCGCGACGCGCGCCTGGTGGGCGCGGGACGCAACGGCGTCCTCGTCCAGGACACCGCCGAGGCGCTCCTCACCGAGTGCCGGATCGAGGGCGCGGCCCGCTCCGGTGTCCAGGTCTCGCACGAGGCACGGGCGGAGCTGACCGACTGCCGGATCACCGGGACGGGCGGCAACGGCCTGGAGGCCGGCGACTCGGCCCGGCTGGCGGCCCGCGGCTGCCATGTGCTGGACCCGGCGGGCCACGGGCTCCTCGCGGCCGGCGGTACGACGGTGGCGCTGTCCGACTCGCTGTTCGCCCGGACCGGCGGCTCCGCGCTGCACCTCGGCGAGCGGACTGTCGCGGTGGTGACCGGCTGCCGGGTGACCGGCAGCGGCGAGCACGGCCTCGCGGCGACCGGTGGCGCCCGGGCCGAGGTCACCCGGACCACGCTGGCCGGGGCGCGGGCGTGCGGTGTCCAGGTGGACGACGAGGCCCAGGTGGTGCTGACCGCCGTACGCGTGGAGGACGGCGAGACAGGCGTACGGGTGCGTTCAGGCCGGGAGTCGCAGCTCCTGGACTGTTCGGTGACCGATCAGCGGCGGGGCGGTGTCGAGCTGACCACCGACGCGGTCGCCGTGCTGCGCGGCACCCGGATCGCCGAGGTGGGCGGCGCGGGCGTGACCGTCGACACCGGGGCCCGGCTGGTCATGGAGGGCGGCGGAGTCTCCGGAGCGGGGGCCGGCGGCCTGGTCCTCGGCCGCAAGGCACAGGCCGAGGTGCGGGGCGTACGGATCAAGGGGACCGGCAAGAACGGGATCCTCGTCGGCGAGGAGTCCGGCGGCACGTTCGACCACTGCGACGTGTCGGCCACCGCGTTCCCCGCGCTGCACATGGCCCGGGGCGCCACCCCGCGCTTCCGCGGCTGCCGGGTCTTCGACTGCGGCCACGACGCGCAACTCGCCGCGGGCGCCGAGCCGGTGTTCGAGGACTGCGCCGCGATCCGCGTGGAGACGGCCCTGCTCCCAACACTCTCGGACCTGCCGTCGGCCCCAATCACACCCCGCACCCCCGCGGGAACCTCTCCCACCCCCTCCCAGCCGGAGGCCGGCACCCCGGGCCTGGCCCAGCAGGGCGAACCCGAACCCGAGCCGGAGACCCTGGAGGACCTGCTCGCCGAGCTGAACGAACTCGTCGGCCTGGACGGCGTCAAACGGGACGTCGGCGGCATGGTCAAACTGATGCAGACCGTACGACTGCGCCAGCAGGCGGGCCTGCCCGCCCCGCCGCTCAGCCGCCACCTGGTCTTCGCCGGAAACCCCGGCACCGGCAAGACGACCGTCGCCCGCCTCTACGGCCGCCTCCTCAAGGCACTCGGCCTGCTCGCCCGCGGGCATCTCGTCGAGGTCGACCGCAGCGCCCTCGTCGGCGAGTACGTCGGCCACACCGGCCCGAAGACCACCGAGGCCTTCCACCGCGCCCGGGGCGGTGTCCTCTTCATCGACGAGGCGTACGCCCTGGTCCCGGCCGGGAACGCGAACGACTTCGGCGTCGAGGCGATCGCCACCCTGGTCAAGCTGATGGAGGACCACCGGGACGAGGTCGTCGTCATCGCCGCCGGATACCCCGACGACATGGACCGCTTCATCGGCTCCAACCCCGGCCTGTCCTCCCGCTTCACCCGCAGCCTGGTCTTCGCCGACTACTCCACGTCCGAACTGGTCAGCATCGTCGAGCACCATGCCCAGCGCCACCAGTACGAACTCAGCACGGCCGCCCGCAAGGCCCTGGCCGAACACGTCGAACTGATCCCGCGAGGCGCCCAGTTCGGCAACGGCCGCACCGCCCGCCAGCTCTTCCAGCGCATGACGGAACGCCAGGCCATGCGGGTCGCCGAGCTGAACGCGCCCGAGGCGGCACAACTGGTCCTGCTGGACGAGGAGGACCTGCCCCAGCCCGCCACACCCGTCTGACCACCCGTCATCCCCCGGCCCGCACCCGTCCCGACCTCCCCCCGGAGCAACCCAGATGCCCGCAGAGTCACCAAAGCCCACGAACCAGCCGAAGCAGCCGAAGGGCTTCTCGCAGACCTTCGCCCGCAAGCCCGCCCGTTCGCCCCACGGGCTGGTCCCCGGGCGCCGGGTCTGGATCAGCCTGGGCTGGGGCGGCGGCCTGGCCGCCGTCCTCGCCCTCGGTGTCCCGCTCGTCGGCAGTGACGTCTTCGACTCGGAGGACAGCAACGAGGTGGTCGCAGCGGAGAACATCCCTTCCTCTCCGACTCCGACCCCCAGCCTCACTCCCACCCTTTCGCCCACGCCCACCCCCACACCCACGCCCGCCAAGACCAAGGCGGTCACCCCCACCGCCGAGGCCGTGATCCAGGCCCCTCCGGTCGTCGTCACACCGAAGGCCTCGCCCGCGGCACCGGCAGCGCCGAAACAGACCTCCGGTACGGGATCATCCGGGAGCGGCACGACGCAGGAGGTGGCCAAGCCGCAGGTGAGGACCGCGGCGGTCGCCGTACAGGCGCTGGCCACGCGGGACCCGGGCCGGCACGTCTGCTACCGGGCCTTTGTGGAGACCCTCGGGTGGCAGTCCGCGGTGTGCGACGGCACCACGGCCGGCACAACCGGCCAGGAGAAGCCGATCAAGGCGCTGAACATCGCGGTGTCCGGCACCAACGGCACGGCTGCCACCGCCTTCGTCCACAACCCCAACTCGACCAACGGCAAGGGGCACTACAACGCGGATTGGAAGGGCGCGGTCGACGGCATCGACCTCTACATCGGCAGCTCCAAGAACAGCGCCCCGGACATGCTGGGCTTCGCCATCAACATCGACAACAGCAAGCAGGTCATATGTCAGACCTCGCACGTCCACAACGAGGGCTGGCACAACATGGGCTGCGACGAACCAGGCGGGGAGAACCTGATCTTCGGCGGAACCCTCAGCAACGACCTCTGGCTCGAAGCGGTCAGGTTCACCGTGTGAGGCGCCTTCAGGGCTGAGGACGAACAGCACACCCGGGCGGCGACGCTCGGGCACACCTCGCGCCGGAACCCACTGCTGAGACCGCAACTGAGACCCTGGACCGCAAGGCAGCACGCGCTCAGCGCCGCCGCATCCGCATCCGCCAAAGGCAAAAGCCCCCGAGGCACACCGCCGTGACACGGGCCCCCGAGCAGGTGGCGCACTCGGTCAACATCTCGTCCGACCTGGGCCGGCACACCGCATGGCTGCAGGAGTACGCCGAGCTCGGCTTCGACGCGGTGATGCTGCATCACGTGGGCCGCGAACAGGGCCCGTCCGGACGCCTTTCCCAACCCGCTGGCGGACGGCGCGTACGGACCCCGGAACGTCAACGTGTACGAGCAGAGCCGCGACCCGGGCTCGCTGCTCAGCCGCATGCGGCTGTTCATCGAGCGCTACCGGGAGGCTCCCGAGCTGGCCTGGGGCGACTGCCGCCTCGTGGACACCGGGGAGCGAGCGGTCCTGGCACACATCGCCTCCACCACCGACGGGACCGTCCTGGCGGTGCACAACTTCGCGGGCACGCCGGTCTCACGGCGGACGACGACGGCCTGCTCCGCGTCGAACTGCCCGCCTACGGCTACCGGTGGCCGCGCGTCGGCACCCCGGCCGACGACCCCGTGAGGGTCGCCTCCGACTGAACACCGCGTCCGCCGGGAGAGCCTCCGGGTGTGGCTCTCCTCCACCCGTCGCACGCCAACCCCGGTGATCACACCAGCGGTGCCGTGTCACCTCCATCCCGCACGGCCGGCGGCTCTGCCGCGTGGACACGGATGAGCGAGTGGTGGTCCTCGTACGGGCCCACCCCGCCCGCATCCGGTGGGTACTCTCCCGGATCGACGTCCATGACATCACCAAGGACGTCACCGACCAGACCGCAGCGCGCCGCGGTCGAGCGCTGGAAGCAGACCTTCGCCCTGTACTTCGGCGAGGTCCAGGGCGCCCCCACGCCGGGCTCGCTCGGCCTGCACCCCGGGGCATGACGGACGGCGAGGCTGCCGGTCCACGCTCCCCCGGTGGAACCGGCGGCCTCGCTCTTCACATGGCCCATACAAGCGGCGGCCAGAATCCGACGCCTGTCCGTGCCGTGTGGGTCAATCCGTCCTGGGGCCTGTCGTGCCCGACCGCAACCCCGTCCACGCACCGCCGTCGGCCTTCGGCAGTCGCTTCGCCCTCAGGTTCGTCCCGCACTTCGTGTTCGTCGTCGGTACGGCACTCGTCCGGCTCGTCGACCTCAACAGCCCGCGGTGCTGGTACATCGTGGCCGCCAGGGAGGATCCCGAGTACCAGGACAAGTACGAGAAGTGGCTCAAGTGCATGCGGTCCCACGGCCTCAAGGTCTCGGCCACGGCTGACTCCCCCGGCTTTTTCTCCTTCGACGAGGGCCTTCCGCCGGACAGCCAGATGAAGTGGGTCCAGGGTCTTGGACACCTCGGTGCTCACGCAGGACATCACCGCGGAGCTGAACCGGGGCCGCCCGTCCTCGATACTTGCCGGGATGCACTACGGGACCGTTGGGCGGGTTCGGTGGCGTGCCGTGCGTTCCGCCTCCGTGCGCTGTCAGGCGGCCTGGGTGAGCTCGGCGCGGCCGAACAGCAGGGCGTAGCCGGAGGGGAGTTGGGCGAGGATACGGCTGAGGAGGTCCTCGCCGGCGAGCTGGGCCACGATGCGCAAGACGGTTCCGGTGTCCCAGCGGGTGGTGGCCGGGCTGCCGCCGGTGCGGGTCGCCAGGTCCTTCACGAAGGCCCAGCCTGTGACAGGTTCGGTGGCGGGGACCTGGGAGGTGAAGGTGACGGCGGCCTCGTGGGGCAGCCTGGCTGCCAGCTCCACGCGCTCCTCGCCGGTGAGCTGGCGCCCGAAGGCGGCCAGCACGGCGCTCACGGCCTGTTCGGCCTGCGCACGGGTGGTGTAGGCGCCTTCGTAGCGCACCCGTTCCAGCATCTGCTCGAATGTCATGCCCGCGGTGGACCCGTATTGCTGCTGCTGGGTGATCATCGCTGACGCTGTTGCCTTTCTCATGAGGTGGTCCGGGCCGCCGACGGCCCGGGGTAAGAAGGAGGGGGTACTGCCTGTGCGTGGTCAGACGGGCTGGGGGTGGCCGAACAGCAGGTCGTAGCCCGCTGGGAGCTGGAGCAGGATGCGGCGGGTGAGTTCGTCGCCCGCCGCATCCGCTGCGACGCTGAGCACGGCGCTCACGTCCCAGGCCGCGGTCTGTTCGGTGGCTCCCTCGATCCATGCCGCGGTAGCCCTCACGAACCGCTCGGGGGACAGCGGCTCGCGCGCCTGGAGCGGATTGAGCAGCACGAGCGCCAGATCCTCCGGCAGCCGGGCGGCCAGTTCCGCCCGCACCTCGCCCACCAGGTGCGCGCCCAGCAGCGCCAGCACTGTGCGGGCCGCCCGCTCGGCTTCCCTGGTGGTCTCGTAGTCGCCGCGTTCCTTGACCTGGTGAAGGAACGCCTCCCATCGCATCACCATCGCTGCTCCCGTGCGTGTGCGTCGGACACAGGAAGGGGGTGGCTTCGGTGCGCGCCGCCCCCGTCCCGCGGTGCGGCTGGGAGGGGCCTCAGCCGCTGATCTCCTTGCGTTCCGTCCCGCCCCCGATGGCGATCTTGCGGGGCTTGGCGCGCTCGGCGATCGGGATGCGCAGGGTCAGCACCCCTGCGTCGTAGTCGGCCTTGATGTGCTCGGTGTCCAGGGTGTCGGCCAGCACGAGCTGGCGGGAGAAGACGCCCAGGGGCCGCTCGGAGAACTCCGTCTGCGCGTCGTCCGCCTTGGTGACGGGGCGGCGCTCGGCCTTGACGGTCAGCATGTTGCGCTCGACGTCGATGTCGATCGCGTCCGCCGAGACACCGGGCAGGTCGAAGGCGATCACGTACTCCTCGCCCTCACGGTAGGCGTCCATCGGCATCGCCGACGGCCGCGACCACGTCCCGGTCGTGTTCAGGAGCTGCTGGGTGAGCCGGTCCAGCTCACGGAAAGGGTCGGTACGCATCAACATCGTGAAACACCTCCAGAGTTCAAGGTCAGGCAGTGCTGCCAATGCGTTCACCTGCCATCGTTGTAACATGTCATCCAAGCGATGACAAGTCTGATGTCATCAAGATGACGACAGATCCGTTGGAGGCCCGATGACCAGGGACGGTCAGCCCGACCCCCGCGCACGCGGTCTCACGCCGGCGTCGTTCCTCGCCGCTGCCGCGGCCCTGGAAACGATCGACGATGCCCTGCGCGCTGCCCAGACCGCTCGGGACGGCGAGCCCTCCAAGCCCGGCCAGGCCAGCTCGGAGCAGGCGCTCGCCGTGCTCCTGCTGCTGCGCGAAGTGCGCGATCAACTGGCCGACTGGGAGCCGGGCCTGATCGAAACCGCGCGGGAGGCGGGCGCCAGCTGGGCCGACCTCGCCCACCCCCTCGGTGTCGCCAGCCGTCAGGCCGCCGAACGCCGCTACCTGCGCGTACGCCCCGGAAAGCCGGGAGCCACGGGCGAACAGCGGGTCCAGGCCACCCGGGACCGCCGCGCCGCCGACCGCACCGTCACCACCTGGGCCCGCACCAACGCCGCCACTCTGCGCCAGCTCGCCGGCCAGATCACCGCACTCCCCGGCCTCCCCACCGCCGCCCACGCCCCACTAGCCGATCTCACCACCGCCCTCGCCGACAACGACCCCGCCGCCCTCCTCTCTCCGCTGAAGGACACCCACCCCTATCTGGCATCCGGCCACCCCGGCCTTGCCGCACGCGTCGACGACCTCACCCGTCGCATCGACCAACTCCGTCAGAACAGCGGAAACCAGCGCCGAAACCAACCATGACTCCTGACCAGTGCGGACCACTCACAGTGAAGATCCGGCACAGCTTCGGAGCATCCTCAACCGGGCGCCCAGAGGCCCGCATGGGCCATGTGGACCAGCGGCTCGCGGCGCGGGCTGTTCCTCCCGTCCTCGCGCGCGGTCGGGGCCGCCCTATCCGCCGCCGTCGAACGGGAGCCTTGGACGACAGCCCTCTTCGGCCAGCCAGGCACGGGCCCGGCCGAGCTGTCGCTCATCGCTGAGCCGGTGAAACAGGCGCCAAGCGCGCTCGTCACGGGCGAGGACATCCTTGAAGCGCCGGAAGGCGCCTCGGCCACGGATGGCGGTCCGCAGCCGATCGGCGAGGGCGGCGTCATCGGGTCCTTCGATGAACAGCTCCATGTCCTGGTAACCGTCCCGGGAACCCAGAGCCGGCACGGACAGCCATCGCTCGGGATCATCCGCCTTCTCGAATCCGGTCTCCAGCTCATCGGCGAAGGCCGGCCGACACTCCCCAGTGCACAGATCGAGCCGACCACCGGACTCGGCCGGGGTGCCCTCCAGCAGCATGGCGAGCATCTCCAGATCGACTGCGAGCGGACGAAGGACGGGGTTCACTGCGTGCCCTACGGACACCCGCAACACGTCCGCCAGTTCCTCATCACCCCGGAAACCACGCTCCCACAGTGCTCCGAGGAACGTGGCAGCCATCTGCGCCGCCCCCGACAGACCCAGAGCAGCGGCACCGGCCACACCGTCACCGGCCAGCTGCAGCACCTCGCTCACAGGTCCACGGCGCGGTGCGGCAAGCAGCGCCGTCCCGTCCGACCCGTGCAGCGCGCCGCGCACAGTCCGCGACCCGTCCTCGTCCCACCCCTCGGCCATGACCTCGACGTCAACGCGCGTCACTGAGTCGTCCAGCGCCGAGCACCGCCCGGTTCCCGCTCCGGCCCCGCGGTACTCGTCACCGCGCCCGCGGAACCGGTCGGTGACGCCCTGTCACCGACTCCGCTTGCGCCCGCCCCGGCCCGTGGCCATGGGCGTCATCCCGCTGGGCATCAGCATCATGCGGGACGAACTCCCGCCCGAGAAGCTCGGCACGGCCATGGCGCTGATGAGTTCGTCGCTGGGGGTGGGCGGCGCCCTGGGGCTGCCCGGAGCCGCGCTGCTTGCCCAACACGCCGACTGGCACGCGCTGTTCTGGGTGTCGGGCGGTCTGGGCGCCGTGGTGATCGCGCTGGTGCTGGCGTTCGTGCCGGAATCACGGGTCAGTAGCGGAGGACGGTTCGACCTGGTGGGCGGGATCGGGCTGACGGCCGGGCTGCTCTGCCTTCTGCTGGCGATCTCCAAGGGTGCCGACTGGGGCTGGACCAGTGGCTCGACGGGCGGGCTGTTCGGTGCGGGAGTGGTGATCCTGCTGGTGTGGGGGTGGTGGGAACTGCGGTCCGCCCAGCCCCTGGTGGACCTGCGAGCAGTGCGGCGAGCTCCGGCGAGAAGTCGGCGAACGGGTAGAACGCCGGGCCGGGCCCGTCGCCCCGGCCACCGGGGACGGCGGCGAGGGCGACCGGGGCCACAGTGTCCGGATGCGCGAGCCAGCCCAGCCAGTCCTGGAAGTCGGCGGGCAGCTCGACCAGCAGCACCTGCGGGCGGGCCGCGTCCAGCAGGGCCGGTACCGCCGCCGCGAGCGACGGCGAGTGGTGCCGCACGCCGATGAGGTAAGGGGCCGTCGGCGCGGTGAGCGCGGCGGCGGCTTCGTCGGGTGTCACCGGCTTCACTCCTCCAGCACGCCGCGCAGGTCCCACAGCGTGCGCCAGGTCGCGGAACCCTGTTCCGCGCGGCGGCGGACCGCGCCGTCCCAGTAGCCGAGGAGCCGGGAGGCGTCGGCCGGGTCGTCCTTGCGGACGACCCCGAGCAGGTGACCGGGGAGCAGGCCCAGGACGTCCCGGCCGCCGGGGAAGTACGCGGCGGCCAGACCGAGCGCCGCGGCGACGGACACCGCCTCGGCGGTGCTCATCACCGTCGACGGGCGTTCGACTTCCCAGCCCTCGGCCGACCGGCCGTCACGGAGGTCGCGGAAGGCGGTGACCAGCACCTCCAGGACGGTGTCGTCGACCTGCTGGGTGGTGCCGGCCCGCTCCACGGCTGCCCGCGCCTGGCGGCGGACGAGGGCCATCTCCGCGCCGAGGTCGCCGATCGGCCCGACCGTCTCGAAGTTGAACCGGCGTTTGAGGGCGGCGGACATCTCGGAGACGCCCTTGTCGCGGAGGTTGGCCGTGGCGATCAGGGTGAAGCCGGGGGCAGCGTGCAGCAGGGCGTCGTCGCCACCGGACAGCTCGGGGACGGCGATCCGGCGTTCGGACAGCAGGGAGACCAGGGCGTCCTGGACCTCGGGCAGACAGCGAGTGACCTCCTCGACGCGGGCCACGCCGCCGCCGGTCATGGCGGTGAGGACCGGCGACGGCACGAGGGCCGCCCGGGTGGGGCCCTGGGCGAGCAGCAGGGCGTAGTTCCAGCCGTACTTGAGCTGGTCCTCGGTGGTGCCGGCGGTGCCCTGGACGACGAGGCCGCTGGTGCCGCAGACCGCTGCGGAGAGCAGTTCGGAAAGCATGGACTTGGCGGTGCCGGGTTCGCCGACGAGCAGCAGGCCGCGCTCCCCGGCGAGTGTCACCACGCAGCGCTCCACCAGCGCCCGGTCGCCGACGAACTTCTCCTCGACGACCAGACGGCGCGGGACGCCTTCGGAGGCGTCCGTCCCTGCGGGAAGCCGCAGGGTGTCGCCGTCGCTGCCCATGACGAAGGTGACGACCGCGCGCGGGGTGAGCCGCCAGGCGGGCGGGCGCGGGCCGGTGTCGTGGGCGGCGAGGAAGGCCAGTTCGGTGGCGTAGCGGTCTTCGGGCGGGGAGATCTGACGGCCGGCCGCCTCGGGGGCGGCGGACCGGGAGGGTGCGGTGGTCACCGGCGATCGTCCTTCCCGGTGGCACGGGTGGTGAGTTCCTCGAACGCGGGGCCGTCACCGTCGCGGACCGCGGCCCAGACGCGGGCGAAGAGTTCCGCCACCGAGACCTTGGGTACGACCTTCCGGTAGTCGCTGAGCGGGTACAACCGTTCCTTCCAGCTCTCGATGGGCAGGGCGTGCCGCTCGGCGATCCAGGCGCCGGGGAGGAAGAGGGTCCGTCCGGCCCGGGGGCGCTTGGCTTCGATCACCAGGTCGGTGGCGGCGAGTTCGGCGCGCGCCTTCTTGAGGCGGGCCGGTTTCCAGCCGGTCCAGCGGGCACAGTTGCGGTCGGTCGGGTCGGGGAGGGCGAGCAACTGGAGGTAGTGGGCGGCCGCGTCGGCCCCGAGCCCGAGGGCCGAGGCGACCTCGGTGACCAGGTCCGGCGCGGACACGTTGGGGTCCTGGGCCCAGCCGTGCGGTGTGCCCGGTCCGTGACCGACCGCGACAAGGCCTGCCAGGTCGTCGCCGAGTACGGTACGCAGCCCGTCGAGCGGATAGCGGTCCTGGTTGCTGAGGTCGTCGAGCAGTTGGAGAACCGGGTCGTCGCTGCCGGTGAGACCGGCGGGGCGGACCAGCGTCATCTCCTCGTCGTGGGGCAGGGGGTGCAGCACGATGGCCTCGCCGACCCGGGTCAGACCGTCCGGGCCGGCACCGCCGGTGTCGGGCATGCCGTGGGCCTTGCGGATCAACGCGGCCGTGGACCCACCGGTATCCGTCCGGTGGACGCTCAGGTCGAGCAGCAGGCCGGGGTCGGACAGGCGGTGGCGCAGCGCTTCCAGGCCGGCGGCCAGCGCCGCGCGCAGCGGATGGCCGTAGGGCAGGCCGTAGCCGAGGATGGCCAGGTCGGATGCCGCGGTGTTGCAAAAATGTGGGCCGGGAATCGCGGAGGGGTCGGCGGCGGCAAGCTTGCCGTCCTTGTCCAGCCCCATGGTGGTGGTGCGGTTGAGCCAGGCGACGCGGGAGGGGTTGAGCAGGGCTTCGACAGACGGTCCGCCGAGTATGTCCCCGACCTCCTCGGGCACGCGGACGAGGCCGCCCAAGGCGTCGGACCAGACACGGGCGGCGCCGGTGACGTCGGGGCCGCCCGTCCACAGCAGTTCGGCGTCTTCGGGCAGCAGGGCGGTGAGCACAGCCACCCGGGTGCCCTGTCCGACGGGGTGGAGCATGCGTTTGCCGAGCTCCGCCTGGCGGGCGTTCAGCCCGATGGCGGTCAACTGCGCGGCGGAAGCGGGCTTCTGGTAGCCCTCCGACGGCAGACCGGCCAGTAGCAGGCTGGCCTGGATGGGGCCGAGGTCGAGGCCGGTGGCGGCAACGAGTTCGTCGACGGCCGCAGGCCGCCAGGGAGCCGGGCCCTGCTCGCGGACGAGCTCGGTCAGGGCGGTGATCCGGCCTGCCGGGAGGTCCGGGATGTGGCGCCTCTCCTCGCGCGCGGTGAAGTGTGCCACCGCTCCGAACTCGCCGGACGGGTCATGGTCGAGCGCGAGCCACTGCTTCTCGGTGACGTTCTGGTTCTCCTCGCACAGGATCACGACCGTGCGGTCACCGTGGCGCAGGACCTGGCCGGCCCGCTGCCCGATGTTTTTGGGTTCGCACAGCACGACCTCGCGCAGCGGACTCCCCGGGTCGGCCAGCGGCCCTTCGGCGATCGCGTCGAGGAGCAGCAGCAGTGCTTCCCGCTTTTCGGGGCTGGTGCCCTGGGAGGTGGCGCGCCAGGCCAGGGCGCTCGGCACGTCGAGGCAGCGGGTCCACTCGGCGGAGGCAACGGGAACGGTCCGTGCGTCGCTGGTCCAGCCGTCGGTGAGGTTCGCGAGCACCTCCGGTTCGGGCAGCGCGAGGCCGTCGGCGGGCTTCGCGGACAGGACGTGGTTGACCGCGCGGATCTGCCGCAGGACGGCCCATCCCCGGCCGATGCCGTACCACGCGTACTCGGTCCCCGCGATGCCGGTGACGGCGTGGCTGAGCGCTCGGTCGGTCCCGTGCTCCGGCTCGTAGTCGGGGAACATGCCCCGGACATGCTGGGGTTGTGCCTCCGGTGGCTGTGCGGAGGCGGCGAACTCCGCGGTGTCCGCCGCATGGGCGACGACGCCGTGCACGATCGAGGCCACCCCCGCGAGCAGCGAAGGGTGGCTGAGCTCGGGCAGGGAGCGGGCCACGGCAGCCTGTCCGACCTCGCTGGGTGAGGGGCCGGTGTACTGCAGCGACCGGCTCTGGGCGGAGATCTCCTCGGCCCGCTGGGCGCCCAGCGCCTCGGTGCTCGCGCTCAGCAGGGTCGTGGCACGCTCCGTGGTGAGGGCGCGCAGCGCCAGCGACCCGCGCTCGTCGCGGGGGACCAGCGCGTGCCAGAACTGCGCCGACGGCACGAACGGGGTGCCGGCGGCGAACTCGCCTCCAGGGCCCTCGGGTTGGACGGTCCCGAGGGCCCCGTTCGACGCGCTGTCGGCCGCGTACAGGCTGACCGAGCGGAAGCCCCTTGCCGCCACGGGCCCGGAGCCGCCCGGCAGTCGCAGCGCGCCGAGCGTCACCGGGCTCCCGCCGCCGTCGGTGCCGAACGGCAGCGAGGTGATACGGCCGTCGGGGGTACCGGCGGTGGTGATGCCCTGCGGGCCCTTGCCGGACCTGCGGACCCAGCGTCCGAGGACGCTGCCGTCGGTGCCGAACGGGGAGTTCTCCAGTCCGGGCAGCAGCGGCAGCAGTTCGCAGTGCTCGGGCACCAGGGCCGTACCGTCGTCTGTGCCATCGGCGTCGTCGATTCCGGACCGCAGGAACGCCGGCAGCGAGGCCGGGCCGTCGGTGCCGGTGAGCGGGTCGTGTTCCACCCAGTACGTCTCGTGGTTGTCCTGGACGACCCGTGCCCAGTGGCCTGTGCCGTCACTCAGCAGCGGGCGGGCGGCGGGCAGCACGGTGTCACCGGCGCGCAGAACAGTGACGCCGGTGGCGCGGCCACCGCCGGGCAGTGGCAGCGACGGGGCATCGACCTCGAACCGGTACCGCCGGTGGCGCGGCACGATTTCCGGCACGCCTTCGAGGGAGATGACCTGGTCGGGATGGCCGGACCAGTAGGCGTTCTTGGTGAGGGGGTACCAGTTGACGAGGAGTTGGTCATCCACCCAGCGGAACTCCATCCTCTCCGAAATGGCGTTCCTCGGGATACGCAGGTCGTGCTCCAGCATTATTCGGTCGGGCCCGACCACGATCGCCTTCTCCTTGCGGGCCAGGATCAGGGCGGGCCAGGCCTCGGCGACGACGAACCAGTCCTTGTCCTTGTCGACCTCGCCGATCCGGTGGACCGCCTCCTCCAGGGCGGGCCAGCAGAGTTCGTCGAAAATTCCGGTGCGCAGGGTGCGCAGGAGCAGCGGGGCGAAGTCGTGGGCGGCCACCGCCGCGACGGCGTCCGGGTTGACCCGGGCGGCGACCTGGTGGAACCGCCGCAGCTCACTCAGGGCGGCGCGGGAGCCGGGCAGCCCGGCGGCCCCGACGAACTCCGCGGCCCGGTCGGCGAGCCAGTCGTGCAGGACCGGCCCCAGGGCCGGGTGGTCGGCGAGGGCGTCCGGTGTCGACGGCGGGAGCACGTAGAGGTTGAGCGATCCGATGGCGTCGTGCAGCAGCGGCCGGAAACGCTGGTCGGCGGCGACCGCGGCCAGGTCGCGGGCGCCGGTGCGCGGTTCGTTCAGCCAGTGGTCCAGTGGCAGACGGACGGTGCAGTGGTCGCACGGGTCGGCCAGCGGGACGCCGGCGGCCAGGCAGAGGTCGAGCAGATCGAGGTCGGCGCCGGCCGGCCGGTGTCCCGTGAAGAGGCCGACCGGCCGGGCGTCGGCGAGCAGCCGGGGCACCATGCGTTCGACCAGGGCGAGGGTGGCCGAGGAGTGGTCGGGGGCCTTGCCGTGATGGCGGTGCCGCTCCCAGCGGCTCAGCCAGTCCGCCGGGGTGATGCCGCCGGGCGGCGGGGGGCCGGTCGGAGCGCCGGCCTGATCACCGGTCGCGTCACCGGCCGGAACGCCCGTCGGATCACCGCTCGGATACGCCGCCGCGGCACCGCTCGGGGCGGTCAGCAGGGCCTCGGCCCCGCTGTCGGCGAGCAGCTTCAGCCAGTTCTCATCGGTGGCGACGTCGCGTCCCACGACGGCGGGCAGGATCTCCAGCAGTCTGGCCCGGACCGCCGGGTCGCGACGGCCGAGTTCGGCGAGGGTGGCGCGGTAGTCGGACCAGAACGAGGCGGGTGCCCGGACCACGGCGGGGGAGACGATCAGGTCGGCGACGAGGGTCCGCTCCTCCTCGGCACGGTCGAGTCCGGTGACCTTGAGCAGGGGGCGGGCATCCTTCGACAGGGTGGCGTGGGGCGGTAGACCGGCCTCGCAGCGTTCGACGATGAGCCGGCGGAACTGCGACCAGGCGTCGGCCGGGTCCAGCCGTTCGGCGAGGTCGCGGGCGTGTTCCTTGAGGGCTTTGACGGTCAGGGCTCCCGCGAAGGCGAACTCGAGGAAGACCGCGCGGTGCCGCTCCTCGTCCACTGCCAGTCCGTGGGCGCGCTCGGCGGCCCGTGCCTTGCCGAAGAACATCCCCGCCCACGTGGGGTTGTCGTGCTGGAGCCAGATCCGGGCGACCTGCTCGTAGTAGGTCGGCAGGAAGTGCGGGACGGCACGGCTGAGACGGTCGCCGACGGACTCGAAGCCGTCCTTCGCGGCGCCGGTGCGGGATCCTGCCATCCTGGCGAGCCGTTCGATGTCCTTGACCAGAGCGAGCGCGTGGTGCCCGTTGGCGGGGTCGTTGACCAGCGCCCAGGCGGGGAAGCCGAGCGTCTCGCGGCGGACCTGGCCGACCTCGGGGGCGCTTTCCTGACGGGTGAGGTCGAGGAACTCCATGGCCAGGTCCTCGGCCTCGCCGAGGGTGCCGGGTACGAGGCGGACCACGGGCCGGCCGTCGAGGGCAGGATGGGTGTAGGTGCGGGCGGTCAGGACGTCCGCGTCCTCGCGGTCGGTGCTGCCCGGCAGCAGGATCGCCCCCGCGTCGAGAAGGGACGCCGTGCCGGCGTGGTCCATAGTCATGCCGCCTGCTCCTCGTTCTCGATGACGCGTCCCGCGTGGAGGGCCGCGGCCATGCGCATCCCCTCGGACCAGGCGACCGGCCCGACCTGCCCGAGCCCGACCGTCCGTCCTGCCGTGTCGGTCCAGGTCAGTGGCCCGGTCTCGATGTCGTCGCCGCCGTCGTAGGGGTCGAACTCGCCGATCCAGATGCGCGCCTCGACGGTCCGGCCGTCCTCGAAGACCGGGCAGACCGACTGATCGCCGCGGATCCGGTAGCCGAGGGAGGCGGCCCTGCTGTGCAGGGAGCGCTGTCCGTCGAAGCGGGCGCCGGCGTAGGTGTCGACCTGCTCGCCCTCGGGGTCGAGATCGGCGGGCCGGCGCCACACCTCGCGGAAGAGTTGCCCGGCCTTCTGCTCGACGCCCAACTCGACCGCGAACTCCCGGAGGTCGTCGAGGTCGTCGAGGAGCACCGGGTGCGGTACGCGGACGAGTTCCGGGGTGATGCGCACCGTGTCGCCGTCGAGGTCGACCAGGCCCAGGCCGCGGGTGCCGTCGGCGTCGCGCAGGAAGCCGGCGACCTTGCCGTCCTCGTCGGTGACGACCAGGTCGCGGAGCGCGGACTGCCAGGACGGGTCGGGCCACACCTGGGCGAGGACCGCGGCCGGCACCGGCAGCGAGCGCGCCATCCAGCGCTCCACGTCGGTCAGACACTGCTGCTCGTGCTGGTCCAGCCACTCCGTCAGCTGCCGCAGACCCACCACAGCCGGGTCGTCCCTCAGTTTTGCCGGTAACGACTTCAGGAGGCGTCCGGCAGCGTTGCGGCAGACGACCTTCCTCGCACCGTCGAGGGCGACCTCGTAGTCGCCCGCCGGAACCCACCCCATGTGCTGTTCCTCCATCATCCACGTCAGATGCACGATCGACGGGCGCGGTTCCGGGGGTACGGCCCCCGGTTCGCAGCGCCGCCGCGATCACTGGCGGAGACTCTAGAGGCGGGCACTGACACAGGGCGACCGGCCGGCCAACCGGCCTGTGTGCCCCGTTGCCTGGCACTGACAGGGGCAGGTGGACATCGCCGTCCGTGCCCGTACTCGGATCCATGAGCAGCACTGCCGCGGGCGGCCCGCGGAACCCCACCTCGATCTCGACCGAGGTGCTCAACACCGCCTACGTCACGGCCGAGGACCTGGACCGGGGCTGAGCTGTTTCTCCGTCAAGTACGGGTGCCTACAGTCCTGTTGAGAGGTGGGCGCCCCTGAGCACCGGGCCGGCCCTGCCTGGACCGCTCGCCCCGCACCCAGTTCCGCAGCGTCTCCCGGCTGACTCCCAGGTCCTTGCTCACGCCCTCGAACGTATTCTTCGGGTCCGACAGGTACAGCGCGACAACATCCGCCCTGACTCCGCCGAGTACACCTTCATCACCATCAGTGACATCTCTTCCTCTGAACCCTCAAGGTCCGGTGTCCAAGGTGTCCACGATCCGGGGTGGGGTCCCCATCAGCTCTGCCCCTCGACCGCTGCCATGCGGGCCGACTGCAGGAAGACTGACACAGTGCCCACGTGAGCCACGGCGACGTCCTACGGAACACGAGCACCACAGGATGGCGTCGAAGCAAGGAAGGTGAGGGGATCGAAGAGTGATGCACAGGACTGGAGCGGAGGTCGACGGCGTGCGCGGGGTGTTAGCAGTGGACTCGACCGCCCCGGGCGCCGCACCGCAGGGACTCGACGCCTTCCGGCGCGGGTGGGAGACGCAGATCGGCGACGATGTCTTCCAGCTGCCGGCCTTCACCCCGGACACGGCCGGTGACTTCCGGGTCAAGGGCCGCGTCGCGAAGGTGCGCGACGTGGCGATCGCCGATCTTCACGCCGCGTCGGCCACCCGGACCACGGACGCCCCGGGCGGCGATCAGGATCTGGTGGAAATGTACGTAGTGCGGCGCGGCGCATGGACTATGGGCGGCCCGCCCGATCGCGGCGAACAGACCGTATCGGCCGGGCAGTTCCTCCTCCGGCACGTCGGGCGCCAGTCGGTCTTCGAGACGGCTCCGCACATCAGGGCACAGTTCCTGGTCCTGCCCTCCGCGGTGCTCAAACCCCTGCTCGGGAACCGGATCGTCACCGGGTCGGCGGACTCGGCCGAGACACGCCTGCTGACGGCCTTCGCGGACATGATCCACGTAACCGTGGCCGACCTCGGCCCGGCCGGTGTGGAAGCTGCCCACAGCACCCTGATCGAGCTGACCAAGGCGGTGGCGAGGGGCCGGTTCGACGACGTGGAACCCCGGCTGGCTCCCGCGCTCACCCAGGCAGCCAAGAACCTCGCGGACCGCCGGCTCGCTGATCCCGAACTTTCTCCGGCGATGCTCGCGCGTGAACTCAACGTCTCCGTCCGTACGCTGCACCGGGCATTCGCCACGGTGGGAGAGCAGGTGGCCACCTACATCCGCCACCGGCGACTGCAAGAGGCCCGGCTCGCCCTCACCGCGCCGTCAGGTCGCCTGAGTATCTCGGAACTCGCCGCACACTGGCAGTTCGCGGACGGCAGCCACTTCACCCGGGCCTTCAAGAAGCACTACGGTCAGACTCCCACCGAGTACGCCCGCTCGACCGGAGCGGTCTCGAGCTCGCCCAACCGGCACCCGCCGGGCCACGGGCCGGCCGAAAGCGCGTGACCAGGGGTGTTCTTCGCGGTTCGCATGTCTCACAAGACGTGGACTGCTGACCGTGAGGTGGTGGTGTGGTTCACCCTTTTGGGGTGTCGCCGAGGTGAGCCCAGAAGCCGCCAATTGTTGATCTCGAGGTGTCAGCGCATCCGTCGGGCGGCGGGGTCGCGTTCTGCGACGTGCCGGGCGACCGCGTCGACGCTGGGGCGTGCATACCGCTCCAGGGAGCGGACGGAGGCGTGGCGGGAGCGGGCCGGCAGCATCGGGGTGGAGGTGCCGCCCCCTCGGCGTCGTGTGTCAGGGTGCTGTGGCGGATCCGGTGCAGTGTCCAGCCGTCGCGCGCGGCTCGATGCCGGTGCCCTTGACCGGCTTGGCGAACTCGGCGTCGAACCGCTCCTTGCCGAGCGCGCGGGCGAGTTCGCTGGTCCGCGTGCGCGACGATTTCAGCTACGAGCCCAAGGGCGACGTTCCTCCTCGGTGTCGCTGCTCCCTGCACTCGTCAGAATCGCGCTCGCGACAACTTCGAAGAGGTGGTCGGCGCGTGGCGCGAGCGAGGGTTGATCGCCGAGCCAGGCGAGCATGGCTACCAGCGCAAACAAATCGGCGCCGTCGATGTCGCTCCGCGCCACGCCCGCGGCCTGGGCACGGGTGAGGAGCCGCGCACCGGCCGCGCGCAGGGTGACGCACGAAGCGTGGAGCGCGGATTCGGTGTCCTCGATGGCGGCTGCCATCAGCACGGTCACGCCCCGATACTCGGTTGTCCACGCGACGCAGTCGCGTAGCCACGAAACGAGAGCGTCTTCGGGTGAGTTCGACGTTTCGAGCTCAGCTGCCTGTGCCGTCAGTTCGTCGAAGCTCGTGCGGAGCAGCGCATCGAGCAGCGCCTCGCGCGTCGGGAAGTGACGCAGCAGCGTCGCGAGCCCGACGTCGGCCCTGCGCGCGATGTCGCGCAGTGACACGTCGACGCCTTGCTCGGTGATGGCGGTGCCCGCTACTGCGAGCAGGTGGTCGCGGTTCTTCCTGGCGTCGGCCCGCATCTGTCCCTCTTGACTATCCGGATCAGTGGTCCATATATTCGGATCAGTGGTCCAGTTATGTGGATCGCTGATCCGAATAAGCGTATCCCGCAGCGCGGGCAGGAGAAAACGATGCCGACACACACGATGAGGGCGGTCCGGCTCCATGAGCACGGTGGCCCTGAAGTTCTGCGTTACGACGAGGTGCCGATTCCCGAGCCGGGGCCGGGCGAAGTGCTCGTCCGCGTTCACGCGGTCGGCATCAATCCTCCGGACTGGTACCTGCGCGGCGGACTGACCAGGATGCCCGGGGAGACGGAATCGACGGTCAGCCTGCCGGTGATTCCGGGGACGGACATGTCGGGCGTCGTCGAGGCCGTCGCCGCGGACGTGGACGGCCTCGCCGTAGGTGATGAAGTCTTCGGTCTTCTGCGTTTCCCCAGCTTCCACGGCAGCGCATACGCCGAGTACGTGGCCGCGCCCGCGTCGGACCTCGCACGCAAGCCGGCCGGCCTCGACCACGTGCACGCCGCCGGGGCGCCCATGGCCGGGCTCACCGCGTGGCAGTTCCTGATCGAGCTCGGACACGACCACCCCTCGCCCTTCCAGGAGACACGGCATCGCCCGACGGCACTCGACGCCGACACCACGGTGGTCATCAACGGCGCCGCGGGCGGCGTGGGGCACTTCGCACTGCAACTGGCGAAATGGAAGGGTGCACGTGTCATCGCGGTGGCATCGGGCGCGCATGAATCGTTCCTGCGCGAACTCGGCGCCGACCAGTTCATCGACTACACCAAGAGTCGTCCCGAGGAACTCGTGCACGACGTCGACCTCGTACTCGACACCGTCGGCGGCCCCGACAGCAAACGCTTCCTGCGCACGCTCAAGCGCGGCGGCGCCCAGTTCCCCGTGCTCCCCGGGGACTTCGACGAAGAAGAGACCGCGAAGCTGGGCGTCACGGTCTCGAGCACCCAGGTCCGCTCGAACGGCGCGCAACTCGCTGAACTGGGGCGCCTGTTCAACGCGGGCACAATCCACGTCGCGATCGACAGCACTTTTGCGCTCGCGGATGCCCGGGCCGCGCACGAACGCGCCGCCCGAGGGCACATCCAGGGCAAGATCGTACTCACGGTCGCTTAGGAACGAGCCGTTTCACCGACGCGTCCGGCGCCCGTCCGCGGGGCACCGGCGGCCATCGAGACGCCGACGCGGAGAACTCGGGGCGCGTCTGGCGGCCAGGCGGTCGTGATGCTCGCGGCGGCGAACCGAGCCGACCGTACGGTCGGCTCGGTT